>NZ_CP024091.1:0-316080 GCF_002736205.1 Pedobacter ginsengisoli | reverse complement strand
GTCCAAGGCAAAGCATTCATGGTAATACCAGAATAAGTATAACTTACATCATCGTTGCCATAAAAGGCAGTAAAGCGAGGCTGAAGAACAGTTTTTCCGAAAATCTTTATGGGTTCCTGTTTCCATTCAACCTCTTCTGTTAACCTATCCAGATACATATAGCTATCATCCTCCATAAAAAAACCCGGATGAAAAAATGCTTCACCGGGTATAGTTAAAAGATTTACATGATCACCATAGATTTTTTCCATGCATGCAATTTAGGCAATTAATCTCTGTTCCAAAATGCAGGTGGCTCAATACCTAAACTGCGCAGATAAACAGTACCCTGTGCACGGTGGTGAATCTCGTTATCAATAAAGTAAAGGATAATTCCATATGCCTCCCCCTCATATTGACCAAAAGCCAATACTACTTCCTGAAATTTCTCAGTAGGAATCTGTGCCCAAAAAGTATTAATCTCATCAGTAATCCTATCCCATTCCATCAACAATGCATCCTTTGAATTCACCTCAGTCTTTCCTGTATGATGATCCATTTCATTAATAGTTGTCCACTCATCAGTAGCAATACCTTTTACTCCCGGACCAGACATACTCGTAATTTCACTAATCAAACCTGCGAAAGGCCGCATTCCACCAATAGAATAATTAAATAATTCATCTTCCGGAAAAGCCTCAATTACACGTCTTGTTACTCTGCGGTGTCCCTGCCAATGGTTTAAAAGGTCATTAGAGTTAATAAATAAAGGTGCTAAAATTGTCTCCGTGGCTGTGTTAATCGTAGTCATAATGTAGTGTTTTTAGTAGTTAATCTTATTTCTTATACAAAGAAAACTACCCCTACTGACAACCCTATGGCAGTCTGTTTTTTAAAATAAAAAAATAATTACTTATGCTTTTTATCTCCTGTATAAATCATTTCACCAGCTTTAACCTTAAGTTTCAGGTCATTTTCTGCCGGAGGTTTAGGACATTGATAACCATCGCTATAAGCACAATAAGGATTGTACGCCTTATTAAAATCAACTTCAATAAAATTCCCTTTAATATCTTGGCTGCTTAGATCAATATATCTTCCACCGCCATATGATTCCTCAGAATTGGTTTCATCAGTAAATGGCAAAAATAAATGGTCCTTATATTCCGCAATTTTAGATAACGAAATACTCTTATATATAGTGAGCTTCTGAGGTTCGCCATTTAATTTGAAACCAAGGATTGCGTAACGGATATACTCCCTGCTTGTGCCTGTATAAGTTGGCATTTGAAACGGCGTTTCGTTCATCAAAAGCTCTATTTTAGCACTTACCCTATAATTACTATCAGCCTCAAAAAAATGTAAATTCTTTAGATCATCTTTCTTTAGTGGTGAACGGGTATCCTTCAAAAAATCTTCTTTGTAATTTTCACGGTGAGTTGCAATCTGTGCCTTATAATCTTGTGCAAAACTGTTCAATTGAATCATCATAAACAGTATAAAGCAATATCTAATCATATCATTAAAATCTAGCTTACAAAGCTATCATTTTATATATTAGAAACTGTTTTTATCTATCCATTAATAGCGTCTTCCAACTTAGAGCCATCTTTTGTCAACACTTCAAAATGATGGCTTTTAGATAGTTTTAAAAGATGACCTATAAAGTCTGTAGCCGTAGGATAAACGTGTTTATCGAATTTAAGAATAGTCTCGATCTTGTTAACTGCATTAACATACTCGTCGTTGATTTCTTTTTGGTTCATAACTTACTGCTTTAGTGTATAAAATAAACAATACAAGATACAAATTAATTCATTCATCATACAACCTCAAATCCTTACGATGATAATTATATTACATACATTTGAGTATTAAACCTATGGTAAAAAATGACGACAAAATCTCGGCAAGAAGACTAAAGGCCATTTTTGGCGGTTCAATAGGTAATCTTGTAGAATGGTACGATTGGTACGCTTATTCTGCTTTCGCAATTTATTTTTCTGCTTCCTTTTTCCCACAAGGCAATCCTACTGTACAACTAATAAATACGGCAGGAATATTTGCTTTAGGATTTTTAATGCGCCCACTTGGGGGGTATATTTTTGGGCGTATTGCCGATCGTATTGGCCGTAAACAATCCATGACACTTTCAGTATTATTAATGTCGCTGGGCTCTTTTCTAATCGCGCTAACTCCAACCTACAAAACTATTGGTATTATGGCCCCCATCGTGTTGTTAACAGCAAGACTACTTCAGGGCTTAAGCGTTGGCGGCGAGTATGGAGTATCTGCAACCTACTTAAGTGAAATGGCCACAAAAAACAGGCGCGGATTCTATTCCAGTTTTCAATATGTAACCCTCATCGGCGGCCAATTACTTGCCCTTGCCATTCAATTAATTCTGCAAAGATTACTACTCTCCGAAGATCAACTTCAGGAATGGGGTTGGCGCATCCCATTCATATTCGGGGCAATCCTTTCTATTGTCGCACTTTACCTTAGAAAAAACCTTGACGAAACAAGAGCATTCGAAAACCAAAAGCAACGAAAAGATGATAAAAAAGGAACTATAAAAGAATTATTAAAACATCCCAAAGCAGTAATAACAGTAATAGGACTCACATTAGGAGGTACTCTGGCCTTTTATACCTACACAACTTACATGCAAAAATTCCTGGTCAACACTGTTCACATGACAAAAGAACAATCAACATTGATGTCTTTTTTAACACTATTCATCTTTGCATGTTTACAACCTGTCTTCGGAGCCCTATCAGACAAAATAGGAAGGCGGCCACTTCTCATAGCCTTCGGTGTATCAGGTACAGTATGTACAGTTCCATTACTCACCGCGCTAAGCCATACCACATCACAATGGCAGGCATTTTTTCTTTTAATGATTGCGCTAATCATTGTTAGTGGTTATACAAGTATAAATGCAGTGGTAAAGGCCGAATTATTTCCTGCAGAGGTTAGAGCGCTTGGTGTTGGATTACCTTACGCATTAACCGTTGCTATTTTCGGTGGATCTGCAGAATATATTGCCCTGCAATTAAAAAACTGGCACCATGAAGAATACTATTATTGGTACATTACCATTTGTATTTTTATTTCCTTAGTGGTGTATATTTTTATGAAGGATACAAAACATACCTCCAAATTGAATCAAGACAACTGATAAAAATTCCCGGCAGCAAGTTTTTAAAGAAGGCATTGCTGTTCGATGCAGGAACAACAATGCCTAAAAACCAAATATAAGCATGTCTACAAATCTAGATAGACATAATTAAAGAAAAGTGCTAAACAAAAATTTATTTATGAGACTACAATTTAGGCGCACAATTCTATTAACAAAAGTCTCACTCTTCCAATTCAAAAACAAAGAATATCATACATTCCGCACTTTTTCCGGCTATTAACTTTACAGCAATTTTTTGTTTGGCGTTATCATCCATAAAAAATAAAATTCCAAATTTTGTATTTAATTAAATCTGCCAGATCTTATCAATTACGCTCTAAATTAAGCCATCACCGGATTATCAACAATAGGCAGCTTTGCAAATCTGATTACCTCAACGCTTGGGAAACCAAAATCCTCCACTACCTTCCCTAATATCAGGTAACAACCCTTTCCCCTAAAAGGATAAACAGGCGTATTGTTAGGAAAATGCGTAGTATCAAAGAAATTCCCATCTGCATCCAGGAAAGTACCAAACCACATTTTCTTATTATTTTTGGTATGTACAGTTTTTTCGCAGACATACAGCCCTACCATTTTTACTGTTTGTCCAACATATTGAATCAGGTTATTCGTACGTACATCTCCTCTGTATGGGGTTTTCAACAGATCAAACATCGAAAGTGATAAAGGAAACCCAAGCAGTTCCAACTCATGATAAGCATCTTCAAGTTCGGTATTAACCAATTCCGGCAATGTATAATGTTTGCTTTCCAGACGAAAAAGTTCTGCATAATTAAGGGGCTTAGCCTTACCGCTCAGCATCATATGCACCTCCCACAACAAAGTTTTCTTACTCTTACCTGTAAACCTTAAAGCCCCCACCCTAATCAAAATAATTGCCTGTTCCAAGCCCACTCCTGTACGTTTCACAAAATCTTCGAGATCAGTAAATACACCATTTCGTCTAACCTCTTCAGGAATTAGTTCTATATACTTATTTTCAAGCCCCTGTATACCAATAAGCCCCAAATAAGCATCCGTTCCCGTAATAGATACTACAGACGTACTTATATTTACACAAGGCAAATGCACCTTTGCACCAGCTTTCTGTAATTCATGAACATACAACCATCGCGTGTAAAATCCGCCATAATTATTCAGTACAGCAACCATAAACTCCAGAGGGTAATAAGTTTTTAAAAATAAGCTCTGATAACTCTCTACTGCAAAACTTGCCGAATGTGCTTTAGAAAAACTATAACCCGCAAAAGAAAACACCTGCCTCCATACCTCAGCTGTAATAGCCTCTGGCCTCCCCAAAGCCTTAGCGCTTTCATGAAACTTCTCTATCAGCCTATTAAATTCAATTTTCGAACGATATTTCCCACTCATCCCCCTCCTCAAAATATCGGCATCTGTACCATCCATCCCCGCATAATGAATACAGATCTTAATTACATCTTCCTGATAAACCATCACACCAAAAGTTTCTTGCAACTGTTCCTTCATTACCGGATGCAGGTATTGCACTTTATCCGGCTCATGAAAATTCTGAATATACGCCTTCATCATGCCCGACTGTGCAACCCCTGGTCTAATAATACTGCTGGCTGCAACCAGCGTCATGTAATTATCACAGCCTAACTTGGTAAGCAATTGTCGCATAGCAGGCGATTCTATATAAAAACACCCAATACTATTGCCCGATTTTAGCTTGTCATTCAGATTAGCATCTTTCATAAACACTTTTACCTGATGGATATCTATTTTACGTTGCTGGTTTTCCTCTATCAACCTCACTGCTTCCTTAATATGTCCTATTCCTCTTTGGCTTAAAATATCATATTTATCATATCCAATAACCTCTGCCTCGTACATATCCCATTGTACAGTAGGCATGCCTTTGGGTGGTAAATCCAGTGCAGTGTAATAGGTAATCGGCTCTTCCGAGATCAGCACACCACCGGCATGAATGCTTCTTTGATTCGGCATCTCCTTCATCATTCCATATATAGCAGTGATTTTTTCAAAAGTAGGGTTCTTTCTATTTTCCTCAGCTTTAGCCGGATCTGTAAAACCATCAATCTCCGCTTTTGGCAGCCCCATTACTTTACCAATTTCACGGATAACCGAGCGATCTTTAAAGGTGCTCATTGTGCCTAACAACGCAGTATGTGCTTTCCCGTAACGCTTAAAGATATAATCCTGTACATCTTCACGCTCGTCCCAGGAATAATCAATATCAAAATCAGGAGGCGAAGTACGTTGAGCATTCAAAAAACGCTCAAAATACAAGTCAAGCTCCAACGGGTCTACATCAGTAATACGCAAACAAAAAGCTACAGTACTATTAGCTCCAGAGCCCCTCCCCACATGATAATATCCCTTAGCCATAGAATAACGAATAATATCCCATGTAATCAAAAAGTAAGCACAGTATCCAAGGTCATTAATCACTTTCAACTCATCCTCTACCTTCTTTAATGCCTTTTTATTGCTCTTCCCGTAACGATATACCATACCTTCCATCGCCAGCTTTTCAAGCAATGATTTATCGTCATTCTTACTCCCTGTAAAGGTTTTCCTATTTAAGCGAACTTTTCCCTTCTCATAGTCCATCTTACAGCCATCCATCAGTTTCCGCGTATTATCCAGTATAAAAGCGTACTTACTAAATTTTGCTTCCAATTCCCCCGGGGGCAAAAACATATCGGTCTTGCTACATTTATCTTCAGGCACAACCATCGTAAGCAACGTATTCAAGTCTATTCCTCTTAAATACTCGTGTAAACGATATTCAATTCTATCAGCCACAAAAACGGGTTGTAATGCAAGCAGTTTATCCTTTACATTACTAATATTCTTTCCATGCAAACTGTGCAATTCATCGAAGCGAATTCCCAGATATTCATTTTCTCTTAATGATCCAGTGATAATATCATCTGTATAAGGATAAATTACTATTGCATATCTAAAGGGCTTTGCTTTGTCGGGCAATTCCTTCTGTTCCAGATTATGCTCGGTCAGGAAATCATTTAACTCTTTCATTCCCTCTTTATCCCTTGCAATCCCTACATAAAGTAATTGCTTATTTCGCCTAAATTCAATCCCTCCAATGGGTTTAATCCCATGCTCATCACACCCCCTCATAAACTCCATAATACCTGTAGAGTTATTAATATCAGTAAGTGCCATTTGTGTAACACCACAAAAGGCAGCTTCTTTTATAAGCTTCTCGATAGGCATAGTGCCATAACGTAAACTATAATGAGAATGAACATTTAAATACATAACTTATACATCAATACCCAAAACGGATGCCCTTGTTATTGCCTTTTCTCCAAAGCGCTTGCGAATTCTATCCATTGCCTGTACCAGGCTGTATTGCTCCTGCGACTCACTATACATGTCTATTTGTTCAAACCCGTTTACCAGACTAGATAAACGTACACCAACAAGCCGCAATAACATCCTCTTGGTATATACCTGTCTAAAAAGCTCTTTAGCCTTTTCAATAAGTGTACTATCAAGTGAAGTATAAGGAATAGATGCCTGCCTGGTAACATCCTCAAAATTAGAATACCTGATTGTTACGGTAATACAGGCAGCAAGTTTCTTTTTTTCCCTCAACTGAAATGCAATATCCATTACCATTGAAATAAGCAGGTTATTAATCATGTTTACATCTATAGTATCAGCTTTAAATGTACACTGCGTACCAATACTTTTTTGTTCGGCATAAGGAATTACCGGACTATTATCTATGCCTTTAGCTTTTTGAAGTAACGACAACCCATTTTTCCCCATTAGCATACTCATCTGGTCCGGATGGATCTGGGCCAATGTAGAAATCTTTTTAATCCCCATGTCACTAAGCTTAATAAAAGTCTTTTCACCAAGTCCCGGAATTTTCCTGATAGAAAGCGGATTTAAAAACGGCTGCACATCCGATGCTACAACATTCTTCTCACCATTTGGCTTGCATTCATTTGTAGCCATTTTGGAAACTGTTTTATTCACCGACAGCCCAAAAGAAATCGGCAGCCCCAATTCTTTGATAATAGTTTGCCTAAGTTCATGCGCATAAGTCATGCAGCCATAGAACCTGTCCATACCCGTCATATCTATATAATGCTCATCAATACTCGCTTTTTCAAACAAGGGCACCTTTTCTCTGATAATATCAGTTATTTCATGAGATGCTTTTGAGTAAGCATCCATGTTCCCTCTAATAAAAACCGCATGTGGGCATAGCATTTTCGCCATCCTGGCTGGCATAGCTGCGTGTACGCCAAACTTACGAGCCTCATAACTACATGAAGTTACCACTCCACGGTCTGATGTACCGCCAATAATTACAGGCTTTCCAGCAAGACTGCGGTCTTTTTTAATCTCTACAGACACGAAAAACGCGTCCTGATCCATATGAATTATTTGCTTCCCTTCCCTCATGACAAATAAATTTAGGTCATGACAAAATTAAGCTAATATTTTTAGTTAAACAATTTAATAGCTAAAAATATTAGTAATCAGGCAAGCGTAAGCCCGGGAACCTCTTTTAGAATCTGATCCCTGTGGGCCGCAGATAGCCAGATATTAGACTCCAGATTTAAAATATCTATATTTTCTTTAAGAAAGTAATTCCAGCAAATCTTTCCACTTTCTTTCGTAGTAGTAACAATATCATGAATAATATCATTCGATATAACAACAGGGGTACTATCTTCTCCATGATTAAATTCAGTTACATGAACATCTTCTAACACCACGGTACCTAAAACAGCCGAATTTTCCTGACTTTCATCCTCGGCAGAAATTATCAGTTCATAAGTATTGGTGTCTTTTTTAGAATACCCAGTCACTTCTTCAGAGAATTTAAAAGCTGCGCAATGAGAGTGTTTTGGAATTTTAGCAGCATTCAATTGTTCCCATTCCTTTCGGTGATCCGGATTTTGATGCTCATCACAGTACCATTCCGGGTTGCGTACCCAAATTTTAACGACTATGTTCATACACTATTCCTATTTGATTAGATAATGAAGATAATAAAAAAAATCTTTACTAATTACAGCACACCTTTCAATTTCGTCCAAACGTTTTCTGCAAGTATCTTTTGTCCTTCAGCAGTAGGATGAATACCATCGTTCTGATTTAGCTTAGGAATTCCCGCTACCCCCTCCAATAAAAAGGGTAAAAAAACCATTTCGTTCTTAGCCGCAAGCTCCTTAAACATGTTCCTGAAATCAGAAGCATATTTAGCCCCCATATTAGGTGGCACTTCCATCCCGGTCAAAATCATTTTCGCCTGTGGGTATTTCTTTTTAACCTTATCTATTATAGCCTGCAAATTTGCAGTAGTTTCATTTACAGCTACTCCACGCAAACCATCATTAGCCCCCAGTTCAAGCACAAAAACGGCTATAGGTTGTTTTAGCAGCCAATCAATTCTGTTTTTCCCGGCTGCTGATGTCTCTCCACTTAATCCTCCGTTTATTGCTTTATAAGGAAGTTTAAGTGAATCCAGTTTCTTCTGTAAAAGCTCCGGATAAGCCTCTCCTTGTTCAAGTCCATATCCCGCTGTTAAACTTGTGCCAAAAAATAAAATATTTTTCTCTTTAACCAAAACCTCCGTAGCCACGGGAGCCGCCTCAGCAGGGTTTGCCTTTGATTCATCAGTCTGTTTATTTTGGTTATTTCCACATGATGCCAATACAACTGACAATAGTATGATCAGGGTTGAAGCTTTAAAACGTAACATATCTATGTAATATAAATCTAAAATTAGCCATTACTTACCAGGCCTCGTATATTTAACTATAAAAATACCTATTTATTAATAATATGCCTTCAGAAAACATACTCCATATTGAAAACGTAAGCAAAATATATAAAAGCGCCGGAAAAGAACTTACAGTTCTTAACAACGTCAATTTCTCTGTAGAAGGAGGCTCTACACTTGCCATAACAGGCCCATCAGGCAGTGGCAAAACTACACTTCTGGGACTTTGTGCAGGGTTAGATAGGTCTACCACGGGCTCAGTTAAGTTAAATGGCATCAAATTAGACGAGCTTACCGAAGATCAGCGGGCCGCAGTACGCAACCGTTATATCGGTTTTATATTCCAAAATTTCCAGTTAATGCCAACCCTTACTGCGCTTGAGAACGTGATGGTACCAATGGAGCTGCGCGGAGAAAAAGACATTCGGGCGCATGCCATGGATCTGTTAGATAAAGTGGGCCTTGCAGAGCGTTCACATCATTATCCGGTTCAGCTTTCAGGTGGCGAACAGCAACGTGTTTCACTGGCAAGGGCATTTTCCAATAAACCCGCTATACTCTTTGCCGATGAGCCTACCGGAAACCTGGATGCTGAAACCAGCGAAAAAATAGAAAAACTAATGTTTGAACTGAACAGAGATGCCGGCACTACACTCATCATAGTTACGCACGATCTGGAACTGGCTATGCGTACAAACAGGATAATAAAAATAAAAGGTGGCGTAATCATTTCAGACGATCCAAATGCAACAAAATAACCCCGTACTTAAAAGATCTGTAAACATTGGCTGGCTATTTAAAATGGCTTGGCGCGATGCCCGCCGCAATAAATCCCGCCTCTTTCTTTTCGTATCATCAATTATCCTGGGAATAGCCGCTTTAGTAGCTGTATATTCATTTAGAGATAACATGCAACGCGATATCGACGATCAGGCAAAAACCCTTACCGGGGCAGATCTGGTAATACATGCACGCAAGCCCGTAAGTGCAAAAACACAAGCAGTACTGGATACCTTAGGAAATGAAAAAGCATCAGAAAGAAGCTTCGCTTCAATGATCTATTTTCTTAAAAATGAAGGCAGCAGATTGGTACAAGTGCGTGCCCTTGAAGGCAACTACCCCTTTTATGGCACCATAGAAACTACTCCTGCAAATGCAGCCACAACCTTCCAGCAAGATCGCAGGGCATTGGTTGATAAAACAGTAATGCTGCAATTCAATGCCAAACCAGGCGATTCAATTAAAATTGGCTCAGTTCACTTCCTAATAGCCGGAGTACTGGATAAGGCACCCGGACAAACCGGAATATCGGCCACCGTAGCACCCGTAGTTTATATCCCCCTAAAATATCTGGAACAAACCGGATTAACCAAAATAGGTAGCAGAATCCAATACAAATACTATTACAGGTACAACAAACCATCCGCAGTAGCAGGTCAGGTAAAAAAAATCCAGCACTTACTCGATAAAGAAAACCTTGATACAGAAACTGTAGAATCTAAAAAAGAAAGTACCGGAAAATCATTCAGAGATGTAAGTCGGTTCCTTGAACTTTCAGGTTTTATTGCCCTGTTACTAGGGTGTATAGGTGTTGGAAGCGCCATACATGTATACATCCGCGAAAAACTAAATTCCATAGCCACCCTACGATGCCTCGGTTTAAAAGCCTGGGAAGCATTTTTAATTTACCTTATCCAAATTGTTTTTATAGGCTTTATCGGTGCCGTTTTAGGTGCTGCATTAGGTACAATAATACAATTTGCGTTACCTCTGGTATTAAAAGATTTCATTCCTGTTCAGCTCACCATCCAAATTTCATGGCTGGCCATTGGGCAAGGTGTACTCCTGGGTTTAATCATTTCGGTCTTATTTGCTTTACCTTCATTGCTTTCGGTACGCATCATTTCTCCCTTAAATGCCATCAGGCATTCATTCGAAAAATCAACCGACCCCAAAGATCCGCTAAAATGGATTGTATATCTGCTTATTCTGCTTTTTGTGTTGGCCTTTACCAGATTTCAAATGAGTAGCTGGATGCAGGCAGCAGTATTTACCGGAAGTATATCAATTGCGTTCCTCTTACTTTTTGGCTTATCAAGGGTCTTAATGTGGACGGTTAAAAGGCTTATCCCAAGTTCTTCCAGTTATTTATGGAGGCAGGGCTTTGCAAACCTCTACCGGCCAAACAACCAAACCCTTATGCTTACCATATCCATAGGTCTATCAACAGCATTCATTTGTACACTATTTTTTGTGCAAGGTATTTTAATAAAAAGGGTAACCATATCCTCTGCCGCCAACCAGGCAAATATGATATTGTTCGACATTCAGAACGAACAGAAAGAGGCAATTGCCACACTAACCAGAGATTTTAAATTGCCTGTAATGAACCAGGTACCTGTTATAACTGTCAGAATTGAGAAAATCAACGGAAAAACAGCACTTCAGGATACTGCCGGTGATTCCCGACGTGCCTTTCAAGGAGAGCTTAGGGTAACTTTTCAAGACACCCTTACCTCAGCCGAAAAGGTAATTAAAGGTGTATGGCAAGGCAAAGCAAAACCAGAAGAAAAAGTCTATGTATCTTTAGAAGAAGGTTACGCCCGAAACATCCACGTAGGCGTTGGCGATAGTATAGTTTTTAATGTTCAGGGATTATTGGTCCCCACCATTGTTGGAAGTTTAAGAGAGGTGAACTGGGCACGGATGCAAACCAATTTCAGAGTTGTTTTCCCAACAGGCGTGTTAGAGGATGCTCCTCAGTTTCATGTACTGATGACTCGAATTACCTCAAACAATGTTTCGGCTAACTACCAAAGTGCTGTGGTTAGGAAATTTCCTAACGTATCCGTAATAGATTTGGGGCTCATATTAAAAACCTTAGATGAATTGTTATCAAAAATAAGCTTCGTAATACAATTTATGGCTGCCTTTAGCATGGCAACCGGATGGATAGTGCTCATTTCTGCGGTGCTTACAAGCAGGGGACAGCGTTTAAGAGAAAGTGTACTGCTCAGAACTCTTGGAGCAAGCAGAAAACAGATTCTGGCAATTACCACCATAGAGTACCTGTTTCTTGGAGCATTCTCTGCCGGTGCAGGAATAATTCTGGCACTTGCAGGCAGCTGGCTACTGGCGGTGTTTAGCTTTGATACCAGCTTTACCCCTTCACTGTTACCAGTATTGTTATTGTTTGTGCTAATCTGCTTTTTGGTTGTACTAACTGGTGTATTAAGCAGCCGAAAAGTATTAAACACCCCACCTTTAGCAGTATTAAACGCCTAAGCCTATGCCATTATGAATTTAATGTAATTACTTTAACTCCACTTTTTCCTGCTATTATTGCTTTTGTAGCAATTCTATAAAACAGAGAATGCTCTACAACGCCAGGTATCATTTTAATCTGAACGTTGAGCTTTTCTAATTCCGGCAATTCAGCAAAGTGAACATCGGCAAGCAAATTTCCATTATCTGAAATAACAGCCCCGTCTTTTTGGGTACTTATACGCAGCTTTATGGCTGCTCCCGGAAACTCAAACGACAATCTGCCTAATACCATCTGCAAAGCCTCAGGCAATATCTCTAATACCAGTGGGTAAGTAGCATCCAGCTTCGACACAAATTTCCCCTCATCTCCTATCAATATAAAGTCCGCAGCCATCGATGCCAGTATCTTTTCAGTAGTATGAATACCACCTCCGCTTTTTAAAGCATTTAGTCCTTCATCAAACTGATCACAGCCATCAAAATAAATATCTATTTTTTTAAGTAATGAGGGCGATTGCACCTTTAACCCACTTTGCTGCAAATAAGCAGTGGTTTTAAATGACGACGAAGTAAAAACAACACCTGTAGCCAAATTCTCATTCTGCCTCACCATATCCACCAAATGAGATACCGTTGTACCTGCGCCCAAACCTACAATTTGGCCAGTTTTAATAAACGGCAGGGCTGCCTTTGCCGCTTCTATCTTATAATCGATCATGTCGGCAATTTAGAAATTAATAAGAATTATCACCACCTTGATTTTAAAAATTGACTAAGCGTACAAACACTTATAACCCCGACGATACACCCAAACGCAAATAACTATACTTATTGCGGTAATAAATATTATACGGATCCTCTCCATAATACCCAACAGCAGCCATTAAAAACACATTATTCATAAAAGGAAAACTGTAATTAAATGAACCTTCTATATTAAGTCGTTTTTTTATAGCCAAAGCCCCATAATTCTGCATTGCATTCACGGCATAATTCAATCCAATATCACTACGCCAGTTCTCTTTCTTTTTAACATACCTGCGAAGCGAAAAATCATAAATTATCCTTGTAAATCCATAATCATGCGTTAATGCTTTCTCGTAATGAAACCATTTATGCCATTCAAAACCCGCATAATGATTAAATGAATAGGAAACAGCATTTACCGCACTCGTTTTTGTTCCGGAATTATAACCAATAGTGAGGTAATTGGTACTAAAATTACCATCGCGGGTATTTATCCTGCCAGTACTATCTAATGCTTCGCCATCCTGCCCGTTCGAGTGGTGAGTAAATTTTAATGTTGCATATTTATAATTGCTAACAGATTTACTTAATCTGAAATAGAAAGTTCCTCCCAATTTTAAGCTTGGAGTTCTTACACCCGATGATCTTTCATCAATTACTTTAACCGTAAAATCAGGCACCATAGCAAAAGCTACAGGCAATTCAGGTATTGCAAGTATCATATAAGTTTTAGTAATTCTGCCGTTAATAATGTACTTAATGGGGCCGGCTAGTTCCCCTCTTGGCGATATGTACGACAAATCTCCGTTTTCCTTATAAATGTCGCTATACTCCCTGTTATGTAAATACCTGCGTGTAATCAACGAATCTCTGGCAGCTGAATTTACAGCTTGCGAAATTACAGTTCCAATGCCCGCAAAATAAAAAACTACAATCAGATACAATAGTTTCATTGTGCTTTTATTGAAATATACGTTACAACAGCTATAACAGTTTATCGGGTATTTGTGTTTTTCAATATCCGGCCTACTCAGACCCCCAATGTAAAGTGTTTGATAAATTTGAAGTACAGACTCAATTATTTAAGCTAATTCTTATATTAGCATACTCAAAATAAAAACTCATGAAAAGAAAATTAATCGTTTTAGCAGCCTCTGCATTCTTATTTACCACTGCAATGGCTCAAACACCTAATACGCTCTCAAAAGAAGAAAAAAAGGCTGGCTGGAAATTGTTATTTGACGGAAAAACGACAAAAGGATGGCACACCTATCTTAAAAAAGAAGCAGGTGCAAAGTGGGAGGTTAAAGATGGAGCAATAGTTTTTAACCCTACCTTGTCGACAGGTGGAGGCGATCTTGTTACTGATGGCATTTATGAGAATTATGAACTTAACCTAGAGTGGAAAATATCTAAAGGTGGTAACAGTGGAATCATCTTCGATATTCAGGAAGATCCAAAATACGGAGCTACTTACCTTACCGGCCCTGAAATGCAGGTATTAGATAATATTGATGCTAGCGATAACAAAAAAGAAAATCACCTTGCAGGATGTTTGTACGACATGTCTGGCGATGCAACTGTATCTAAACCAGTACCAGTTGGCGAATGGAATAAAGTTAAACTAATCCAAAACAAAGGACATCTTACTTTCTGGTTAAATGGCATCAAAACATTTGAAGGTCAAATAGGTAGCGACCAATGGAACCAAATGGTAGCCAACAGTAAATTCAAGAACAAAGAGTTCTCGGACTTTGCTAAGGTTGCAAAAGGCAAAATCGCTTTACAGGAACACCCGGGATCTAGCCAGTGGAGAAACATCAAAATCCGCACTTTATAAATCCAATATAAAATCAATTTAAAAGAAGAAGGCCCGAATCATGATTCGGGCCTTCTTCTTTTTATCTATTTACATTCGGTTGGGGCAAAAGTAAACCTACCTCTTTCAAAGTTAATCGGTTTTCCCTTCACAAAATATGATCTCCCTAACGATGTTTCAATCTGACCCACACCTAAAACCAGCTTACCATCTTTTTTCAACAATGCCAGTGGGTTTTTATAAATGGCTTTATTTTCGCCAATTTTAAAGGTATAATCAACAAACAAGGTATCACCTCTAAACTTTCCGTCAATTAAGCCATCATTGGTTGCTTTTTCATGATACTTTATAACCAAACCACCTGTAACTTTTCCCTTTCCAGAGGTTATTACATTTAAATGTGCAGTATCAACCCCATCAATAGCAATAAAACATTCATTGCTCACTTGGGCGTCTGCACTATCAATCATTGTACTATCTTTTAGTTCCGAGCTTTTATCTCCTCCCTGATTGCAGCTAAATGCCAAAGGCAAAGCTATAAGTGCTAAATAAAGTGCTGATTTTTTCATGACCATAATTTAAATTGAGGGTTTACTAAATACTATACAAAATTTGATGCTATATGGTTTTATAAACAATACATCCGATTTTAGAAGGATGATCTTGTACTAATGTTTCCATATCCAACTTTCTAATCATATTTATCATCATAAAATCGCCTCCGGCAGCCATGGTAAAGAACATACCAAATGCAAAAAGCTGAATATTTCCGGTAATTAAAGCTAAAATTACAGGGATTATTCCTAACAGTATAGCAGGCATAATAGCACCCAATATATAGTGTTTTATTTTTAAAGGCTCTTTACAGTGGCAATATGGCGTAACCGCTTTCCAGATTACACCGAACTTAATCGACTTAAATCTTTCCTTTGCAAACAGGCACCATGTTATTCCATGAATTAATTCATGGAGCACAATTCCTATAAGTATTACCAAAATCATGATTGCGCTTGTCAGCAAACCATTCATCTCCTTTGGAAATAAATTTTTGAATAGGTCAAGTGTTCCGTCACCCCACAAAAAATAGTAAAGTGGGCAAAATAAAATAACAAAAGGGATAAAATAGACAATTGAAGTAATCTGCGCTTTTGCGGCATCAATAGTCATTTCTTCCATTTTATAGCCGGATATATTGAATTGTTCCATAGTATGGAACTAAGGTATAAAAGTAAATTGAATTATTTTACCCTCAAATAGAACTTGCTGTAACCGTCATAATAGTTATCGCTGATAAGTAAGGAATCATTTCTCAACCCAAGTACATATTTCCTTTGCTCTTTAGAGATGGGATCTGTTTCATTAAATGATATTGCTGTTTCCAGTTGCCCTGAATAAATACTTTTAACTTCCGAAAGCACATATTTCCCTTCCTTAACTACGCTACCATTTTCAATCTGCTGGTAGGTACTTTTAGATTTGAATGCTAAAACTGAGCTTTTTCCCTCTTCAATAGGTATAGTTTTACCAGTAAAACCACCACTTGAAGATTTAAGTTCCCACTTGCCAATTATTTTTTGCTCAATATTCGGATCAGACTTTTGCTTCTCGCAGGCATAAAAGCCCACAGTTGTAAAAGCAATAATTGCTAAAAAATACACTTTCATGTCCATGCTTTAAGTTATATATAAAAACGTTTAAAAAGCAAAAATCGCTACACCTTAACAATTTTATGCTCAGGTTAGCGATTTTTATAAATTCGATATCAGCTTTAACTTAAGCTGTTTCCAGTTTTACTATGTTTCTGTAAGGAAAAGATCCAAAAATATGTCTGCGTGCAAACCTACCAGGCGAATCAGCATTTACTAACTTCACATAAACCGCCTTAGGTACGCCAAAATATTCATAAGCACTGCCATCAAGGAAATGAACAGTTAGTACTAAACCTGCCCAGTTATAATCAGCAATACCGCAAGTAGCAGTAGTTTGAGTATACTCGTCAAGTGAAAGTGCTAATGTTTCAGGGGCAATACTAACCAGAAAATGATAAGCCTCAATTATTTCTTTACTTTTCGTTTCTGCTTCTAACTTCGCCTCTTCACTATCCTGAAACTTATCAGGATGCCAATCTTTCATTAAGCCCCTGTAAATGGTTTTTAGTTCTTTTAATTCGGTATCCTTCTGTACACCCAATAACTTCCTGTAATCAACGATCTTTTTCATAAAATTTGCGCGAAGGTACGCAGATTTTTCGGGTAATCATATTATGTTTCAATTAATTAATGTTTGGCACCATGTGATACTTTAAATCCTATCTGTTCCCTCGGAGTATCTTCCTTATCTATAAATTTATTAAGGTATGTAAATAACAACTCTATTTTCTGGTCTTGTTTAATCATCTGTTTTTCAAATTGTTCTACTTTAATCAAAGCATCTTTATTATCTAACAGGATTTTCCTGATTTTTGTAAATATTCTTATGATCTCGATATTAACTTTGATAGCACGTTCACTGCTTAAAACACTTGATAACATTACTACCCCGTACTCTGTAAATGCGAATGGGCTAGATGGACTATACTTTGCATTCTGTGGGAGGTTATCACAAATTGTGATAACCTCTAACCATTCTTCTTTACTAAGCTGAAACATAAAATCATCCGGAAATCTGACAATGTTTCTTTTTACTGCTTGTTTCAAAGCTCTAGTTTCGACACTATATAGAGCAGCAAGATCAAAATCAAACATCACCTTCTGATTTCTTATCATATAAATTTTATTTAAAACAATTTCATCAGGAATTCCTACAAGTTTATCAGTCATAATCTTTATTCAGTTATTATAGCATACCAAACATAATAAGGAAACTTAAAATAACAAAAATATCTAATAGATTAACAACAAAGTATTTAAAGTAAAAATTGAGTATAATATCAATATTTTGAGATGTACATAAAACTATGACAATTTTCAACTACTAGAAAGATCCGTATGCGAGATCATTGACAGGGCGTTCAGAGAGCTTTACTAGGGCCTTGGTAGGGCTAAAGACCTCCCAACACCCTAGCAACCCCCCGTTAATAATCATGATTTTCCTTGCTATTTGGAAGTCACCTGTATAAAACTTCTCCGCCAGATACTATATATTTGCCATATATGTTCAAAATTGGATTAGCAGAAGATGATGTAAAAATAGCCGCTTTAATAAAAAGCGGACTAGAGGAACATCAATACCATGTTACCCCTATACATGATGGCAGCCTCGCTTTAACAGAGTTTAAAGATCACGAATATGACCTGGTGATACTGGAC
This sequence comes from Pedobacter ginsengisoli, assembly GCF_002736205.1. Taxonomy (NCBI): domain Bacteria; kingdom Pseudomonadati; phylum Bacteroidota; class Sphingobacteriia; order Sphingobacteriales; family Sphingobacteriaceae; genus Pedobacter; species Pedobacter ginsengisoli. Next base: position 297,997 of record NZ_CP024091.1, on the reverse strand, counting down.
ATTATGATGCCCGGTTTAAACGGCATCGAGGTATGCCGCCAACTGAGAGCAAAAAACAAAGACCTTCCCATCCTTATGCTAACCGCGCTAGGCTCTATTGAGGATAAAGTAACCGGCCTAAGTTCCGGGGCCGACGATTATTTACTTAAACCATTCCATTTCAGAGAATTACTTGCGCGCTTAGAGGCGCTTTTAAGAAGAAACAATAAAAAATTCACCCCGCATAATATCCTTAATTTTGCAGATATCACTATGGACACCTATAGCAAATCTGTTGAAAGAGCGGGCGTAACAATTGAACTTACTGCTAAAGAATATATACTGCTAGAGTTATTTTTAAAGAACCCAAACAGATTACTATCCAGACAATACATTGCAGAAAATGCCTGGGATATTAGCTTCGATACTGGCACAAACGTAATTGATGTTTATATCAATTTCCTCAGAAAGAAAATTGAAAAGGGCTTTGATAAACGATTGATACATACAAAAATTGGGATGGGCTATATCCTGAAAGAGTCATGAAAATAAAAGACCGGTTGGCTTTATACTTTACACTGATCAGCACTTTGGTATTGGTTTGTGTACTCTTTACCATATATTTTACCTTCATAAAGTTTATGCAGGGCGACTTTTTTGATCGACTTACAGACCGAACCATGGTTACTGCCAAACTTTATCTGGAAGCCGATGAAATATCAAGTGATTCATTAAGCCGTGTAAGGGAGCAATACCTCGAAAAGCTAAATGGAGAGGTGATCCGTATTTATAACAGCAAAAACGACGCAACTTTTATTGGTGATGATCAGCAATACTGGAACATTCAAACCATCGAAAGGGTAAGGCGATATAAAAAAGCCAGATTTAAGGATGGCAACAGACAAGTGGTAGGTATTTATTATAAAGACAACCAGGGTGATTTTGTAATCCTGGCCTCTGCCATCGATCAAAGTACTATTACCAGGGCTGAAAAATTGCTTAAAATAATGGCCGTTATTTTCCTTGTTATCTTTATTGGGTTGCTTGTTTCTGCACGATGGATTGCAAAAAAAATACTCCTGCCCCTGGATCTTTTTATAGATCAGGTTAAACTCATTAAGTCAAACAACCTGCATTTCAGGGTAAAAGAAGGTACAAATAAAGACGAAATCCATCTGCTGGCACAAAACTTCAACAACCTGATGGAGCATCTGGAGCAGTCATTTATATTGCAAAAAACATTTGTGGCTAATGCTTCACACGAACTCAGGACACCAATTACCCGAATGATCATAGGTACTGAAATTACACTTTCTCAGAATCGCAGTAAAGAAGAATACCAAAAAGCCCTATCCTCGGTATTGGAAGACTCCGAAAAGCTGGAAAACATTATCAGCAGTTTACTTAAGCTTGCCCAGGCTGATCTTGAATATGGTTCATCTAATCTCCAAAAGGTACGTATTGATGAAATGATATGGAGTTTGCAGCAGGAATGGAATAAGAAAACCGATAAACATCAGCTTCTGGTTGAGGTAAAAGACCTGCCTATGGACGAAGATCTGCTAACCATTGCCTGTAACCCTACCCTATTGCAAATTGCAATTGATAATCTTATTTCAAATGCATTTAAGTTTTCAGACAATCGGCCTGTTAAATGTACGCTTGAGGTTGAGGATGATGGCATTCATATTTTAATTACCGATACAGGTGTCGGAATAGAACCCGCAGATGTTGACAATGTATTTAAACCTTTTTACAGCTCATCAGCTAAAGCCGAACATGCTGGCAGCGGAATGGGCTTATACATGGCACATAAAATCATTACACTTTACCGCGGAAACATCACTGTAAAGTCAAAAAAGGATCAGGGCACCACTTTCCATGTGCACTTCCCGCGATTTTAATCTCATTTTAATTTCGCTTTAATTTCGCTTTAATTCCCTCAGGGTAGGTTTGACCAAACATTACACAAATGGTCATGATACCTTTAAGATTCAATACCTTTTTAGGCTGCACACTGCTCATTTTCTTTACAGCAACAGCTTCAGCACAGGTAACAGATTCAATTAAACTAAGTCTGCAGGATGCCGAAAGTCTTTTTGTAAAGAGCAACTACCAGCTAATTGCCCAGCAATACCAAACAGATCAGGCAAAAGCCGATGTGATAACCGCCCGCTTATTCGACAATCCGGAAATCAGTTACGAAAATCTTTTGTACAACAAGGAAACCAAAAGATTTCTGGAAACCAGTAAGGCTACCGGTCAGTATCAAGCCTCTTTATCTCAAATGATTAAGCTTGCCGGCAAACGCAATAAAAATATTAAACTGGCTACCACCGGTGTTAAACTGGCCGAGTACGAATATTTTGATCTGATGCGCACCTTGCGGTACACGCTTAGCTCAACCTTCTATAAGATGTATTACGACCAGCAATCGGCCAAAGTATATCAGGAGCAGATTAATTCTCTGGAACTTTTATTAAATGCCAATGAACAGCAGTTAAAAATGGGAAATGTGGCTATGAAGGACGTCATAAGAATTAAGTCTCTGCTATATAGTTTGCAAGGAGAATACAACAGTCTGCTTAACGACATTGAAGATCTGCAAACTCAGATTAAACTGATGACAAATATTAAGCCTGATGCCAATCTTGTGCTTGTAGTTTCGGCAGCAGAGGAACAAAATTATCAACCTGATAAAAAGCCATATACCAGTTTACTGGATACTGCAATGAACAACCGTGCTGATCTTCAGCTCGCAAAAACAGGGATCATGTTTGCACAAAACAACCTGAGGTTGCAAAAGGCCAATGCCATTCCTGATGTGGAACTCTCTCTTGTTTATGACCTTAAGGGTTCCTATCCCGACAATTATACCGGCTTAGGCATAAAACTTCCAATTCCATTGTTTAACCGGAATCAGGGTGAAATAAAAAAGGCAAAAATTGCAATTGATGCAAGTAATTCTAAGCTCGATCAGCAGGAAGCAACTTTGTCCAATGAAGTATACAACAGTTATACATCGGCTTTAAGAACTGAAAAATTATACCGTGGCTTCGATAGTAATTTCAATGCTGATTTTGACAAATTGATTGTTGAAGTAATTAAAAATTTCAAAAACAGGAACATCAGCCTTATCGAATTTTTGGATTTCTACGACTCCTATAAAGCCAGCACACTTCAAATGAACACCTTAAAATACGAGCGCATGAACGCCAAGGAAGAAATCAATTTTGTTACCGGCTCAACTATTTTTAAATAACGCACACATGCAAAAAATCATTAAAACCATCAGTACACTCACCGCTCTTTCTGCTGTAATATTTCTGCAAAGCTGTTCAGAACAGCCCAAAGAAGCTCCAAAGGAAGAAAAATTTGTAATCACAGATTCCTTACTTAAAAGACTGGAAATAGATACTGTGCAAGGCGAAAATAATCAGGCAGACCTTAATTTTTCGGCAAAGATTACAGCTAACGAAGAGAATCTTTCAAAAATTTATCCTATGGTAAGCGGCCTGGTAAAAAACGTTCCGGCGAAGCTTGGAGATCGGGTAAGCAAAGGACAATTACTGGCCACCATGACCAGTGCAGAAATGGCAGGTTTTGATAAAGAAGCCATCAGCTCTTCAGCTGAATTAAGAAATGCACAACGTAGCGTAAAGCTTACGGAGGATATGTTTAAAAGTGGGCTAGCTTCTGAGAGAGATCTTGAACAGGCAAAAAACGACCTTCTGGTTAAAGAGGCCGAGGATAAAAGAAGCAGGTCTATTTTATCACTAAACGGAGGTAATAAAAATGGCACCTATGCCATAAAAGCACCAATATCTGGCTTTATAATAGATAAAAATGTAACCAGCAACATGCAGGTCAGGCCTGATAATAATGAGAACCTGTTTACAATAGCTGATCTTTCAAATGTATGGGCATTGATCAATATTTATGAGTCAGACATTTCCAAAATTAAAGAAGGCGATGAGGTAAACCTCTCTATTCTATCCTATCCTGATAAGCCATTTAAAGGCAAGATCAGTAAGATTTACAACATGCTGGATAATGACAGTAAAGTAATGAATGCACGGGTGGTAATAGATAATCCTGGCTATTTATTAAAGCCGGGAATGATGGCAACTGTACAAATTGCTACCAGGAATGGTGCAACCTTGCCGGTAGTAAGTACAGATTGCCTCATTTTTGACAACAATAAATACTACGTTCTGGTGCTTGATCCTATAAAAAAAGTACGCATACAGGAAATAGAAATAGGCAGAAAATTTGAAAACAAGGCTTATATCAGTAAAGGCCTTAATGCGGGAGATAGAGTTGTTGCCTCTAAACAACTTTTCCTGTACGACAGTTTGAGACCTCAGTAACCACTTAACTTACAGTAATGAATCAATTCATTAAGTCGATCATAAATTTTTCCCTTAAAAATAAATACTTTGTATTTTTTGCCACCTTTATTTTAGTGTTGGCGGGATATTTGAGTTTCAAGCACACCACCATTGAAGCTTTTCCGGATGTAACAAATACCAATATAACCATAATTACACAGTGGCCTGGCCGCAGTGCCGAAGAGGTTGAAAAGTTTGTTACCCGCCCACTCGAAATAGCTATGAACCCAACCGAGAAAAGAACAAGTATCCGTTCTTCTTCTTTGTTTGGATTATCAGTAGTTAAAATCACATTCGAAGACGATGTAGATTATCAATTTGCAAGGGTGCAGGTCAATAACCACCTTGATGAGGCCGACCTGCCTTCGGGTGCAAAGCCGGAAGTACAGCCCCCATACGGACCCACCGGAGAGATTTTCCGTTACACACTTAAGAGCGATAAGAAATCTGTAAGAGAACTAAAAACTTTGCAGGACTGGGTGGTACAGCGTGAGTTGCTATCAGTACCGGGTATAGCCGATGTGGTAAGCTTTGGCGGAGAAGTAAAAACCTACCAGATCACAGTTGATCCACAAAAATCATTACAATACGGAGTAACTGCTACTGAACTTTTCGAAGCTGTTTCTAAAAGCAACATTAATGTGGGTGGCGATGTGATTGAGCAAAGTGGACAAGCTTATGTGGTACGCGGAATTGGCGTTTTAAATAATATTGATGAGATCAAAAACATCATTATTGACAACTTTAATGGTACGCCGGTATATGTTAAAACCATTGCCGAGGTAACGGAATCGGCTCTGCCGAGATTAGGCCAGGTGGGCAGAGACCACGACCCTGATGTGGTTGAAGGGATTGTTGTAATGCGTAAGGGCGAAAACCCAAGTGAGGTAATCCGCAACCTTAAGGAAAAAATTAAGGAGGTAAATGAAACCATTTTACCAGGTGATGTAAAAATAAGCCCTTTCTATGACCGCGAGAATCTGGTAAATTTTGCCACACATACAGTAATGCACAACATGCTGGAGGGGATAATTTTTGTTACCCTGATCGTGTTTTTATTCATGGCCGATTGGAGAACTACACTGATCGTTTCGGTTATTATACCTCTGGCACTATTATTCGCTTTTATTTGCTTAAAACTAAAGGGAATGTCGGCCAACCTGCTTTCTATGGGTGCCATAGATTTTGGGATCATTATTGACGGTGCGGTAGTAATGGTAGAAGGGATTTTTGTGGCTCTGGATTATAATTCCCATAAAAACGGAACAGAGAAATTTAACCGGATGAGCAAGCTGGGCATCATTAAAAGAGCTTGTCTGGAGAATGGAAAGGGTATTTTCTTTGCCAAACTAATTATCATTACCGGCTTAATGCCAATCTTTACTTTCGAAAAGGTTGAAGGCAAAATGTTTTCGCCACTGGCATGGACCTTAAGTTTTGCATTACTGGGTGCCTTATTGTTAACTTTTACCCTGGTACCTGCAATGGCCAGTGTATTGCTCAGAAAAAACATTAAAGAAAAGCACAACATATTTTTAGAGTTCCTTGCAAAAGTGGTAATGCGGGTTTACACGGCATGCTTTAAAGCCAGAAAACTCGTGTTTGGCACCGCTATGGTTATACTTGTTGTTGGCCTGTTCAGTTTTAAATTTTTAGGAACAGAGTTTTTACCCACCCTTGATGAGGGTTCCATATATGTAAGGGCAAGTGCCCCCCTAAGCGTTTCACTTAATGAAACCAAAAAGCTTTCGAACGAAATGCGCAAGATATTTTTAAGCTTTGAAGAAGTTAAGCAAGTAATATCGCAAACCGGCAGGCCAAATGATGGCACCGATGCAACGGGATTTTACAACATGGAATTTCTGGTTGATATTTACCCCAAAGCAGAATGGAAACGCAAGCAAACCAAAGAGGAACTTGTGGAGCGTATGCAGGAAAAACTTAAAGGTTATCCGGGCATTAGTTTAAACTTTTCTCAGCCAATTTCTGATAACGTAGAAGAAGCGGTTTCAGGTGTAAAAGGGTCTATTGTAGTTAAAATGTTTGGAAACGACTATTCTTTTATTGAAAAGCATGAACAGGACATATATAATATTTTAAAAACAGTTGATGGTATTGAAGACCTGGGAATTCTTAGAAATCTTGGACAACCGGAATTACAGATAAACCTTGATCAAAGTAAAATGGCGCTATATGGCGTTAGAACAGAGGATGCAAACTCCATAATAGAGATGGCAATTGGCGGTAAGGCTGCTACACAAATTTATGAGGGAGAGCGCAAGTTTGATCTTCGGATCAGGTATCCTGAAGATTTCAGAAAAGACGAAGCTTCAATTGGTGCCTTAAGGATTCCTACCATTTCGGGTGCCAAAGTTCCGTTAAGTGAAATTTCGACTATCCGTAAAATTACCGGGCCAAGTATCATTTATCGTGATAAACATGAACGCTATGGGGCCATTAAATTCTCTATAAGAGGACGCGATATGGGTAGTGTAATTGCTGAGGCACAGGCAAAAGTAAAGGCTCAGATTAAGCTCCCTAAAGAATACAAACTGGAGTGGGCAGGTGATTTTGAAAACCAGCAAAGGGCTACCAGTCGCCTATCAGAGGCTGTTCCAATCAGTTTGCTGCTCATATTTTTTATCCTGTTTGTACTGTTTGGGAACATTAAAGATTCACTTCTGGTATTAAACAATGTACCGTTTGCAATGATTGGAGGGATACTTGCGTTACTGGCCACAGGAGTTAACTTTAATATTTCTGCCGGTATAGGGTTTATTGCGCTGTTTGGCATATGCGTACAAAATGGGGTAATCCTTATAACCCGATTTAAAAGCAATATGATAGAATTAAAGCATAGACCCGAGTGGACATTTGCTGATGCATTGAAAGATGGTATTGCCAGCAGAATGCGCCCCGTAATTATGACCGCTTTAATGGCTGCCATTGGTCTGATGCCGGCCGCATTATCAACAGGAATAGGTTCAGAGGCTTCCAAACCTCTGGCTATTGTAGTTATTGGCGGGTTAATAACCAATACATTATTTAACCTTTTTGTATACCCAATAGTTGTCTACTGGGCATACCAGAAAAAGGTTAAACATTTACATCTATCATCTGCTCCACAGAATTAATGCCTATAAGTCCGGTGCTTTATATAGTTGTACGCTTGAAAGTACCGGGCAGGCATTTGCATCCAGGATATTCACCCTGATCTTACTGGTTTTTACAGTAGGGAACACCAGGATTCTCTTGCGGCCAATGGTAGTTTGTGTATCTAGGGTTTTAAACTCAGACCCTTCCAAATACTCTACTGAGAAAGATTTTACTCTTTGTCCTAGTTTAATATACTCCTGAAGTACGATACGGTTAAGCTCAGTTTCTTTACCCAAATCTATGGTAATTACTGCATTTTTAACCTGATCATCAGTAGTCCAATAGGTTTCAGCATTTCCATCCGTTAAGTTTTGGGCAGCAAATTTTTTATCCTTTCCTCTGAAGCTGCTTGCTGTTACTTTTTTGCCTTTTGCAAGATCAGTTTTGTAGGCAGCATCAAGATATTTTTTGAATTCCATTAATCTGGTTGAATCTGTTGGATGAATCAAACCATCACGATTTACAGGAACATTTAGCAATAAGTTACTGTTCCTGCCAACAGAAGTATTGTAAATAGATTCAAGCTGATCAAGCGTTTTAACCTGATCATCGGTGCTGGCGCTGTAAAACCAACCCGGTCTGATAGATACATCAACCTCAGCCGGGATCCAATATTTACCATTTTCATTACCTGTATTAAGCACTTTACCTTCAGGCGCTGCAGCCCCTACCCCAAAACCATCTGTGTTTAAGGTCGACCAGTTGGTTTCACCTGCAACACCTCTTTCATTCCCCATCCAGCGAATATCAGGGCCAATATCACTAAATATTACTGCCTGTGGTTGGTTTTTACGCACTACACTATAAAACTTAGGCCAGTCGTACACCTGCTTTTTCTCGCCACCATTTGCTCCATCAAACCATTGTTCAAAAACACTTCCATAATTGCTTAATACCTCATTAAGAGTATTTGCAAATACATCATTATATTTAGGAGTACCATACTCAGGGTGATTACGATCCCACGGAGATAAATAAACTCCGAATTTTAGTCCATATTCTTTACAAGCTGCAGATAGCTCTTTTAGCACATCTCCCTTACCATCTTTCCAGGCACTTTCTCTAACAGTATGTGTACTGAATTTACTTGGCCAAAGGCAAAAACCATCGTGATGTTTAGCTGTAATGATAATGGCCTTCATACCGGCATTTTTTGCAGTACGGGCCCATTGGCGGGCATCAAGTTTTTTAGGGTTAAATACTTTTGGGTCTTCATCGCCATGCCCCCACTCTTTATCTGTAAAAGTATTTGGTCCAAAATGGATAAACATATAGTACTCCATTTGTTGCCAGGCATATTGATTCTTGTTTGGTACTGCACCATAAGGCTTAGGTGCTGCTACGGAGGATTGCGCATAACTGTTTGCAGTAAACAATAATGAGCACAATGCCGCTGCTGAATAGGTTTTTATTAGTTTCATCGTGTATGGTTAATTACGAACTTTAAAAATGCAATTTATGCATTGCTAAAAATTCTATGTAATTGTCATTAAAATAAATGATTTTGGCAAATCTTAAAACTTATCAACCAACAAAATGTTATTGTTTTATCGTTGCCAATAAAATGAGCCATCTAATGAAAACACATGAAACTAATTTAAAACTACGGTCGGGAAAATTCTCTATCGAGAAGCATCATTACGAAAATATAGGTCTTACAGAACGTATGGTTTCCGTACTGCTAAGTGGCATACTGATGACCAGAGGTATCAGAAGGCCGCTTAGAGCGCAATTTTTATACGGTGCCTACCTGGCATACAGAGGCTTTACCGGACGATGTTTCTTATACGAAAAGCTTGGCATTGATGGCAATAAACCAAGGGCTATAAATATTAGAGGCGAATTTGAAATTGACAGACCTGCGCACGAAGTATACGCTTATTGGCGTGATTTAAACAACCTTCCGGGAAGTATTAAACACTTGCTAAATGTTGAGGTTATTGACGAAAGCCTCTCTCATTGGAAAAGTAATGTAATGGGAAATTTATTCTCTATTGACTGGGATGCAGAAATTATTAAAGATGAGCCGAACCGGTTAATTGGATGGAAATCTTCTCCAAGCTCTTTAATAAGCCATGTTGGCCGGGTTAAATTTACTGAAACAGCAGATAAGTCAGGGACTATATTGAAGGTGGTTCTATCTTATCATCCTCCTATTGGAGGGGTTGGCATTGGTTTGGCCAGATTGTTAAATCCTTATTTTGAGAGTTTATTAAAAAAGGAAATCAGAAGTTTTAAACATACAATAGAAAACAAGGTTCCGATATATGCTAACGGAACCCTGTAAAAGTACATTTAGTTATTAAGCAGCAACACTGCCTGCGCCCAAATAGGCTACAATGCCAAGAAGGAAAGAGATAATATAAAGACCTAGTATGGTAATGGTAATGATACCCCAAAACTTAAAAAATGATTTCATTTTGCTCATTGCCTCACTTAACGCTGGCTGATCTCCATATAACACTGCCTGCTTTGCCGAATTGGCATATTTAAACATCAATAAGCTTGGGTAAAAATAAAGTAAAGCCGATAATAGGAAAACTACTGTAAGAAAACCACCTCCAAGGGCTGCCCAGGGATTGTTGGCCGCACCTACCTTGCCATTCATTGTACTTATAAGCGCCTCGGCGCTAAATGAAAACAGAATCATAATTCCTGTTACTACAAATCCTACAATAGATAGAAATTTGGTCCACTTTGCGGTTTCGTATATATAACTGCGGATGTCTTCAGTAACTGTCAGTAATACCTCATCTTGTTCTTGAGGGTCATTCTGCGTTGTTTCTTCAGGATTTTCTTCTTCAAAATATTCCATGTTTAATTGTATTGTTTTTTAAAGGGCTTTTAGCTTGCCTAAACATAAAGAATATTTTTAAAAAATTGATACCTTTGCGGCAAATCAAGAAAAAAACATACATGGCATTACAATGTGGTATAGTTGGTTTACCAAATGTTGGAAAATCTACTTTATTTAACTGTTTATCTAACGCAAAAGCTCAGGCCGCTAACTTTCCTTTCTGTACTATCGAACCAAATATTGGTGTTATTACAGTTCCCGATGATAGGTTAACTAAACTTGCAGAACTCGTAAATCCTAACAGGATTGTACCAAATACAATAGAAATTGTAGATATCGCGGGTTTGGTTAAAGGTGCCTCAAAAGGCGAAGGTCTTGGTAATCAATTCCTGGGTAACATTAGGGCAACAAACGCTATCATACACGTTCTACGTTGCTTTGATGATGGAAATGTAATTCACGTTGATGGATCTGTAGACCCTATCCGTGATAAAGAAATTATTGACACAGAATTACAGCTTAAGGATTTGGATACTGTTACAAAACGTATCCAAAAGGTCGAAAAAATGGCTAAAACTGATAAAGATGCCAAAAGAACTTTTGATATCCTTAGCGTTATAAAAACTCATATCGAGAGTGGTAAATCAGTGCGTTCTGCGGCTGTTTCTGCTGAAGATTTTGAATTTATTCAGGATTTAGGCTTACTTACCCAAAAGCCTGTAATGTATGTTTGTAACGTAGATGAGAATTCGGTAATAAACGGTAATGCTTATGTTGACCGTGTTAAAGAAGCAGTAAAAGATGAAAATGCTGAGGTATTGGTGATCTCTGCTAAAATTGAATCTGAAATTGCTGAACTTGAAAGTTATGAAGAGCGTCAGGAATTTCTTGCCGATCTTGGTTTAACTGAATCAGGTGTAAATAAATTGATCCGCGCTGCTTACAGGTTACTAGACCTATATACTTACTTTACCGCAGGTGTACAGGAAGTAAGAGCATGGACCATTACTAAAGGTTTCACTGCACCTCAGGCAGCTGGTGTAATCCATACAGATTTTGAAAAAGGATTTATCCGTGCAGAGGTAATTAAATATAACGACTTTGTAACACTAGGTTCTGAAAACGCATGTAAAGATGCCGGAAAACTAGGTGTTGAAGGAAAAACCTATGTTGTTGAAGACGGAGATATTATGCACTTCCGTTTTAACGTATAATCTTAATTAGTAAAGAGGCAAAAAGCTTACTATTCTGAGACTGGAATAAATGCGCTGAAGAAGCGCAATGATTCCTAGGTCTCTTCATAGTAAGCTTTTTTATTTCCAAATTATGCATCATGCCTCCACAAAATCGGTCTTCTAAGAAAAGACCGATTTTGTCCTTTATAACAGCACTCCCGTAAGAAACAGCACCGCTACAGAAAAATAGATAATTAATCCTGTTACATCCACTAAAGTGGCTACAAATGGTGCCGATGAAGTAGCAGGGTCAGCTCCAAGCTTCTTGAGCAATAACGGAAGCATTGATCCCGCAAGTGAACCCCATAATACCACCCCTACTAAAGCTACCCCAACTGTAATACCTATAAGGAGCCAATGCGGGCCATACATATCAGTAAAGAAGGTCCATGCAAAGATCCTTAAGAATCCTATAGTACCCAGTACCAACCCCAGCATTAAGCCAGAAATGATTTCCCTTCGCATAACCCTCCACCAATCACCAATGGTGATCTCACCAAGGGCCATTGCCTGAATAATCAATGTAGAAGCCTGAGAACCACTATTTCCACCACTCGAAATAATCAGGGGAACAAACATGGCCAATATAACTGCCTTAGCAATATCATCTTCAAAATGTGCCATTGCAGTAGCTGTGAGCATCTCTCCTAGAAAAAGTACAACAAGCCATCCAATCCTTCTTTTAAATAAACCAAGAATAGGCATATCTAAATAAGGTTCATCTAATGCTTGGGTACCCCCAATTTTATGCATATCCTCAGTATACTCCTCGTTGGCTATCCATAAAATATCATCAACTGTTACTATACCAAGCAGTACATTATTATCATCAACAACCGGTAATGCTACCCTGTTATTCATCCTAAAGGTGTTAATGGCTTCTTCCTGATGGTCACTAGCTTTTAAAGCAATCAATCGCTGATCTGTAAGATCACCAATTTTTGCTTCAGGATCGGCCAATAGTATTTCCCTTATTCTGATGTCATCTAATAACACCCCATCCTTATCAATCACATAAACCACATCAATGGTCTCAGAGTTTTTTCCATAACGTCTGATGTGCGAAAGTACACGGGCTACTGTCCAATACTTTTTAACTGCAACATAGTCGGGAGTCATCAACCTACCCACACTATCTTCCTCATAACCCAGAAGCGAGAGTGCTTCAACCCTATCTTTGGCAGGTAAAAGGATAATTAACTTTTTAACTGCATCACCTTTAAGCTCACTAAAAAGCGAAGTACGGTCATCAGGAGGAAGCAAATTGATTAGCTCAGCTAACTTATTACCCGGAAGCTTTTTAATGATCCTTTCCTGGGTAGGAAAATCAAGAATACGGAATACATTTACCGCCCTGTTAACAGATAAAGTCTCAATAAATTTTACTGCATACTGGGGGACTTCGTCTATCAGATGTTCTACATCTGAAATATTCAGATCATCTAAATAAGCCTTTAATTGTGTATCGTCCTGGAGCTCTATAAGCTTTACGATTTCTTCAACAACTACCTCTTCCATATGCACTAAATTCTTTACATGATTTTCACTGTTTTTACGGGTGCAAAAATGCCTTTTTATTTTTAAAAAAGGCATTTATAATCAGAAAAATATTTGAATTAAAATAGGGCTCTGCAGAGCCTGGAAGCTTAGTTAACAAGGCCACCCATTATTGTTGCCCTTATTCTCCAAAATTTTTCTAAATTTAGTAGACCAAATTTAATCACCCTAATCCTCCCCTCTAATGAACCTAAATTTTATTGATTTAAGTACGTCTCCCCCATCCGGCTAGTTTATTTTATAGATAATAATAGCCTCTTAAGTTTTGCATTTCACTAAAACAATATGCTCTCCAAAATGGAGATTATGTGTTTTTGGTAAGTCATACGCATGCAGACTTAACAAAAATTTAATCTGTTTATAAATTTTCTGCAATACTATTTGTTTCTTTTTGCAGATCAAAATGATGTAGATGCACGAGATAGATGATCATGACATTCTTATTGATCTAATAGCTGGTTGTGATAAAGCATTTTCAACTGTTTATCACACCTACCAAAACCAGGCTTATACCTATTTATTCCGCCGTACCGGATCGGTTACCTTTGCCGAAGAATTGGTTCAGTTAAGCTTCATTAAACTTTGGAAAAATGCAACTGCATTAAACCCTACTATAGCTTTAAATATACAGCTATTTAGAATTTGCAGAACTGTAATGATCGATGAAATCAGACGGTTGGCAGTACGTAAAAATACCGAAATGGGCTACATTGATGTTGTTGGAGAACCCGCAGCAAATAATGATGCATTGGTAAAACAACTTAAAGACGATATCCACTCCGCAATTTCAGCATTGCCCCCGGCAAGAAAAAAGATTTTTCAGCTAAGCCGAATCGAAGGGTATTCCCATAAAGAAATTGCACAAATGATGTCAATCTCTACAAGTACAGTTGAAGATCATATTGGAAAAGCCTTAAAACTACTTCGGAGAAAATTAAAGGACAGCATTTATTTTTTTCTGTTCTAAGCCAATATTAACTAAAAGTAATGTTACCTGAATATTAATAACATTAAATTTATGTAAACAGCAGGGGCAAAGCATTTTGGATGCGTATTAGTAGTATAAATGCGATCAAAATGGACAAGCAACTGCTTCAAAAATTCCTCAATCAACAATGCAGCCCTCAGGAGGCAGAATATGTACATAACTGCCTTCGGCAAGATCCCGACCTATTGTCTCGCCTGCTTCCCGACGAAGAATGGGCAGAAGCAGGTCGCGACCTCTTATTAATGCCAAATGCAGAAACTGTTTTTAAACGCATTAAACCTAATAAAACACTTTGGCGGTATAAATTTAATTGGGGATCTGTTGCTGCTGTACTGGCTTACGCTGTGCTCACATTGCTTACTGTAAAATACATTATTCCTACAGAAAACAGACCACAGCTCTCCTATCAGCATACCACACCAGAAAGTAAGCAGATTATTGTAAAAAATTCAGGTTCAACAGTTCAGGTAATTAACTTAAAAGACGGCTCAATTGTTAAACTAAGCCCAAATAGCACCCTTCAATATCCGCAACCTTTTCCTGCAACTCAACGAAATCTGATTTTGCAGGGCGAAGCTACCTTTGATGTAGCGCACGATAGCACCCGCCCTTTTACAGTTACCGGCCAAGGCATCAATACAACCGCTTTGGGTACCTCGTTCCGTGTGCGTGCTTTTAAAGCAACTAACGTAGAAGTACAACTATTTAAAGGAAAAATAAGAATTGCAAAGGCTACCGGTTCCTCAAAAACATCCTTTAATCAAGTAATCCTCTATCCTGGGCAGCAGTTCTGTTACGCAGCCGGAAAAGTAAAAATTACTCAGTTTGAGCAAAGTATAAGGCAGCACTTACTAATTAAAAAACCAAAACCAATGGCTACCGAAAGCCCTGCTCCTTTGGTTGGTGGTGTGCTAGAGTTTGATAAAACACCTTTAACACAAGTTTGTAAAGAGCTATCTGAGCGATACAACCAGGCCATAAACTGCGAAAAAGTACAAAAGCCAATTCTTTTAACGGGGCAGTTTAATGGAACAGATAAGCTGAAAGAGATACTGAACAAAATTGCATTGTTAAATAACCTGACAATAGCCCAGCTTCCAGATGGCTCTTACCTGATTACTGAAGAAAAATAACAAATCATCACATACATAAAACTATAAGAATCTACTCTAAACAACAAAATCATGCAATTAAAAATTACTCTTCTTTTTAAACGTTTTAGCAGGAGGCTTCTATTGCTTTTGCTGGCGTTCAGTATCACTTCTCTTGGCTTTGCCCAGGTAAGTCCCGGAGGCAAAGTCACCGGATCAATTAATGACGAAAAAGGCCTTCCACTAGTTGGCGTTTCTGTTATGGCTGTTAATGAATCTACCCAGCTTAAAAAAACCACCTCAAGCGATAATAAAGGGCTTTTTACTTTTACTGATCTGCCAGCAGGCAAGGGATATTCATTTGTAATTAGCTATGTAGGCTTTCGCACTCAGAATTTAAAAAACTATGAAGTTAAAACAGGTGAACAGATATCATTAATAGTAAAAATGCTCGAAGATCAGAGCGACCTGAACGAAGTAGTTGTGGTTGGTTATGGCACCCAGAAAAAGGTAAACCTTACCGGTGCTGTTGCCACTGTAAACGCCAAAACTCTAGAAGACAGACCAATAGCTAACATAACCCAGGGCTTACAAGGTGCTGTTCCTAATTTAAATATCTCTTTTGGTGATGGCAGGCCGGGATCGGAAGGAAAAATTAACGTACGTGGTTATACTTCAATTAACAGCGGCGGTAGCGGTGGAGGCCCTCTGGTACTGGTTGATGGTGTTCCGGGGGCAATAAATAACCTTAACCCTAAAGATATAGCAAGCATCTCTGTACTAAAAGATGCCTCTTCGGCTGCCATTTATGGCGCCCGTGCTGCTTTCGGTGTAGTTTTAGTAACCACCAAAAATGGAAAAAAAGGCAGAACCACAATCACCTACAGCAACAACTTTGGCTTTACAGATCCAACTACAAGTACGGATTTTATGACCGATGCCTATGATGCTGCAAAAATGAACGACGAGGCATTTATCCGTGCAGTAGGTAATTCATATACCGGCTATACAGACGAGGATTACGCCTATCTGTTAAAACGCAGAACTGATAAAAGCCTTCCTGATTATATTATTGACAACAGAAAAGGTAAAGATCAATATGTTTACTATGGCGATACGGATTGGTGGCATACCATTTTCCGCGACAGGCAAACAAGCATGGACCATTCACTATCAGTATCCGGAGGAAGTGAAAATACAGATTTCCTATTCTCAGGACGTATGTATCAGAAAAATGGGATGATGCAAATAAATCAGGATAAGTATAAATCCTACAACTTGCGGGCTAAAATAAATACCAAAGTAAACAAGTGGCTAACTATTGGCAACAACCTTCAGTTTAATACTTCTAACTATGATTATCCGGGATGGGGCGTTAATGCAAATTTTGTTTCAGTATCGGTACATGCCCTACCTTCCTATTTGCCAAAAAATCCTGATGGTACAGCAACCTACCGTACAGAACTTAATAACTATACCATTGGTGATGGTCTTTTTGCAGATCTGTTACACGGCAAATCAAAAGGAAATGAAAAAGAATATGAATTTATTAACCTATTCAACGTAACCGCTCATTTAGCCGAAGGATTAGAACTAAAAGGTAACTACACTTATAACTTTAAACCATCAGGCGTATGGGCGCGCAGAGCACAGGCACCATGGTCAATATACCCGGGTGTTATCAGCCAGTTTGGCTTTGATCAGTTTTCAGAAACCAATTACACCAGGCAATCGCACGTGGTAAATATTTTTGGAGATTACACTAAAACTTTGGGTAAGCACACCTTTAAAGCACTATTGGGCTACAATCAGGAATTAAATACCTACAAAAGAGTTTTTGCACAAAGAAATGATCTGATATCGCAGGACCTTAACGATCTTGATCTGGGATCGGGTGATGTTTTTGCTACAGGAAATGCCAACGAATATGCATTACTAGGTGGATTCTTCAGGCTAAATTACGATTACGAAGGCAAATATCTTTTAGAAGTAAACGGACGTTACGATGGTACTTCTAAATTCCCTCCAGGAAAGCGCTTTGGCTTTTTCCCTTCTGTTTCAGCAGGATGGAGAATCAGTCAGGAGAAATTCTTTCCACTTAAAGGAATCGTCGATGAGTTGAAATTCAGAGGATCTTATGGCTCGCTGGGCAACCAACAGGAAGCTGCAGAATATGGCTACATACCACTATTATCCAGAGGAACTACAGATTATATAACCGATGGCAAAAAAACCGAATACCTATCTTCTCCAACCCCTATTTCGCCTAACCTAACCTGGGAACGCGCAACTTCAGTAAACTTTGGGGTAGATGCCGGATTTTTGGACAATCGCTTAACCGCAACCTTTGATTACTATGTCCGCAATACTTTTGACATGCTAACTGCCGGCAAAACAGTATCTGCAGTTTTCGGAGCTGGCTCACCAAAACAAAATGCAGCCGATTTAAGAAGTAAGGGTTGGGAACTTGCCTTAAACTGGACACAGAATGGCACATTGGCCGGAAAACCTTTAAACTGGAACATCGGTGTTGGCTTATCGGATTATACCGCTGAGATTACCAGGTTTGACAACCCAAACAACCTTTTAAACAACTACTATGTAGGGCAACAGATAGGCGAAATTTGGGGTTACCGTGTAGATGGTTTCTTCAAAACAGATGAAGAAGCGCAAGCCTATAAAATAAACCAGAATTATGTAAACCAACAGCGCTTAAAGGCACCCGGAAACTGGGCTAAGCTATCAGCAGGAGATTTAAAATTCCTTGATATAAACGGAGATGGAATTGTAAACAACGGAAAAAACACATTAGCTGATCATGGAGATTTAGAAGTAATTGGCAATTCACTACCACGTTATTCTTATGGCATTAATGCCGGAATTAACTGGGGTAATTTCGATATCTCGGCCATGTTTCAGGGAATAGGTAAACAGCAATGGTACCCAGGAAATAATGCTGACAAATTCTGGGGACCTTTTTCCCGTCCTTATTACTCTTTTGTTGACAAAGATTTTCTTAAAGATGTTTGGACTCCAGAAAATCCAAATGCTTATTTCCCTAAGCTAAGAGGATACGAGGCATTAAACGACAGAGGAGAACTGAATGTAAAAAATGACAGGTATTTACAAGATTTGGCATACATCAGATTAAAAAACTTAACCGTTGGCTTTAGCTTACCGGAAACCGTATTGAAAAAGATAAAACTTTCAAAAGTTAGAGTGTACTTAAGTGGCGAGAACCTATTTACTTTCACCAAACTACGTTCAAACTATATTGACCCTGAGCAGGCTGCCGGCGATTATAACAACTCTACTGTAGATGCAAACGCAAGAGTATATCCTTTCAGTAAAGTTTATTCTTTCGGTTTAGATGTATCCTTCTAATTTTTAACAATACTAAGATGAAAAATATAAAAATATCAATAATTGCTGTTTGTATACTATTAACGGCATGTAAAAAGGATTTTCTTGACAGGCAGCCTTTGGCTCAAATCTCGCCTGATGCCTTTTTCAGAACAGAAAGCGACCTAAAACTTTATACCAACTCTTTTTACACTGCTATCCCATCTGCAGAGGGTATTTATAATGAGGCGGTAGACAATGTTGTAAAATCTGATCTTGGTGAGCTGATCACCGGAAACCGTACCGTGCCTGTTTCGGGAGGTGGCTGGACATGGACTGAACTTAGAAAAATCAACTATTTCCTGGAAAACTATGATAATATTATGCCAGCCGAAGCCGGCAAAAAATATGCAGCTATTGCAAGGTTTTTTAGGGCATACTTTTATTTCGACAAGGTTTCCAGGTTTGGTGATGTGCCCTGGTACTCAAAAACCATTGCCTTTGAAGACGAAGAAACCTTAAAAAAAGCAAGAACACCAAGAACTCAGGTTATGGATTCGGTACTTGCCGATCTGGATTTTGCTATTGCCAATGCCGATGAAGGCAAAAATGTTGAAAGGGTAACAAAATGGACTGCTTTGGCATTAAAATCAAGAATATGCCTTTTTGAAGGAACATTCAGAAAATACCATACAGAATTTAAGCTTCCTGATGCAGAACGTTTCCTGCGCGAGTCTGTTTCAGCATCAGATAAATTAATGTCAACCGGCCCGTATAGCATATACAAATCAACCCCAGAAAAATCTTATCTGGATCTGTTTGCATCAAAGGCAGCTATAGACCAGGAGATAATTTTAACCAGACGTTTTAGCACTGCGCTACAGGTTTGGCATAACTTAAATTATTATACCATTACCGCATCATATGGCAGACCAGGTTTAAACAAAAGTCTTGTAAATACCTATTTAATGAAAGACGGAAGCAGATTTACTGATAAGCCTGATTTTAACAAGATCCAGTTCTTTGAAGAGGTACAAAATCGTGATCCACGGTTGTCGCAAACCATCCGTACACCGGGATATACCCGTATAGGAAATACCAAAATTTTAGTACCCGAATTTACTGCGTCAACCACAGGTTATCAGGTTATTAAATATGTAACAAGCGAGGCAAACGACTCGTTCAATAAATCTGATAATGATATGCCAATCTTTAGAATGGCCGAAGTGCTGTTAAATTATGCTGAAGCAAAAGCTGAACTTGGCGAAGCTGCCCAACCAGATATAGATCGTTCAATTAAGCTGTTACGTGACAGGGTTGCAATGCCGAATTTAAATATTGTTACAGCAAATGCTAATCCTGATGCTTATCTTGCTTCGCAATACCAAAACGTAAATGGAGGGAACAAAGGTTTGATCCTGGAAATTAGACGTGAGCGCAGAATTGAGCTGGTAATGGAAAGCTTACGATGGAATGATTTGATGAGATGGAAAGAAGGTCACTTAAATGCACAACCATACGTGGGTATGTATTTTCCGGGGCTTGGCAAATATGATCTGGACAAAAACGGAACCACAGATGTGGAGATTTATACCGGTACCAAACCTACAGGATCAGGGATACAGTTCTTAAAATTAGGAAGCGAGATTATCCTTGAAAACAACACCAATGGAGGCAATGTATTGGTAAATCCGAGCACTCCCAAAACCTTTCGCGAGGACAGAGATTATTTATTTCCAATTCCGATACAAGAGCTTCAGCTAAATGAAAACCTCACACAAAATCCTAATTGGGAATAAATGAATCAATTTATAAACACATATATGAAAAAATACCTAAAACATCTGGCTGTAATTCTAGCCCTAAGTAACTGCGCCATGATTGCGACTGCAAGTACCGCAATCAAAAAAGCAGACTCTTTAAAAGTAATGACCTACAACATTCATCATGCAAACCCTCCGGCTCAGGCGGGCGTGATAGATCTTCAGGCCATAGCCGATGTAATTAAAAGTCAGTCGCCTGATCTGGTAGCTTTGCAGGAACTTGATGTATTAACCCCGCGCAGCGGCAATGTTGATCAGGTGAAAAAACTGGCAGAATTAACGGGAATGTATAGTTACTTTTCAAAAGGAATAGATTATGATGGAGGCGAATACGGTGTTGCCATACTATCTAAATTTAAAATCAACAAAACTGAGCGTTTTCCTCTTCCTTTTAAAGAAGGGCTGCAAGCAGAACAACGCTCATTGGCAATAGTAAATGTTACTTTGCCTAATGGAAGCAAACTTGATTTTGCCTGCACCCATCTTGACCTTAAAGATGAGCATCGCCTATTGCAAGTGGCCGAAATAAACAAAGTATTGGGGAACAGAAAAAATGAGGTTATTTTGGCTGGCGACCTTAACCTTACAGCTTCAAACCCTGCAATGGCCATACTGGAGAAGCATTTTACCCGCAGCTGTGAGCAAAACTGCGCACCAACAATTCCGGATGTAAATCCGGATAAGGAGATTGATTTTATCCTTCTAAAAAAGAAAAGTAAACTTAAGGTAGCATCTCATAAGGTTATAAATGATATTCATGCCTCAGATCATCTTCCGTTGGTAGTTACCTATACCAAATAAGAAGTTTTATAAAACAGAAAGGGCCTGCATAATGCGGGCCCTTTCTGTTTTTACTATTTGATTTTACTGGTATCAAGTTCCCAATCATCGGTTCTAAATGGAGCAACAGGTAAGCCTCCTTTACTAAAAAGATTACCTAACCCTGTATTGCTAAACTGGTAGCGTACAGCAGCCGGTGCCTTTACCTGCTTACTAGAAACAAAGATTTTATTGCCCTTAATTTTAACCGTTGCAGGATAAAATACTTTATCCGCTCCTGCTATAAAAATTTCTTTAGGTTTGTCTCCTTTTAGCATTAATCCAGTTTCTTCTGCATAATCAAAATCAATCACAGCGTTGTTCCCGCTGGCATTGAAAGATTTATAAAGCGGACTATTATACGAGTCTTTTTTTAATCCGTAAGTTTCGGCCAAAGCCAAATTGGCTAAACGCAGGCCTACATCCTTCTTATTGGTTGGGTGGATGTTCAGTGTATCGGTAACTAAATCAGAAACTACCACCATTCCGGTTTTTTCTGTGGCAAGGTTTTTAGTTTGGGCCTCTCTTAATAAGGCAGCAATATTGTAAGTATCGTACTTATATGGGGCTATTTGCACATAATAAAATGGGAAATTATTATCCCATGCCTTGCGCCAGGCACCTATCATTGTATTCATTAATTGAGTGTAGCTCGATGCGGTTCCGGTATTACTTTCGCCCTGGTACCAGATTGCACCTGCTATGTTATAATTAACAAGCGGAGCAATCATAGCATTATAAGCATAACCCGAAGCAACAGGCCACCATGGAGCAGGTGTTTTTTTTGCTGCGGCTTCTTTTAAAACTGCATTACCTTCAACTAAATTTTCGGGTGTCCAAACCTCGGCCGGTGTACCACCCCAATTACTGCTTATTAGTCCTATCGGCACATTCAAATCCTTATTCAGCTCTTTCCCAAAATAATAACCCACAGCACTAAATGATTTTAAAGTGTTGCTATCGCAAGCCACCCAGCTACCCTCGGTATTATCCTGTGGTGTTGTTGAAGTTGTTTTAGCTACTTTGAATAACTTGATATTTAGCTTGCTGAGTTGCGAAAATTCATCTTTAACACTGGCAAGCCCGTTGTTGTAGCTCCACTCCATATTCGATTGCCCGCTGCATACCCAAACCTCACCAATAAATATATTTTCGAGAGTAATTTTGTTTTCACCTTCAAGAACAATGTTGTAAGGGCCACCAGCTTGTGGTGTTGAGATGCTTATTAGCCATCTTGCATTTCCATCAGTTAAGGCCTCTATAGTTTTGTTATCCCATGAAGTAGTAATCTTTACCTTTTCGCCGGGCGATCCCCAGCCCCATAGCTTGGTGGTCGATTTCTGTTGTAATACCATATTGCTACCCAATATATTTGGCAAACGGATATTGGCATGTAGCGCAAAAGCGAGAAAAGAAAAGGTAAGGAATAACAGATATTTTTTCATTTGGTTATATTTTGAACAGTTTAAAAGCTGATTGGTTTGTTGATAAGCTTAAAGATGCAATTATTTTTAAGAAAGAGACTGCAAATATTTTCTCCCTGCCTCCATTTATCCATTACTTGTAAGTAAAATTTTGGTTCGACAGTTAAATTTATTTGGAGCCGTTTTGGGAGGTTCAGGTCCTTCGGGCCTGGCGCCATTTTGGTTCGCTACATATTCGACTCTGGTCGAACGAGGGCCGTACCAAACCCGTATTAGCATGCTTCCGAAAACGACTATATTATATGCCGAAAAATGTGTATTTCCCAAATCCGGCACCAGGCCAAATTCCATTCAATTTCTTTACTTATTTATTCTATAATTAAATATAAAAGAAATTTAAATGCGCATTTGTGCTTTACAACAGTAATTAACGCATTATGCGTAATAGTACATATTATGCACTTTTTATGGTTTTAAAATGATAGACCTTTCAAAAACAATTTCGAGAAGACTCTTTGGAATCCACCAAAGAGCCGCTCACCAAATTTAACTACCTAAATTGTTTTCTTGCAATGCTAATAACCAATTTTCCAACTTGCATTGCTTAAGAAACCGAGCCACAAAACTAACACCCCCTGCCTTTATGTTGCTGTACCCACATTACCAGAAACTGACACTTTATTACCCATTATTTAGTTGCTTTAAATGATTTATAACTAAGCTTACTACTCTATGCTGATTTAGAGAATCTTTTGAATTTTAGCCTATATTTGGGTTCAGAATCGTCTCGATTTGTACAACATTCTTGAAGTTAAATTACATGCGAAAAATAAATTTTGGGGTTCTTACTATTAAAGATATTGCCAAAGCATTAAATGTCTCCGTATCATCAGTATCCAAAGCCCTTAAGGATAGTCATGAGATTAGTGAGAAAACAAGGAAACTAATTCAGGATTACGCTAAAAAGCATAACTTTCAACCAAATCCGATGGCCCAAAGCCTAAGGCATGGCAATAGCAGATCTATTGGGATTGTGGTGCCGGAAATTGACAATCCTTTCTTCTCTCAGGTCATTAATGGAATTGAGTCTATTGCAAATAAGAAACAGTATAATATCAGCATTTCACAAACACATGAGTCATACGAGGTTGAAAAAAGGAATATTCAACATTTAACAACACGTGCAATTACAGGTCTTCTGATTTCCTTATCGGCCGAGACTAAAAACATAGATCATATAAAGGCACTGCACGTTCAGGGATTGCCGATTGTTTTTTTTGACCGCGTAAATGAAGAAATTAATACACATAAAGTAGTGGTTAACAATTTTCAGGGAGCTTATGATGGCACCACTGAACTTATTAAATCAGGCTATAAAAGAATTGCACATATTACCAGTTCACGAAATTCTTTTGTTACCTCTGAAAGGCTTAAAGGCTACAGGGCGGCACTAAAGGAAAACAATATTAAGCCGCAGGCAGCTTATGTTAAATATTGTGCACATAGTGGCAGGGAGCCGGATGAAATAGGGACTGCAATAGATGAATTGCTAAAAACAGACAACAAGCCGGACGCAATATTTACCGCATCAGACAGGATAACCACCACAACACTGTCTATGCTTAATAAAAGGGGAATTTCTATCCCTAATGAAATGGCATTGCTTGGCTTTACAAATACTCAGTTTGCCAGTGATCTTAATCCTTCATTGAGCACTGTTTTTCAACCTGGTTTTGAGATGGGCGAACGGGCCATGGAAATGCTAATTGGCATTATTGAGAGTAAGCGTCCGATAGAAGAATTTCAGACTACAGAGTTACCCGCAATTGTAATTGGCCGGAATTCATCTTTACCAATCATTAGTTTACCGTAAATACTGATGTTAATTCGTCACAAATTCATCCAAATTTTCATATCTTAGCGCCCCGCTCCCGTAGTTTAATGGATAGAATGCGTGGTTCCGGTCCTCGTGATAGGGGTTCGAATCCCTTCGGGAGCACAGTAAAAAGCCTTAGATTTCTCTAAGGCTTTTTTTGATACACACTATCGGCTACAGCATCTAACCATACTGTTTCGCCTTTTTCCCTTCCGGTTATTGCTACTTGAATAAATTTGGTATCTGAACTTGCGCCATGCCAGTGAGGGATATTTGCGGGACATTTTATTGCATCACCTTTGCGAAGGATTTTTTTGGGTTGTCCTTTTTCCTGATAATAACCAATGCCATCTATGGCCAATAATATTTGTCCGGCCGGATGGGTATGCCATTTGCTTCGGGCTCCTGCCTCAAAAGTTACGCTACCAACAGAATTCTGGTTCAGGGTATCAGCCTGAATTAAGTTTTCAAGCCATACGGTTCCGGTAAAATTATCATTGGTTATCTTTTTCCCTTTTGCAAAAACAGTTGAATTTTGCAATTCAGATGTTTGTTTCGTTTCATTTTTCTGAGTACAAGAAAATGAAACTACCCCAATGAGCAGTAGTATAGCTATATTTTTAAAGTTCATAGTTTTCATTTTTAAAGATTTGCTTTATAAAATTCAAGCAATTTATTTACTGCTTTAGATACATATTCTGGTTTCCAATAGGTCTGTATATGTGTAGCTCCATCGATCAGAAAAAGTTCCTTGTTTTTTGCATTGGTTGCTTTCTGAAATGCTTCGTCTGTCATGTATTTTGTATCAGCTTTGCTTCCTGCTATCATTAACAAAGGCTGATTGATTAAGTCCATATTTGTTGCAGCATCCCAAGTCATTAAATCCAGCAGACTGCTCATTGTGTATAAAAAGGTAGAATTTGGATGCGCATGAGATCTATAATAATACTCGAATCCTTCACGATACAGATCGGTTTTAGTTTTAGCTATTTCTTCGTCAGTTATGCTTGCCACACCAGCATAAATCATTTTACCACCTATGGCTTCCTGCTGGCGGGAATCTGAAGCTTGTTTTAGTCGTTCCTGAATGGTAGACAATTGGGAATTCTGAAAACCATTACGTCTTACTTCACCCGAATTAAACATACTCAATGTAGCAACAGCCTTAAACCGCTTGTCTGATTGAACTGCTTTTAACGTATAACCGCCGCCACCACAAATACCTAAAACACCTAAGCGATTTGCATCAACCCCTGCATATTGGGTAATAAAGTCGGCCATGCCATGAATATCTTCAATACGGTTTGCAGGTTTATCCGTATGACGTGGCTCACCGCCACTTGCACCCTGGTACGCTGCATCCGCAGCAATGGATATGTAACCCGCCTCTGCCAAACGCTGCGCATATAATCCGGCTGTCTGTTCTTTTATACCACCATTAGGATGTGCTACGGCTACTGCCGGATATTTCTTTGAAGCATCGTAATTTGCAGGAGTATAAACATTTGCAGCAATATCAATCCCGTTCAGTTTATATTTCACAGGATGAATATTCACTTTTCCTTTTTCATTCTTGGTTATGGCACCTTCGTATACCAGCGTAAAAGGATTTTGTTGCCGTCCTTTTTGTGGAGTCTGCGCACTTATTGTATCTGTAGCTCCCATTGATATTGCTAATGCGATTATCGATGTTAATTTCTTCATCATTTTAATGTTTTAAATTTTACTTTTTAGCACTTCATCCAAAACTTTGTGTGCTGCTTTTGCTTCCTTTTTACCTATAACTGATTTGAGAGTCTCGATGAACTGCTGTAATTGATTTGTAGCTATACCAATGTTTAAACAAATGTTTAGATGTGAGCGCAACATAGGCTCAACACCACCAATACTGCTCAGTACCGAAACGGTAACCAATTCTCTTTCAGCATAGGTTAATACATCCCTTTCAAAAATATCAGCGAAAAGATGCTCTTTTAAAAAGACTTCTATTTCAGGTGCAAATGCCGCATATCCTGTTTTCGATGCTGTTTCCTGCACGCCGGTTAGTTTTTCTAATATTGCCTTGCCCCTTTCATACTTGCTCCGTTCATCACTAATTAGCGAGGCTTTTAAACCTATTTCATCATTAATACCTGTGGCTTTGCGTTCATCCAAAACGGTCATAAACGTTTGTAATCCTCTGATGCTACGTGGAAAACCAGCATAGGCGTAAAGGTGAATAAGTGATTCTTTGACCTGATTAATGGTTAATCCGGCTTCGAGCCCCTTATGCAACTCCTCCTTTAATTTTGGCAGATTACCTTTTGCTGCAATTGCCGCAATAGCAATCATACTTTCTTGTTTGGAACTTAATGGTTTTTCGATAGCGTTTTTTTGTTGCGCAGTTACGCTAGATAATGTACCCACTATTCCGATTGATACGACTGCCAATATGATGCTGAATACTTTAATTGTTCTCATCTTTAATTCTTTGATACAAAGATCCAAAGAACTAAAAGATTTAATGTAGATGGATTACGGAGATTACTACCAATATTACTTATCCAATCCTTTTTCCTTTAACCATTTAGATAGCAGATTGGCTATTTCCATGTTATTTAAATCCGAAAAGGGAAAATGGGTATTGCCTTTAATTCCTATTTCAGGCAAATGGACTACTGTTGCATCGCCTCCATGTTTGTTAATTGTAGCCGCCCAGATTCTTGCCATTTCAAGTCCCGAACGCCAATGGTCTTTATTCCAAACTTTGGTAGGTTCTTTAGCGATATTATCGCCATAGTAAACTACAATAGGAACTTTTGCAAGTCTGTTGAAATCGGCTAAAGGTATTTCCACACCTTTTAATTCGCCAAAAAGACCTGCAGATGCTATTGGTTCAGGTAACTCTCCTTTAGGAAAAACAAAGCCACTATATGGTTCGTAAGCCACAATTGCTTTAACCTTATCATTTTTAATAGCCGTAGTCCAGCCTGGGCCTCCTCCTTGAGAGTGTGTTACCAAAATACCTCCGCCAATTTTATCAAACAAGTCAGAAACTGCATCAGCAATAACATTACCGTCAAAGCTGCCAGTATTTGGGGTCATTTGCCTATAAAATTGTTCTAATGAAGCTGAATCTTTTGGAAACTGTACTCCTTCAAAATATTCAGGGTAATTACCTATCCTGAATTGCGTAAACCAAAACTGTTCGTCAGCAGTTGGAGTAATGGTTGCAGGAACTGCGCTCTTTCCAGCCTCGCCACGCCTGGGCTGATCAAGCAGATAAACGCTGTAACCTCTTCTTAAAAATATATTTTGAAAGCCTTCTCTACCGTCGGGTGTGGTTTCCCATGTTTTTTTAGATTGTCCTGCGCCATGCAGAAAAACCAGTGGATACTTGCGGGCTTTTACGGGAATCTGGTAAAAAGCATAAGCATGATCAGCGTGAAAAGTCTGGCCAGCAGGCTTCAGGGCATCAGTTAAAACAAAACTACCAGGCTGTGTAGTCTTTGCGCCACCAACTAAAAAACTGCCTTGTTCTGCAATTATTAAAGGTTTTTGTCGCACGGTTTGCTGGGCAACAGCCGACGCTAACGCCGATATTATTACACCTGTTAATACTAAGTATTTTAATTTCTTCATATCTAATACTGCCAATTATTTATTATTGGTCAATTTAACCGGCCTTCTCAAATGCGAAAACGTTAACGAACCCATTTTCCATTTGCCATTTTCTTTAATATACACCTCGGTTACCATAAAAGCATTGGTAACTTCGTTTCCACCTACTACTGCCACCAGGTCGATATCATTTAACAGAATTGCTGTGTTGCCAAATATATTTACCGATGCTGAGTAGATTTCGGCTTTTTTGTACCAAATCATCCCACTTTTTATAACTTCCATCTCACGGCTTTTGTCAGAACCACCACTCATATGAACAAAAACAGCTCTGTCATCAAATAGTTTATCTAGCGTATCCAATTTCTTGTCAGCCATCCAAAGCCATTTAGCTTTCGAAAGGTCAAGAATTTCCTGTTCTGCTTTTGTAGGAGTAGTCTTTGTTTGCGCATTGGACAATGATATGCTAACGATTAATAAAAATAGTCCGATAATTGAGATTCTCATAATACTGTTTTTTGGGTTTATGTAATACTTGCTAATTTGATTTTCTTAATTTTTACCGCCCAATCATTTTCTGACTCTGCTCAGGATAGCGATGTCCCTGTATTTCAATTTTGGATAAGATTGTTTCAATTTCAATGAGTTCACTCCCTGATAGTTGAACCTGCGCTGCTCCAAGATTTTCTTTCAACCGGTGCACTTTGGTTGTCCCGGGAATAGGCACGATCCAGGGCTTCCGGGCAAGCAACCAGGCCAATGCTATCTGTGCCGGTGTAGCATCTTGCTTTGTAGCTATACTACCCAACAGATTAACCAATGCCTGATTTACTTTTCGGTTTTCCTCAGTAAAGCGGGGAACGCTATTACGAAAATCTGTTTTATCGAAGGTGGTGTTTTCATCAATCTTACCTGTTAAAAAGCCCTTACCAAGTGGACTGAATGGTACAAATCCAATTCCAAGCTCTTCCAATAGCGGCAACATTTCCTTTTCAGGTTCGCGCCACCAAAGTGAATATTCGCTTTGCAGGGCTGCTACGGGTTGTATGGCATGGGCTTTACGTATGGATGTTACACCTGCCTCTGAAAGACCGAAATATTTTACTTTACCCTCAGCAATTAAGTCCTTTACGGTTCCTGCAACATCCTCTATGGGCACAGCCGGATCAACACGATGCTGATAAAACAGATCTATGCGATCAGTGCGGAGTCTTTTCAATGATGCTTCTGCTACAGCTCTGATGGTTTCCGGACGACTGTCTAGCCCTTCACTTGTCCTGGCATTTTTGAAGCCAAATTTAGTAGCAATCACTACCTCATCACGGAATGGTGCAAGGGCTTCCCCTAAAAGTTCTTCATTTGTATATGGGCCATAAACTTCTGCAGTATCAAAGAATGTAACTCCTTGCTCGAAAGCCAAACGAATCAGTTCTATTGCTTTGCTTTTTTCTATAGCTGGGCCATACCCAAAGCTCATTCCCATACAACCAAGGCCTAAGGAGGATACTTCCAATCCGCTATTCCCTAATATTCTCTTTTCCATGTTTTTCTGTTTGGTTACTATTCTTCAAATTTTCTTTCTCCCAGCCATTTCACCATAGCCGGGTCACGGTGGTCAAAAAAGCTGCTGGCATTTGTATCCAGTATTTTTATAGAGTTCATGTCATCAGCACTTAGCTTAAAATCAAAAATGTCAAAGTTCTCTGCCATGCGTTCCTTGCGCACAGATTTTGGAATAGCCACCACACCACGTTGAATTAGCCAGCGAAGAATTACCTGAGCAACTGATTTGTTGTATTGACCAGCAATAGCAACCAATAATTCATCATTAAAAATATCGTTTTTCCCTTCTGCAAAAGGCCCCCACGATTCAATCTGTACATTGTTTTCCTTTAAAAAGTGGTGTGCATCAAGTTGCTGATGAAAAGGATGGGTCTCTATTTGATTGATAGCCGGAACAATTTCATTATGAACAATTAAATCCATTAGCCGATCAGGCTGAAAGTTACTTACGCCAATTGCACGGATCTTTCCTTCTTTATAAAGTTCTTCCATTGCTCTCCATTCACCATACACATCGCCAAAAGGCTGATGAATAAGATAAAGGTCAAGATAATCTAGCTGAAGCTTTTTTAACGAAGCTTCAAAGACTTTTTTTGTATCGGTATACCCGTTTGATTGTATCCAAAGTTTTGTTGTTATAAACAGTTCCTCTCTAGGTACATTACTATTTTTAATTGCCCTACCAACTGCTTCCTCGTTCATATATGAGGCAGCAGTATCAATTAAACGGTACCCAGTGCTAATTGCATCCAATACGCTGCGTTCACATTCTGCCAGGTCGGTTACCTGAAATACCCCAAATCCTAGTAAGGGCATTTCTACCCCGTTATTAAGTTTTACTGATTCCATATAGTTAATCTTTTTGACAATACAAATATCCGCTCAATAACTAAGAGCTATGGTATACAGATTCCTGCTTTTGCTACCAATATTACTGATAGTGTTCATGTTACAATGATAACAATACTCAATTGCGTAAGTTTGTACAAGTAATACAAGGAGTTATGGAAAAGGAATTTAATTTTGAAACGATCAGTGAATACAATGACTTTAATAACCACGAGACACTGCATCCGTTGGTTAGTGTGATAGATTTTTCAAAAGCAAAAGAAAGGACTGGCTCTAAAATGAACTTTGAGCTTTATTGCATCTTTCTTAAAGATGTTAAATGTGGCGACCTTAAGTATGGCCGTCATAATTATGACTATCAGGCAGGCACATTAGTCTTTATATCGCCAGGGCAGACTATCGATGTAGAGAATAAAATAGATTACTATCAGCCCGTAGGGCATGGTTTAATATTTCATCCTGACCTAATCCGCGGAACCTCACTGGCAAAAAGCCTGAGTGAATATAACTTCTTTAGCTACCATACTAATGAAGCCTTGCACCTGTCATCAAAAGAACGTCAGCTTGTACTCGATTTATTTGCCAAGATTAACTCAGAGCTCCAGCAGTCTATCGATAAACACAGTAAAAAGCTCATTGCCTCAAATATTGAATTGCTGTTAAATTACTGCGATCGTTTTTATGATCGTCAGTTTATCACACGGGATATGGTAAATAAAGGTGTTCTAGAGACGTTTGAGGAACTGCTGAATGGTTATTTTAAATCTGAAAAACCTTATTCAATTGGCTTACCTTCGGTTGCTTACTGCGCGGAAGAGCTTCATTTTTCGGCAAATTACTTTGGCGATCTAATTAAAAAAGAAACTGGCAAATCGGCTCAGGAATTTATTCAGGCGAAGATTATTGATGTAGCTAAAAATAAAATCTTTGACAGCAATAAAACTGTAAACGAGATTGCTTATGAACTTGGATTCAAATATCCACAGCACTTTATCAGACTGTTCAAAAAAAGGGTTGGCGCAACGCCAAATGAGTACCGTAGCCTTAACTAATCGATTTTTAGAAGTATTTTGAGCATTTCAAGTAAAAGATATATTTTACTTAAACATGGCTGTAACTTGTTTCCAGATTTCTTCATTTACAGGGATACCTGTTTTTTCATTTTCGAGACGCGTTTGCAATGTACGTTCTCCTGGGTAGGCTACCTTTTCATCAGAACTAACACCAGATTCTGATTTGATATATTCTAGAATATGGTTTATTAATTGGGCATGCATATTTGGCTGACGAATGCAGATAAAACATTGTGAAACACTGGTTTCATCTATACTCGCCGTTATTTGGCCTGTTGAATTACCACCGCTCAATGCTACAACCAACAAATCAAGCATTAATGCAAGGCCTGAGCCTTTCCAGAAACCAATTGGCAAAGCCAGCTTTGTTTTTCGAATGATGGTGGGATCTGTGCTCAGGTTTCCATGTTCGTCATATCCACCTGGAAATGGCAACGACTCATTTTTTAGTTCATACTCCTGCATTTTACCATAAGAAAACTGTGACATGGCCATATCCAATACCACATGACCACCCTCGCGGGGTATAGCTATAACCAAAGGGTTATTACCCAACACAGAAGCTTTGCCTCCCCATGCAGGCATACTGGCTATTGCATTGGTGAAACAAATGCCTATACAACCCTCATCGGCAGCTTGCCATCCATAAGTTCCTCCACGCATCCAATGATTGGTGTTTTTAATAGCAACACAGCCTATTCCATTTTGCTTAGACAGCTCAATTGCCCTACTCATACAATGGGTAGCATTAGACATGCCGGGAGCAGAATTTCCGTCCCAACGCTCTACCATTCCATTTTTCTCCAGTAATTTCGGTGATGCATTTGGGTCAATCAAGCCTTTCTCTACATAGTTTACAAAAACGGGAAATCGGTTTAGTCCATGAGAATATACCCCATCGCGACTGTTTACGGCAAATATTGTAGCACAGGTTTCGGCAGTCCCCTCAGGAAACGATAACCTTAAAAGTATCCTTTTAAATTCTTCTTTAAGTTCTTCAAATGGTATACGCATACTACTGTTCTTTTAAAAATAAATTTTACCCTAAGGTAGTTAATTATCCGGTGGAGCCTGCAAAACGAATATTCATGCCTCTATCTTTCATATAAAGGATTTTGATTCACGTTTACAAAACAATATATTTACATATCATGCAAAAAATGGGAATTTTAGGCAGGATAGATTTACGCTCTGTAAATAACAAAGAACCAAACTAACCTAATGAAACTACGTTTAAGCCTATTGGTAATAATATGCCTTGCAATTGCAAGTTGCAGTAAGAAGCCCGTTGAAAAAGATCCTGACGATGATATTAGTTTAGGCAACGATTCGTTGGTGAAAAGGTTAAACTTAAAAATTACTGATAAGCAAAACCTGATAATTAAGGTATTGGTTTTTAAGGATAGCAAAAACAACAATGTAATTGCCGGAGCTAAGAACAAAAAATACTGGATAGGTTATTTTGATGCATCTGGCAATGAATTAAAGGTTAAAACTTATACCGACGACCCTACCGAAATTCCAACAGCAAGCGGTAGTAAAGTACCTGTAGGTTATAACTTTTATACCAGGATTAAAGAGGTAAATAAAGTTGTTTACATTACCAGGCAAATGAGAGAGAGCCAGATCAATAATGCGCCTGACCCTTTTATAGAAGATTTCACGAGAATTGACATGAACAGCAATGCAATTGCCAATAACTACACCTCTGTTATACCTGGCAAGGATGAGCCCTATACCTCGGAAATATCAGTCTGGACAAATAGCCTTACCGCAATCACAAAAAGCAACCTGGACAACGCCGGTAATATTTCCAGTTCAATAAAGTATATATACAATGAACAGGCTACTTTGATGGGCAGCTTTGCATCTCCTAAAGACCTCAAGTATATCGAGAAGCCTTTATCTGCTACTGAATACATCCTGGTAACTGGTAATTTCCATTTTATTTGTAAAAAACTTACTGATAATTCGGTTAAGTATGATGTAGATCTGCTTGCAGGTATACCCCCAATTAGAAGCGGCACTATCGGTTTGGTTACCATTACCGGCAATGTAATTGAAATTGAATATCCATTGAATATGGCAGATGGTTCGAGCAGAAATGGTTACAAGAAAATAGATTCAACTACCGGAGAAGAGCTATAAAATTGACATAAAGCACATTCTGTAATAGAATTGTTATATAATTTATTAAAGAATGATTTTCTCTTTAATAAATGTTCTATTTGTTAAAAAACAATTATGCTCCCTGTTGAAAAAAAATCAGCCCCGCTTTTACTTGTTGCACTGGCCTTTCTTATCGTTTACATGGTATGGGGCTCAACCTACTTCTTTATTTCTAAAGCAGTAGCAGGCTTTCCTCCTTTCTTTTTAGGAGCCTTTAGGTTTATCATTGCAGGTATACTTTTGCTGGCCTGGTGCATTTTTACTGGTTTGCCGGTATTTAATAAAAAGAACATATTTCATGCTGGTGTAAGTGGCATACTTATGCTGGGTGTAGGCAATGGAATTGTGATATGGGTAGAGCAATTTTTACCTAGTGGCCTTGTTGCCATTATGGTATCATCGGCAGCGATCTGGTTTGTGATACTTGATAAGGGCAAATGGAAAGAAAACTTTAGCAATAAGTTTACTGTAGCCGGCTTAATAATAGGCTTTTTAGGAGTAATCCTTTTATTCTGGGAACAACTAAGTGCCAGCTTTTCTGTTCAGCAGGATCCACGAAATATTTTAGGAATGATCCTTTTAATTATTGGCCCGATTGGCTGGGCTGGTGGGTCGTTGTACTCTAAATACCACCCCGCTCCTGATACTCCCGCATCGGTTTCTACTGCCTGGCAAATGTTAATTGCCGGTGTTGTGTTTATACCGGGTAGCATTATAGCCGGGGAAATGAATAACTTTCAATTTCAAAATGTTCCGGAATCTGCATGGTGGTCAACTGCTTACCTGATCATATTTGGTTCTATAATAGCCTTTAGTGCGTATGTATGGCTTTTACAGGTCCGATCTGCAACTTTGGTAAGTACCTATGCATATGTAAACCCTGTGGTTGCAGTACTGCTTGCAGTATTTTTTGCAGGTGAGATTATAAGCATTATTCAGGTAACAGGTTTAGTTGTTATTCTGGCAAGTGTTTTACTTATAAACCTTTCTAAATATAAAAAGTCGCCCGTTAAGGCGACTTAATTCACAAACTAAACTTAACTAACTACTATTAATTCTGGTGCTGAACCACCGAGTAATACTTTAGTTCAATAATATCATTGGGTAGGGGTTTTGTATTCCATGATTTATGAATGGCCAAAGCTGCCCCAACTGCAGTTGCCTGAGCCATAAAGGCTGCAAAAACCTCAAGTTCAGGAAAAGCAAGTGCAAGCAAATTCATAAATATGGAATTTTTACTAAACCCACCATCTACAAATATTCTTTTAACAGGTGTTCCTTTAAGTACTCTATTTGTTGCTATGTATTGTTGATTTACCAGATCTAAAACAAGCTGATGATAGGCCTCAATGTCTGACGCAAAGTCTGACAGGTTCCGCTCTCCAAAAGATGTAATGTCTGTTTGGGTTTTATGAGCCAATTCATCAATAATCCTGGAATCGTATGGAACAGAACGATAAGTAATGATATCTGTACCAAAGTGGGCTGCTATCCGTTTCACCTGCTGCTCATGTTCATACCCTGAAAAAAGACGTGATGCTTTAACAGGCTTACCTTCATATTGCAGGTAACATAGGCAATCGTTTTCCAGCTCCTCTTTTGTAAGCGGGCTCGAATTAAAAGGATTTAAACTAATGCACCATGTACCTGTAGAAAGTAAAATAAACGGTTCATGGAAATTTACCAGATAAGGTACCAAAGCCGCTGAACTATCATGAAAACCTGCCCCTACGCCATAGTTGCTGCCAGGAAATGCTGCAGTCAACACACTGTTTGAAGGAACAATAGGTGCAAGCTTGTCAAATATGCCTTCCTTTTTAACCCATTCATGGTAGGTGTTTTTAGTAAAGTCCCATAAATTGGTGTGGCAGCCTATGCTTGTAAGGTCTGAATATACTTCACCTGAGATCAAATAACTAAGGTATTGTGGTAAGTGAAGTGCATACTTTATCCTTTTAAAAAGCTCAGGATTTTGGTATTTGATCCGATACAACTGCATTCCTGAATTCAGGCTTCCCAGTACTGGAGAAGCTGTAAGGTTAGAGAATGTATCTTTACCACCATAGGTATTATAGAATTGTTCTGTAAGTTCTTCAGGATAGGCTTTCAAATAATTATACAATGGTGCCAAAGGGTTCCCGGCCTCGTCTATGTAGACAAAGCTGGCACCATAAGTTGCAAAATTGATCGACTTTATTTCGAAAGCAGGATTTCTGAAAACTTCTCTTAAAGAGTCGAATACAGATAGCCTTAAACTTTCTAAATTTTCGCAAGGATCCCCATCCTCATCTACAGTTTCTGTAAACCGTGCTGATCTTTCAAAAACGATCTTATAATTCTCGTCAAAAAGAAACAGCTTTTTATTGGTTTTACCAACATCAAAAATTGCTATTACCGGGATTGCCTTCATTTTAACTCCCATTAGTTACAATCCGGTTGCTACGGTTTTTGAGCCACGGTTTTTAATTAACTCTTGCCTTACATTGAGCTTCCTGAAAACTTGAAGAGGTGATAACGCCGCTCCTGAACGCAAACGTGCTTCGGCTACCAATGGGCGTACATCTGTTCTGAAAGCCTGCTGCAAAATTTCCTGGCTACGTACTACATCATTAATGGCCTGTGCTTCCTGTAATGCAACACGATCAACAGATAATGCCTGAGCATAAGCAATCATGATGGCTTCTACAGATTGTAAAAGATCTTCAAGCGGATCTTTTACATTATGCGATGCATCAATCATCCAACCCAAGTCTTCTCTATGATCCATTCCTCTTGCATCCATACCTTCAACAAGTTCATTAAATATAAGGAACAATTGGTAAGGTTTAATACTGCCGGCCGTTAGGTCGTCATCGCCATATTTTGAATCATTAAAATGGAAACCACCAAGTTTTTCTTCCATTAGCAAAAGAGAAACAATTTGTTCAATATTTGCATTTGGTAAGTGGTGACCCAGATCTACCAGTGTATATGCCTTAGGGCCTAATTTACTTGCGTACAATAAAGATTGCCCCCAATCTCCAACAGTTGTTGAATAAAAATTAGGTTCAAACGCTTTATACTCAACAAAAATCTTCCAGTCGTTAGGCAAAGCTGCATAGATTTCGCGCAAGCTTTCCAAGGTATTTTGAAATGCTTTTCTAAAATTTAGCTGCCCAGGGAAACAAGATCCATCTGCCAGCCATACGGTAAGCGCCTTTGAACCCAATTCAACACCCTGGCGGATAACTTCGATATTATGCTCTATAGCGTGTTTTCTCACTGCTTTATCTACATGCTGTAACGATCCGAATTTATAACTCTGCGCCTGACCTGGCTGATCCTGAAACGTATTTGAGTTCATAGCATCAAAACGTAAACCATATTGTGCAGCCAAAGCTTTAATTGCATTTGTATTATCTGCAGTATCCCACGGAATATGTAAAGAAATTGCACCGCTTGAGCCATTAAGCTTATGGAGTAAACCTATATCTTCAATTTTCTCTTCCAGATTTCTAGGCTCACCTCCCGATGAGAATCGCCCGAAACGTGTTCCCCCGGTACCCAAAGCCCAGCTTGGTATAGCGATCTGGAAATCTACCAGTTTCTGAATAATGCCTTGAGCATCAGAAATTTCAGAAGTAATGAAATCCAGCTGGCGCTGATGCTTTGCCAGGTGTTCACTGTTATATGATTCTAATTGATAATTTTCTAGTTTCATCTGTGTAGGTTTTAAATTTTAACGAACAAAGGCATTTGCAACGCCCCCATCCACATTAAGTACATTACCGGTCGATTTATTCATTAGTCCGCCAACAAAAGCAAAACATGCATTTGATATATCCTCTGGCAATATCACTTCATTAAGCAAGGTACGCTTTGCATAGAACGCTGGCAACTCCTCGATAGTAATTCCATAAGCTTTTGCACGACCAGCAGCCCACTCGCCTTCCCAAATTTTGCTGTCAGATATTACAGCATCGGGGTTAACTGTATTTACGCGGATATGATCAGTACCCAGTTCTGCAGCATTTAACCTGCTTAAATGTAGCTGAGCAGCTTTCGCAGAACCATAACCTGCGTTGTTTGGTCCTGATACCAATGCATTTTTACTAACTATATTTAATACATCGCCACCAATGGCTTGTTTGCGCATTATTTTTACCCCTTCCTGAGTAACAAGAAACTGACCCTTTACCAGGATATCATATAACAGATCCCAATCTTTCTCAGTATGCTCTTCAATAGGTTTTGAGATTGAGATACCCGCACAATTTACTACTATATCTACCCCTCCAAATTCCAAACTAGCCTCTTCAAAGGCATTTTTTATACTTGTTGCATCAGTTACATCTAATACCACAGCAGTATAAGCATCCTTTCCAAACTCACTGTTGAAGCTGTCGTTAGCTTTTTGTAATCTGCCTGCATCATTGTCATTAATTACGGCACACGCACCTTCTTCAATAAATTTACGGGCAATGGCCTTACCAATTCCACCGGCGCTGCCAGTAATGAGGGCTACTTTACCTGAAAGTGGTTTCGGCTTAGGCATTCTTTGTAGTTTTGCCTCTTCCAAAAGCCAATATTCTATATTGAATGCTTCCTGTCTCGGTAAAGAAGTGTATTCAGATATGGCTTCAGCGCCTTTCATTACATTAATGGCATTAGTATAAAACTCGGCAGCAACTCTGGCAGTTTGTTTATCCTTTGAGAAAGAGAACATTCCTATTCCGGGATATAATATAATTACCGGGTTAGCATCACGTATGGCTGGGCTATTATCGTGTTTACAAGAATTATAATATTCGGCATACATGTTACGGTATGCTTCAAATTCAGGCGCTAATCTTTCTTTCAATGCTTTCAGATCGCTGATCTCTTCATTGGGCTTAAGTTTAAGAACAAGCGGACTTATCTTGGTGCGCAGAAAATGATCAGGACAACTTGTTCCCAATGGAGCCAAACGATCCAGATCATTAGAGTTAATAAACTCCAGCACTCTTGCATCGTCAGTAAAATGGCCTGCCATATGTTTTTCACTTGAGCAGAAACCTCTTAATACAGGAGCAATGGCAGCTGCTTGTTTGCGACGCTGGTTTTGTCCGGCACTTTCAATTTTCTGGCCTCCAAATACAGGCTTCTTTTTACCATAGTTGGCTTCCAGATATTCAGCACATTTTTCTATTACTTCAAGTGTATTGATATAACTTTCGAAAGCGGTATCTCCCCAGGTAAACAAACCATGTGAGCCTAACATTATACCCCTGATTCCAGGATTATCATCTAAACATTTACGCAACTGCAATCCAAGCTCAAAGCCTGGTTTTTGCCATGGCACCCAGCCAATTGTTCCGTTAAATAATTCTTTGGTAATGCGTTCACCATCTTTAGCTGCAGCTATCGCAATTGCAGCATCAGGATGCAGGTGATCAATATGCTTAAAGGGTAAAAAGCCATGCAACGGAGTATCAATAGATGGAGCTTTAGATTTCAGATCATATATACAATGATTAAACAATTCAACCATTTCATCTTCATAGGCAAGTCCTCTGTAAATATTTTTAAG
Source organism: Pedobacter ginsengisoli (assembly GCF_002736205.1). Classification (NCBI taxonomy): domain Bacteria; kingdom Pseudomonadati; phylum Bacteroidota; class Sphingobacteriia; order Sphingobacteriales; family Sphingobacteriaceae; genus Pedobacter; species Pedobacter ginsengisoli. The sequence continues at coordinate 258,717 of NZ_CP024091.1, read as the reverse complement.
ATTTCGCAGGCTATCTACATACAATGCGGCTAACCCGCTTTGTTTTAATGTACCTAAATCACCTCCAGATCCTTTAACCCACATTATCTCGGTCTCCTGCCCGGTTAAAGGGTGCTTTGCAATTGCCTTACAAGAGGTATTTCCACCTCCATAATTTGTAAGCCTCAAATCGGCACCCAGTAAATTTGAACGGTAGATTAACAATGCAACCTCATCACCGGCCAATTCAGCAGCCTTTGCATCATCCCACAAATAACTTACATGTTTAAAATCAGTTGTTCTAACAGTCATAAAAATATTTCATTAATTAAATTTGCATTTACCTGATTGAGTTTCCGTAGCCAACAACTAGCACAGAAATAATAATAATAGCTATACCGGCTATAACGGTACCGAAAGTTCTTTTCTTTACTCCCGACCACTCTTTTAATACAAGCCCCCATGCGTTGGCAATTAAAATGATAAACGCCATGTGCAATATCCAGGAGCTAGCCCCATTACCCAATTTACTTTCGCCCATACCATAGAAAAAGAACTGTAAAAACCATGTGGTTCCTGCCAATGCAGAAAATATGTAGTTCTTTAAAAGAGGTGTCTTTTTATTTGTATAATCACCAAATGTTTTATTGCGGAAATTCAAGATCATACACCAGATCAGATTGGTAGTTAACCCTCCCCATAATATAAGGATATAGGTTACATTGTTCTGAAAAAGGAACTCCCCTTGCCCAGGATGTGTACTTTTCCAGATTTCATTTGCTGTATTGGCCATTTCTTTTCCGGCATCAATACCAAAAGCAAAACAGGCACTCAGGATACCCGAAATGATAGATACAATAAGTCCCAGACCAATTTTATATTCATTATTAGATGGATCTGCCTTACCTGCAGCTATCAGGTCTTTTTCTTTCATTCCGCCGGCCTTACCACATACTATAATACCTACAACACAGATTGCCAAACCAAGTAAAACCATTTGCCCCCAATGGCTGTTCAGCATATCAGTTAAACTGTCCTTTCCGGCCTTTGGATTAAAATTATAATATACGGATGGAATCAGGGCTCCGAAAACAGAGCACAATCCAAGGATAATGGAGCTTCCTAATGATACCCCAAGGTACCTTACACCTAAACCATAAGTTAAACCGCCTATGCCCCATAATGCCCCAAAAAAATAAGTAAGCAATAAGATTTTGCCATTTGTTGTAGCAATGATATCTGCAAACCCAGGTATAGTAAGCCATGCTGCCAAAGGCGGTACAAGCAACCATGAAAATATACCGCCTACAATCCAATAACTCTCCCAGGCCCATCCTTTAACTTTCTTGTAAGGAATATAAAAACTACCAGAGGCAAAGCCTCCTATAAAGTGGAAAATGACCCCGAAAATTACTTGCATACTTAGTGAACTTATATTTGGTTAAAATAATAGTCCTAATTTATACAAGTAGATTTTTAAAACTGTCATGTACTATCATGAACAGGGTAAAAAAAGTTAAATTGATGCTCTGCGGGTATAGTAAAAAGGCACTTCGATATGACGCCTTGAGTTATCGAGGATAAGATTTGCTGCCACCGTACCCATAAATTTAAAATCAGTAGAAATAGTGGTAATGCCGTTCAGCAATATTTTCTTTAATGGGGTTTCATTGTATGATATTACACCAACATGCTTTCCTATTTTATACTTCATATTTATAAGCCTTTCCAGTAAAATTACAAGGTCGGCTTCCATTAGGTTAATAAAAGCTTCACCCTCGCTTATTGGCTCAACAGATATATCACTTACTACATGATGAGAAAAAGCATACTGCTGACAAAAGCGATGGAATCCATCCAATATTTCTTTTGGGAAATAGCTTCTTTTAGGGAAAATGATTTTTAAAGTATGGTATTTACTTAATTCATTACGAGCCTGTTCTAGTGCATCGTAAATGTTTTTTTCAAAATTCTCATAGGCGGCGCCATAATCACCATCAACTCCCTTGATCTTTTTATCCAGTAAAATCAATTTTTCTTTTGGAATGGTATTGATAATGTCTCTGGCATACTCTTCGCCTTCAATAAAATGAGGGATAATCACATAGTGAGAGTACTCTTCTTTTTTGTCGTTCAGGAATCTTTTAAAAAGTCTGAAATCATTGTTATAAATATAGAAATCGACAGATACATCATCACCTAATGCTGCAATAAACGCATCGTAAACAATCTTTTTGTGTGCGCTAAGTTTATTAAAAAGCAGGAATACTTTTAGTTTTTGCTTAAAATCTATATTGGCAATATAATAGCCTTTACCGGGAACCGAGTTAATTACCCCTATGTTTTTAAGGTACTTGTAACCCTTTTCGGCAGTATCGCGCGAAATTTCCAGTTTATAGCTCAGCTCATTAATTGAAGGCAATAAATTGTCCTTTTTTAACTTTCCCTGCTCAACGGACTTTATAATCGCACTGGATAGTTGCAGATACTTTGGTGTTGCAGAATACTCATCAATATGAATAAAATCAAAAAACTTAGTCTTCATCTTCCTAAAAGTAAGTAATTTAATGCAATTGCACTATTTCAGACTAATAAGTTCTATTTAATTTCAAACTGATATTTACCTGCTCCAATGTTTAATTTAGCCAAAACTGCTTTGCCATCTCTGTAGGCTTTTTTATTACCCGTTAATGGGAAAGTTATGGTAGCGCTTGAATTTGCCGGAATAGTTACAGAATAGATTACCGAATTACCAGCCCTTTTCCATGAAGACACAATTTTGCCATAAGGCCCGTCGTGCTCAGCCTCGAAATGTTCTAATCCGGAAACAAAATTAGGACGAAGCTGCACATTCTTAAATCCAGGTTGCTGTTCATCAGGATGAATTCCGCCCAGACCTTTAAAGAACCAGCCTCCAATTTCGCCAAACATCATATGGTTTAAAGAAATATCTCTTTCGGCTTTAATATCCCAGTTTTCATATAAGGTAGTTGCTCCGTTCACAATCCACCATCCCCATGATGGGTAAGTATCCTGGGCAGCAAGTTTGTATGCAGTTTCTGCCTGTCCATTATCGCTCAAAGCATTTAAGATTGCTTTTGCACCTAATACACCCACATCAAGGTGCATCCCATCGGCCGCAACTCTTTTAGCAAGGTTCTCTGCAACTTTTGCTACAAGTTCATTTGGTACCAAACCCCATTGCAAAGCAACACTTAACTCAGTTTGTACACCTGATGCATAAATACCTGTTGCACGGTTTAAATACTTATCGTTTATCGCTTTTTTTATTTTCTCGGCAAGGTTGCTGTAATAACTATAGTCGGCCTGCTTACCAAACATTTTTGCTGCTTTTGCCAGGATAACTGCATCTACGTAGTAATAAGTAGAAGAAGTATATTCTAATGAAGATTGCGATTTAACAGGTACCCAATCGCCTCTACCAAATGTTGTTAAGCCCGTAGGACTGATTTGCTCTATATAATTCACATATCTTTTAATGCTGTTATAAGAATCTGACAGCAACTTACTATCTCCATAAAACATGTATATGTTCCATGGAATAATAGCAATTGTACTTGTCCAGTCGGTTCCATTTGCCGATCCATAGCCCCAGCCACCAGTAGGGATAATATCAGGGAGTACCCCATTTGGTTGTTGCTCATCTCTGTGGTCTGCCAGCCATTTTTCATAAACTGTAATGCCATCAAAATTAAACAGGCCAGTCTCAACAGCAAAATGCCCATCACCCGTCCATCCATTCTTTTCTCTCTGCGGGCAATCTGTAGGATATCCCATCAGGTTAGATAAGTAAGAATTATTAGTAGCCCACCATAACCTGTCAATCAGTTTGTTTGATGAACTTATTTTACCCGTAGGGGTAACATCACTATGCATAAAATAACCAGTGATACTTTCTTTTGTTAACTGAATTGGCTTGCTGCTGGTTACTTCAACGTACTGAAATCCCTTGTAGTTAAACTTAGGCATAAATTCAAGCTCCCCTTTACCGGATAAGGTAACAATATCTGTTTGAAAAGGATCTGTATTGTCTTTTGGACGATAGTAAACATCAATATTTGATAAGTCTACCCTACCGTTTGGATACAAACGTTCGCCATGCTTAATGCGGATAACAGTTCCTTCCTCTCCGCTTACCTTAATTTTTGTTACCCCCGAAATATTACGTCCCAGATCAAAAACATATGCAGTGTCATTAATCTTCTGCATAGTTTTAGAAGGAATTTCTTCAACATTTCGAATTGGCTGCATTACCTGACTTACTACATTGTTTGATGGTGCAGCTCTTAACGAAATGCCATTCCACTTTTTGTCATCAAAATCGGCAGTATTCCAACCTGGTTGTTCTTTACGCGCATCATAATGCTCAGCAGTATAAATGTTGTTAAGTACTATCGGGCTTGAACTTGTTTTCCAGTCACCTCCAGAGGTAATTACATCAACAGATCCATCATTGTAAGTAATCCTTAAATCCAGACAAAAAGCCGGCCTTGCTCTCCATGGGGCTTTATCAAAATTCCAAACACCTATAGACTGATGATTATACCATCCATTGCCAAGTAAAACGCCAACCGCATTTTTACCATTTTGAAGCTGAGAAGTAACATCATACGAAACATATAAGTTACGTCTGTCAAAACGGGTATACATAGGATCTAATCTGTGGTTTCCTACTTTCTTCCCATTCAGGTATAACTCGTACAAACCTGCAGCGGCAATATAGGCCCTCGCAGATTTTATCTTTTTAGAAGGTTCAAATACTTTTCTGAAATATGGTGCTTCCCTTTTATCGATATCGTTTCCATCACTAATCCAAGTACCTTTCCAGTTGTCAATCTTCATCATTCCTGTTTCAAAGCTCACTACCGGACCTGACGAAACTGGTTTACCATCTTTATCCCAAAGCTCAACAGACCAATAATACTTAGTAAAAGGCTCTAATGTTTTGCCTTTATAATTAATAAGGTTGGCAGACGATGTTATTTTGCCAGACTCCCATGAAAGTCCTTTTTTTCTTGCTACTTCTGATGAGTCTTTGCCCACAATAATTCTATAGGCCGTTTGTTTTGCACCCTGACGATTATCGGCCATCATCCATGACAAGCGAGGGTTTAACAGGTCTACCCCAATTGGGTTTATCAGATGCTCACATTGCAAACCAGAAGGTTTAACTTCATTGGCATTTGCTTTTTCGATGGTAGAAAAAGTAAATAGCACCAGCAGGAAAGAATAAAGGTATCTCATTAAAATAATTCAAGTAAAGTTTAGTGTGTTTACAATGTTAATTTTCTTAGTCATTTTCAGCAACCCGTACTGTCCTGCTCAAAATACAGAATATTTATTTTATGAATTTCTATAGGATTAGTAGATTATTCTTATATTTGTCCCAGCAAATGGTTCTTAAAACTTCCTGCTTATCAAGAAAGACTGAGGGATTGGCCCTATGATGTCTTAGCAACCTCTACAATTTATTGTAAAAGGTGCTAATTCCACTTCGCTGCAAAGCGAAAAAGATAAGATTAAACAGCAAACGCGAGTTTATCCATCATCATAACCAAATCTAATTCTGTTCACGACAAAGTATGGAAGGGCTGACCCAAACTATAAATGTATAAAAACATGAAACAGAAAGTACAATTACAAGAAATGCGCTGCTCCTCTCCTCCTCAGTATCCTCTAACTGGTCTTATGATCGGTCAGCAACGAATGCACTGTTGCTCTATTTAATACAACCAAAAGATTTAATATTAACCACTTTATTTAATTCAAATGTTAAAAATATACAAAATTTTTGCAGGGATCCTTATATCCTTTTTTTTCCTGCAAACCGTACAGGCACAATCTGTTAAAATAACAGGAACTGTTACCGGAAACCCAGATGGAGAGACCATTCCGGGAGCTTCAATTATTATAAAAGGAAAAAAAAGCGGCACAACTACAGATGGTAACGGCAAGTTTTCTCTTGCTGCAGACGTTAATGATGTGCTTAGTATATCTTATCTGGGATATGCTACAAAAGAAATAACCATTACCGCAGCAACAGCTACATTAAATATTACACTTGATGTAGCCTCAAACGCTTTAAGCGAAGTTGTTGTTACCGCCCTTGGTATCTCTAAGGAAAAGAAATCATTAGGATATGCAGTGCAGGAATTAAAATCTAAAGATATTGCTACTGCAAAGGAAACGAACCTGATCAATTCACTTGCCGGAAAAATTGCCGGTGTGCAAACAACAAATAGTCAGGGTGATATGGGTTCATCAAGAATTATTATTCGAGGTGAAACTTCAATCTCAGGGAATAACCAGCCTCTTTTCGTAGTAGACGGGGTTCCGGTTGATAATTCGCAGAATCTGGGTATAGCTGGGTCAAGAGATTTTGCCAACACCATTTCTGATATTAATTCGGAAGACATTGAATCTATCAGCGTGCTTAAAGGTCCAAATGCTGCTGCATTATACGGATCTCGTGCTGCAGCCGGTGTTATTCTTATTAAAACCAAAACAGGCAGAGGCCAAAAAGGTTTAGGTATAAGTGTAAACTCAAACACTACATTTTCAAATCTGTTAACACTGCCAGACTATCAGAACTCATTTGGGCAAGGTACAAGCGGCAAATTCAGCTTTGTTGATGGAAAAGGTGGGGGCGTAAACGATGGTGTTGATGAAAGCTGGGGGCCAGCTTTAGATGGCCGTTTAATACCTCAGTTTAACTCTAAAGGTGTAGCGGTGCCATTTATTGCTCATCCAGACAATGTTAAGAATTTCTTTGAAACGGGCTACGCACTTAACAATGGTATTGCTATTGCAGGATCAGGCGAAAAACAAGATGTCCGTTTCTCTTACAACAACCTTACCCAAGGTGGCATATTACCAAATTCATCTCAGGATAAGAATTCATTATTACTAAATACCTCATACAGGATCACGCCTAAATTAACGTTAAATGCATCTGCCAATTATATAAAAAGCAATGCTGATAACCTTCCTGCTTCTGGCGGAAAACGCGCAACGGGACCAATGCTTCAATTTACATGGTTTGGAAGACAGGTAGATGTTAGCCAGCTTAAAAACTATAAAGATGAAAACGGAAACGATTTTAACTGGAACAACAGTTATTATAGCAACCCGTACTTTATAGCTTACGAGAATACAGTTGGTCAGAAACGTGATCGTATTATTGGTAATGCTGAATTGAATTATAAAATTACCAGCGCACTTTCAGCAAATTTTAGAACAGGAAACGATTATTATACTGATCGCAGAAAGATCAAAATTGCTTATGGAACTAACGGTACTCCATTTGGTTCTTATGAGGAAGATGCATATACTGTTAATGAAAACAATACAGAGGGTCGTTTAGAGTTCAATAAAAAACTAAACTCAGATTTCTCAATAGATATTTTGGGTGGTGGAAACATAAGAACCTCTACTTTTGAACAAAACGATCAGAAAGCAACAAAGCTTGCAGTAAACGGCTTATATACCTTAAGCAACTCAAGAGACCCGTTGGTGTCTTCAAACTTTTACAGCAAACTTAGAACCTATAGTTTATTTGGATCAGCCCAGTTAGGTTTTAGAGACTATGCATACCTTAACTTAACCGCGCGCAATGACTGGGACTCTAGCTTACCCGAGCCTAACCTGTCTTATTTCTACCCTTCTGTTAACGGAAGTTTAATTCTTACAGAAGCTTTTGACATTAAAAGTGATGTGCTCAGCTTTGCCAAAATAAGAGGGGGATGGTCTAAAGTAGGAAAAGCAACAGATCCTTATCAGCTAATTAATACCTATAGTTTTACTGCGCCGTTTGATGGTAATCCACAACAATCAGCCAATACAATCGATCTTAACCCAAACCTTTTGCCCGAAATCACCAAATCAGCTGAGGCTGGTGCTGAAATTGGATTGTTCGACAATAGAATTAAGCTGGATCTGAGTGTATACAACACCAACAGTATTAACCAGATTTTAAAAGTTGACGTAAGTTCAGCAACGGGATATACACAAAAACTTATTAATGGTGGAAGCATCAACAATAAGGGTATTGAAATCCAATTGGGTCTAACTCCAATTAAACAAAAAGACTTTAGCTGGGACATTAATTTGAACTATTCACGTAACCGCAGTAAGGTTACTGAACTTGATAAAGAAGGACGCATTAGCAGTTATACCATAGGTACCAGCGGAACTCTTGATGTATTGGCAGCCGTTGGCCAACCTTATGGCACTTTCTTTGGAACTGCTTATCAGCGTGATGCTGCCGGACAAGTTATTGTTGGTGCTAATGGCACCCCACTTATCGATCCTGCAAAGCAGATTCTTGGTAAGTTCACTCCAAACTGGATAGGCGGAATTACCAACAGCTTTACTTATAGAAACTTTAATCTGAACTTCCTTGTAGATGCAAGAATTGGTGGTAAAGTTTTCTCAGGCACTAACTCTACCGGAACTTATACAGGGGTACTAGCCAGTACAATGAGAGGTAGAAATGCAGAGAATGGCGGGCTTACCTATACAACCGGGGGTGTTACCTATAATGACGGGATGATTTTTGATGGCGTTTTGGCCGATGGAACTAAAAACACCAAAGTTATCTCTGCTGAAGAGTATTATAAAGCTACAACCAAATCAAATGAGGAATTTGTTTACAGTGCTTCTTACATAAAATTAAGAGAGGTAAGATTAAGCTACAATATTCCTTCGCAATGGGTTAAAAAGATTGGTTTGCAAGAAGCTAACTTCTCATTAGTAGGGCGTAATCTTTGGATCATCCATAAAGATATACCAAACATTGATCCTGAAACAGCATTCAATACAGGAAACGCTCAGGGCTTGGAAAGCTTAACACTTCCAACTACAAGATCATTTGGTTTTAACCTTAATTTTAAATTCTAGACATCATGAAATTCAAATATATTCCAATCCTTTTTTCTGCAATATTGGCAACCTCTTTTACTTCGTGCAAAAAAGAGCTGGCAGATATCAACAAAAATCCTAATGAGGCAGAGAATCCACTTCCAGATTATTTGCTAACCGGCGCAATAAAAAGTACAACTGATGCTTATTGGGGAACTAACAACATTAATTCGAGCCTGTTATTTGTTCAGCATTGGGCAAAAATACAATACACAGATCCTGATCGTTATATTTTTTCTAATACTGATCTTCAGGATTTATGGAATAGTGGTTATACAAAAGGCATTACCAACCTAAACAAGCTGATTGAGCTGGCTGATGCTCAACAAAACACCAATTACAGAGGTGCGGCCAAGGTTTTAAGATCATGGACATTCCTTTTACTTACTGATGCTTATGGAGATATTCCTTATTCACAAGCCATACAGATCAAACAATTTGTAACTCCTAAATATGACACCCAAAAAGATGTATATTTTGGCTTACTTGATGATCTGAAATCGGCTCAGGCTGATTTGGCCTTGAATGGCAAAGCAATTGCCGGCGATATCATTTATGGTGGCAAGATCGACCGCTGGAAAAAATTTGCAAATGCTTTAAGGCTTCGCATAGCACTTAGAATAGCCGACCGCGAACCAGAAAAAACTAAAGCCGTATTAGCAGAAATTGCAGCTGAAGGTGGCGCTTATATTAGCAGCAATGCAGAAATAGCCCAACTGGTATACGTTACTTCGCCTAATCAAAATCCAATAAGCAATACATTTGATACACGTAACGATCACAGGATCAGCAAGACTATTGTAGACAAGTTAAAGAGCTTAAGCGACCCTCGCCTTCCAATATTTGCGAGTCCTACTAAAGATGTAACGCCAGAGGTTTATATAGGTGTACCGAATGGCTTGCTAACAAGTGATGCAAATAGCCTTGGTTTAAATAAAACTTCTAAACCCGGCACTTACTTTCTGGCTCCATCAGCACCGGCAGTTATCTTAAGCTATGCCGAAGTATTATTTGATCGCGCAGAAATAGCCGCACGTGGCCTTAGTAATGAAGATCCGGCAGCCTTATATAAACAAGCTATTGAAGAATCGTTAAGACAATATGGTGTTACAGAAGGTGAAATTAACACTTACACAAGCCTTCCGGCTGTAAAATATAATGCAGGCAATTTCAAAAAATCTATTGGAGAGCAAAAATGGATTGCCTTGTTTGGCCAGGGATTAGAAGCATTTGCCGAATGGAGAAGACTTGACTATCCCGAACTTGCACCTGCCGTAGCGGGTACATTAGGTGGAAAACTACCCGTAAGATTTATATATCCTGGACGCGAGCAATCGCTGAATGGCGAAAACTATAAAGCTGCTGTTGCAAAACAAGGTGCAGATTTATTAACTACTAAACTGTGGTTTGATGTAAAATAGTAGGTAGTATCTAGTACTTAGTAATTAGACAGGTTAAAGTAATCGCTAACTAAAACACTGATCTAAATACTAAGTACTATCTACTAAATACTAAATTTTGCTTTCAAAGTGATAACTACCAGATCCAATTTCTTTGGTAGCCTCTGGCAGTACTACCTTGGCTTTTGTATTTGCAGGTATGGTAACATCAAGCTTTAGCAATCCGTTTTCCAAAGTCCAGGCAGACTTTACTGTACCATAAACGGTTTCCAATTCTGCTGACGCATTAGTTATTTTACCTCCTGGTTTTGGCGAAATAACAATGTACTTGTAACCAGGCTGGTCGGCTACCGAATTAATTCCTGCAATAGTTCTGTACATCCAATCGCCTATGGCGCCATAAGCATAATGATTATAAGAGTTCATATCAGGAGTTTGAAAAGATCCATCCGGCTTTATACCATCCCATCTTTCCCATATTGTAGTAGCACCCATTTTGACAGGGTAAAGCCATGAAGGATAACTTTCCTGCATCAAAAGATCATAAGCTACATTATTGTGCCCATATCTGGTAAGTACATGACATAAATAAGGTGTGCCCAAAAATCCGGTTGTGAGGTGGTTCCCGTAATCACGAATATTGGCAACAAGGCGATCGGCGCATGGTGCCCTAAGTTCTTCAGGCAGCATATCAAACTGAAGTGCAAGCACATATGCTGTTTGTGTTCCAGATACCAGTCGGCCGGTTGGGGTCATGTATTCTTTTACAAAAGCAGCTTTAATATCTGCAAGCAATGTTGTGTATTTGGCTACATCATCTTGTTTACCCAATACCTTTGCAGCATTGATCAGCAATTGGGTAGAATGCGCATAAAAAGTTTGTGCAATCAGATATTTATCAGTCACTGCAGCCCTTCCATCATTGTCATCATTCGGACGATAAAACAACCAGTCACCAAAGTGGAAGCCCGAATTCCAAAGGTTGTTTTTAGCAACTGATGACATATAGCCCACCCATTTCTGCATACTTTCATATTGTGTTGCCAATATCCTGCGGTCTCCGTAGGCTACGTACATATCCCACGGAATAATTGTAGACACATCAGCCCATCCAGCCGATGCACCGTCATTAGGTCCAAGCACATTTGGAATTACATGAGGGATGAGACCATTAGGTTGCTGATCAGCCTTTACATCTTTTAGCCATTTGGTAAAAAAACCTGCCACATCCATATTGTAGGCTGCAGTATTAGCAAAAGCCTGTGCATCACCGGTCCAGCCCAGGCGTTCATCGCGCTGCGGACAATCGGTTGGGACATCTACAAAGTTTCCTTTTTGTCCCCATTGAATATTATGTTGCAATTGATTTAGTAAAGCATTAGAAGTTGAGAATTTACCGGTAGCCTCCATATCCGAATACACAGCAACGGCGGTCATATCTTCTGCTTTTAGTTCTCCCGGATACCCCTCTACCTTCACATATCTGAATCCCTGGAAAGTAAAATGAGGCTCAAAAACCTGCTCGGTGTTCTCTTTTAGGATATAAATATCCTGTGCTTTTGCCGACCTCAGATTTACCGTATAAAAGTTACCCTCTTTTGTAAGCACCTCAGCATGGCTTAGCGTTATCCTTGTTCCGGCAGCCCCTTTGGCTTTAAGCATTACCCATCCTACAAGATTCTGCCCAAAATCCACTACTGTTTCGCCTGAGGGCGTTTTGAAAATTTTAAGCGCTTTAAATTGCTCATGTTTCCTTACAGGGGGTCCGCTCATTGCCACTAGCCTTTCATTACCCTTGTCCATTATGCCAACTCCTATCCATGATGCGGTCTCTTTAAAACCGGTATTGTCCCACCCGGCTATTTCCATTCTTGCATCATACCTTTCACCATCATAAATATCTGAGGCCATAATTGGCCCATAGGCATACTTCCAGCTTTCATCTGTATTTACAATTTCTTTAGAGCCATCAGTATACTCCACTTCCAGTTGCATTAGTAATCCGCGCGTGTCTCCATAAAAGTTATGTTGATTTCCAAAACCAATTCTTCCTTTATACCAGCCGTTTCCAAGGGTTGCACCAAATACGTTAGGGCCACTTTTTAAACTGGAGGTTACATCGTATACCTGGTATTGCAGATGATCCTTATAGCTGGTCCATCCCGGTGCAAAATAAGTATCACTTACACGCTTACCATTTATACTGGCTTCGTACAATCCCTTTGCAGTAATATATGCTATAGCCGATTTAACTTTCTTTTGTAAGGAAAACTCTTTTCTAAAAAGTGGGCTTCTGGCAGAAGTATCTTTTCCTGATACTGTGATCCATTTTGCAGTCCAATCTGCCGAAGAAATTCCCATTTGAAAAAAACCAGGCTCTGACCATCCCGAGATATTGCCATGATTGTCTTTTACCCTTACCTGCCAATAGTATTTCTTTTTTGATTGTAATTCAGTACCAGAATAATCAATCAATACCGATTGCTCTGTAGAAATGGAGCTTTTCCAAACCAGGTCTTTACCTGCATTGATTGAGGCCTTATTGGTACCTACTCTAATTTCATAAGAAGATTGCAGTGTGTTCTTTACAGTTGAAGCTATTTTCCAGCTAAATCTGGGCGTCGGTGTTTCAATGGCCAGAGGGTTTATAAGATGTTCTACCTTAAGGTCATTTACGCTTAATTTTTGGGCAAGAGCCGTAAGATTCACGGCAAACAAAATCCCAAATACTGCAAATGTTTGCAGCAAATTCTTAATACTTGGTCTCATATTCGATTAATAATGAGTTGCCCGGAAATCCTAAGCAACTCACTATTATCCGTAATTAATTTGATATAAGTGTCATGCACTATCCTGTCTGTAACCAATTACTGCCCAATAAAGCTATATACTTTACCAGTTAATGTATTAAAGCTATACTTATATCCATTTTCGTCTTTACTGTTTTTAACCGCAAAAGCAGCTTTTAAAGAATTTGGTACGCGCAGATTGCATGCTCCCCCAGATAATGATTTTACAACCAATTTAATGATCTTTCCATTTTTCCACTGTAAGTCTGTGATCTCGAAATTTCCTCTTGCACGCAAGCCCTTCACACTCCCACTGATCCATTCTTTTGGTAAGGCAGGAAGCAATTCGATTTCTGAGGTCTGGCTTTGAAGCAACATCTCTGCTACACCTGCCGTGTAGCCAAAGTTTCCATCAATCTGAAAAGGAGGATGCGCACAAAACAGGTTGGCATAAATACCCCCACCCTTATTATAATCAACTCCAGAACCACCAACAAGAGTAATAAAGTTTTTAAGGATAAGATAAGCGTGATCGCCATCATGTAGCCTTGCCCAGAAATTCATTTTCCAGGCCATAGACCATCCGGTTGAAGCATCACCACGAGCAAGCAAACTTACTTTTGCAGCTTTAGCCAGCTCTGGGGTTTCAGTAGTACTAAATTGCCTGCCCGGATGTAAACCAAAAAGATGAGATGCATGTCTGTGATTATCCTTCGGATCATCACGATCCGTTTCCCACTCTTGTAACTGGCCCCACTTACCAATTTTAGGCTTTAACAAATGAGCACGCATATCCATAACCTTATCTCTGTAAGCTTTATCAACACCTAAGGCATCAGCAGCTTCAATGTAATTGGTAAACAAATCATATACAATTTGTTGATCATATGAAACACCATCTTCGGTAGGTCCATGTTCAGGCGACCAACCTTTAGGCGCCACTAAAGTCCCATCGTCTCTACGTTTTAAATAATCATCCCAAAATTCGGTTATCTCTTTTAGTATTGGATAGCCAAAGTTTTTAAGGTAAGCTTTATCCTTTGTAAATGCATAATGCTCCCAGATAGATTGTACATACCAGGCACTACCGGGTGTGTTCCATAAAAAACTTTCGCCGCCAAAAATATTATTTTCTGTTTTCACGGTCCATCCGCGTACTCCCGGATACTCTTTTTTAGTATTTTCTTTTTTCACTTCGCGCATACTGTTTATATAATCCAGATAAGGAAAATGAGACTCAGAAAGATTGGTAGGCTCAGCAAGCCAATAGTTCATTTGTATGTTAATGTTCGAATGATAATCAGACCTCCAAGGTGGGTTGTTGCTTTCGTTCCATAAGCCCTGCAAATTAGCAGGTAACCCACCCTTTCTAGAAGAATTAATCAGCAAATACCTTCCATATTGAAAAATAAGTGCTTCCAACTGTGGGTCAGTTACTTTCTTATAATTAAGTATTCTTTTATAGGTTGGTAACAATTGAGTTGATGCCGGGGTAGTACCAAGGTTTAATGACACCCTGCCAAACAGATTCTGATAATCTTTAATGTGGTTGTTTAACAACAGTTGATAATTTTTAGGTGATGCTGCGGCTAAAATCTCTTTAACCTTGATATCAGGAGCTTCGCCTTTCCATTGCTGCTCACGTTTATTACTATAGTCCGTAGCTGCCGAAAGCAAAACAGTAAATGCGTCAGCTTTATTAATACTTAACTGAGATCCGCCTTTGCCATCAGATTCTACTACTACAGATCCACCTTCTGTTTTTAATAATAAAGTAGCGCTGTATGCCATTCCATTCTCAAGTTTCCCTGCAATAGTTAATGTTGTTCCATTTGCAGTAACTTTTGCATCATGTGCATCTTTAAGCTGTATGGAAGCCGAAAAGGCAGATTTTTTATTGGCAGTAAAACGCAAAACCATCACCTTATCGGGGAAACTGCAGAAATATTCGCGTTTATAGGCAACTCCATTGTCTGTGAAAGAGATTTTCTGAACAGCTTTGCTAATATCAGTTTCTCTGCGATAATCAGCCGGAACAGCCGCTTTATCATCTTTGTCTTTAAAATTAATGTAAACATCGCCAAATGCCTGATAGGCACCGGTATTAGTTTCATCTCCCGTCCATAAACTAATTTCATTGAACTGAATGTGTTCCTGAGCTATTCCGCCAAATACCATCCCCCCAATTCTTCCATTTCCCATTGGGAAGGCTTCCGTCATCCATTCTTTAGCCGGCTTGTCATCCCACAGTTTTAAGACCTGTGAGGCTTGCCCTGTTTTCTTAACCTGAGCAGTCAGACTAAGCTGACATAGCAGGAAAATAAAAAGTGCATAAATTTGTTTTTTGTGTGGTTTCATTTTGTGTTATACAGGTTTGGTCTAAAAAGTTCTCCAATAATACCTAAAAAAGCCCACAAAAATTCAGCAATTCTTACATGTTCTTAAGGAATTTTAACATTAATCAGGTAAGGTACACTGAGATTAGTGATACTTTTTAATCACTGATTCTTTTGTAAACATACTGCCTGTCAGCATTTATAAGGAGCTGCATTTTCTTCTTTTTCCCCGAGAATACAGCATCAACCGGATCATTTTCATTTACAAAAAACTTATCGTTTGCGTAAGGTTTTATTTCAATAACCCCCTTTTTACGAATCATGTTAACTATACCTGGGGCTACAGTTATTTTCAGTGTATCATTAGTAAAATCATTATAATAAGATCCCTGATAGGTATCTAATATTTGCTGATCTACAGGAACTTTGCTGTATTTAAATTTTTTAATGCCCAACATCCAGATATACAGGCTATCCGTATTGTATGCCGAAGTCCAGCTGTCATGGCCATCTTCCGGGAATATGGTGAATTTAACATCCGGATTAATGGGCTTTAAAGCATCAACCATATCCTGACTCTGTTTAAGTGGCACAATATTGTCTTTCCCACCATGAAAAACCCAAACCGGTGTATGCCTGATGGTCCAAACTTTAGATACATCTCCACCACCACAAATGGGTATAATTGCAGCAAACATTTGCGGATATTTCATAGCCATATCCCAACTACCATAGCCCCCCATACTTAAACCGGTTAAGTACAAACGATCTTCATCAACCCTATACTTTTTCTTAATGTCTTTCATCAGGCGGAACAAATCTGTACTTTCCCAACGTTCTCCCTCTGGCACCTGTGGTGAAACAACGATAAAAGGAAACTTTTTTCCACCGGCAATCAGCTTGGGTAGTCCATTTACAGCTACCTTATTTACATCTTCCCCACGCTCACCACTTCCATGTAAAAACAAGACTACAGGAAATTTTTGCTGATCATCTTTGTTATAGTTTTCGGGCAAATAGAGTAGATACTTTATTTCATTAGTATATTTTTCCTGGGTTTGCTGGGCAATAGCATTGCCACACAACAAACTAAAAGCAACAAAGAGAGAGAATAGATGTTTCATACTGAACAATTTAATAATCAGACTCTTAATATACAAGAATGTTACCAATCGAAGAAACTATCTAAAACATTGATAACTGCTCATCTATTGGCATGAGAGGCTTGCCTTGAAAAACAAACTCATCGATTACTGCAAATTGGGTTTGATCTTCACGAACACGAAGAACTATTCTATCGCAAATGAAGTTTAAACTTACCTCTGTATTTATAAACAGTTCCCTAGCCAGAGATAATTGTTCGTTGTTTAGTTTTCTACCTATTGTTATGTGCGGGTTAGAACTTCCAGGAACCAATTTAACTTTCATAGATTTACGAATCCGTTTCATCAATGGTTTAAGCATATTCTCCGATTCTTTGTTCGGCAATAGGCAAACTACACCATTTACTTTATTCTCATAAATGCCTATATGATCAAAAGTTAAATTTAGAGCTGATTCTGTAGCACAAAGCTTTTGTAATAGACTTTTAATACCCAGCAATTCCCTTTCACCAACTGCGTTACACTCGCATATTGTTACATGGGCTTTTGAATTTCTACTTCCAAACCAACCGGTAAAGGATGCTAACTCATCTTTCATAGCCTTCACCTTTTTCATTATAGATATATCAGGATATATCGCTATAGAATAAACCTTACTCATAGCTACAAGATAAGTAATTACTTACTCCTGGCCTTATATCTTTTATAAGAAACAAGCGCTAAAGCAAAAACTACAGCCAAAGTAATATACACCCATGATGGAATTGGTACCGGGTCACCTTGTGCATAAGAGTGCAAACCAGTCAGGTAGTAATTAACCCCAAAGTAAGTCATGATTATACTAGAGAAAGCCAGTAACGACAGCAAGTTAAATAAGTATTTACTTCTTAATCCAGGAATTAAGCGAACATGTAAAACAAAAGCATAAACAATAACAGAAATAAATGCCCAGGTTTCTTTTGGATCCCAGCTCCAATAGCGTCCCCAACTTTCATTCGCCCATATTCCACCTAAAAATGTACCAACAGTTAATAAGAACAGGCCTACCGTTAACGACATCTCGTTAACAATTGTTAGCTCAGTTATCGAAGCTTTAACCTTAGCACTTATCTTATTGTTGTCAATAATATAAAGTATCAATACTACTGTTCCCATTAATGCACTTAACCCAAAGAAACCATAGCTCGAAGTGATAATAGCTACGTGAATCATCAGCCAATACGATTTCAATACCGGAACCAATGGAGTAATCTGAGGGTTCATCTGAGAACCTCCATGAGCAAAGCCCATTAATATTACCGCAATTAAACAACCTGCTGCAGGTATAAATGCATTACTGTTTCTATACATTAGCAAGCCAGATAAAACACCTATCCAGCTAATAAATAAAACAGCTTCATAACCATTACTCCAAGGCTCATGCCCAGAAATGTACCAGCGTACACCTAAACCAACACCCTGTAATATTGCGGCTATTCCAATTAGAACTAGTACTACTTTAACAAGTGTATCAAGTGATTTAGAGTTTTTAAAGAGCTTCATAAAAGCAAGCGAAAGTATCACTACTCCTAATAAGGCATAGGTAATCATTAAATTCAGGAAGATATTCCATGAATTATAACTGATCTCCCACTCTATTTTCCCCTGCGAAGGCACAACGTCTTTACCATATTTTTGCTGGGCATCACTAACATTTTTCAACGCTTCATCAGCCTGAGACCAGTTATCTGATACTTGCGCTTCATTAACAGCCTTAACATAACGACTTATAGCACTTGGCTTAACAAGTACGCTATCAAGATCATTCATTGTCATTGCAATCCATGTATTATTTGCATCGCCAATAACCGGAGAAACACGCAAATACTGACCATAAATTAATTGCTCCATAGCCTGTAGCTTATCATTAAGGTCTATTATATCTTTATCGAAACTATTTTGCTCAGCCGGCTTTTTAGCAAAAGCTTTTAAATATTCATCCTTTAACAAGAACTCTGCGGTTCCATCTGGGTTAATCTTTATCAGATTAACCATAGATGTATAACCATCCGCTGTAGCGCTTACCGTTTTAAGCAATTCCGCCCCCCCTTAGTATTTACTTTAATCAACGGCACGTTGATCCAGTTTAGCGGCATAGTCGAAATTGAAAGGAAAAACTGATTGGCACTTAAAGTATAAAAACGATCCTTGCGGTGTAATTTGCGTAGGATTTCAAGAGCCATAGTATTAACAGGCTCAATCCTGCCATCAATATTCTGAACCAATAAGTGGCCAAATCTATCTGCATGACTAGCATCAATTTTAATTGATGAAACAAATTGGGCCGCATCTACAGTCTTGGTAGGCAAAAACAATTGTGTGTCATTATGCTCATGTTTATGCTCTGGCATTGCACTATCTTGTGGTACAACATTATGCTCATGATCGTGAACCTCACCATTTTCATGAACATGTGTAGTTCCATCAGTACCATGCATATCTATCTTCTGACTGAAAGCTGCGCCTGCCGGTAAAAAGAAAAGCAATAATAATAGTGTTTTTGATTTAGAAATAGTTTTTAACTGCTCATTCAATTTTGAGAAATGCGTTCCTTTCCAGAACAGCGTAACAAACATCCCCAGAAAAAGTAAAGTATAGCCAATATAAGTAACGTTTGTACCTAATGAATCATGATTTACGGATAATATTGTACCCTTTTCATCCTCATCAAAACTCGCCTGAAAAAAGCGGTAACCAGAATGATCTAACACATGGTTCATAAATATTTTGTAAGGAGTTTCAGCTCCGCCGTCCTGTATCATCACATCAGAAGAATAAGCTGCCGGACTATTGCTACCCGGATATTTTTCCATCTTAAAGTCTACCAGTTTAAGCTTAAATGGTGTTTGGTATATTTTAGATCCATAAGCCAAAGAAATCCTTAAGCCACCAACTTCACTTTGATGCTGGAAATTGGTCATACCCTTGCCACCATAAAATGAAACCGTGTCAACAGCTGTCGGAGTAGTTATTTGCACCTTTACCAAATCCAGATCATGCTCATGAGTTCTCTTGTCTCCCTCAAAATAAATGATGCGGCCAGGTACAACACCTTCAGGTACAACAAATGCAAGTCCGCCATAAGTATACAAACTTCTAAGGTTAAAAGGCTGGGGGACATCATTTCCGGCAACTGGCTTCCTTTCCTGAGTAGCCATAATCATATAATTCCCTTCATATGGCGAAGAAATCTGTAATGCACCACTTGTGTCATTTAAATTAATAGCACCCGGCGTTTCCTTGTTGTAACTTACAAGCATGTTCTGCATTAGCTGAACACCCCCTGCCGGAATGTATTTATTTACACGCTTGCCATTTTCAAGTACAACAAGGTGTAGAGTAGGTGTGCCTGAAGCCTCACGAACCAATGAATCCTGAGCTCTGGCGTAAAAATCTACCACTTTTAACTTTACACGTTCTCCATTATAATCATACTCCGAAGTAAATGTTTTCTTAAAAGGTTTTAAGTATGTAGGAATTCTGTTTGAAGTTAAAATAGCCGGTACATCATCATATGCCAGCGCCTGATCTCCCTTCCCTATCTGGACCTTAATAAAGGTTTTATCCGAAACAATTTCATTGCTCGCTTCACCTTCTCTGATATGCATTGAGCCCTCAAAACTTATATAGCGCGTAATATATCCGCCAACAAAAATGATTATAAATGCAAGGTGAAACACCAGTAAAGGCCATTTTTTACGTTGCGTAAGTTGGTATCTCCCAATATTTCCAATAAAATTCAATACCAGGATTACCATAATCAGCTCAAACCACCAACAGTCATAGATTAGCGCTTTGGCTACAGCAGTACCATAGTCGTTTTCCACAAAAGTGGCCATGGCCATAGAAAAAGCATAAAGCAATAACATTACACCCATGGTACGGGTTGAAAAGAGAATTTTACCTAACCGATTAATCATTATTTGTGTTTCTTATTTATTCTTTCTGATAAGACTTTATAAATCTTACCAAAAAACAATTTGTGCATTATAATCGGTGGCAAAGATGCCCTTAGCAAATCAAAAAAAATAAGAGAATTGAATTTATGGCAAAAATAAGACTAAACGTCTGCTAATAAAGCTGTGAAAAAGGAAAAGATAGTTGTTTGTATAAAACATCATCCAAACCATAAATATCTTTATAGAAGTGAACGGCACCCTTTTTATCAGCCCAGGCTGTGTAATAACTAATCCATACGGGCACCTGAAGTGGTAAACCTATATATTTTGCTCTTGGATAACCATTAGCCATTGCTTTTTTTATCTGGTCAAACTTTTCTCCTTTACCAAACAACGCGTAAGCAAGGTTTAAAGGCTGCTCAACGCGTACACAACCATGGCTTACTGCCCTTCCCTTTTGTTTAAAAGGGGCTTGTACAGGGGTATCATGCAGGTAAACACTGCTCTCATTATTAAAAAGAAATTTGATTCTTCCCAATGGATTTTGTTCACCCGGTTGTTGTTTAAAAGAATAAGCGCCGGTTTCCTCCGATTTCCAGTCAATAGATTCCGGGTCACCTACCAGCTTACCATTTCTGTATACATTTATATCATTATTAGCAAAATAATATCTGTTCTTTTTAGCGTATGCGATAATCTCGTTACCGGCAATACTCTGTGGTATATTCCAAACCGGATTTACCTGTACACTATATATCTTGCTACCCAGCTGGGGAGTCTCTTTATCCAAGGCTTGCTCACCAACGCAAACCTTCATCCTAAGAGACACTTTCCCACTATCTATTACACTTAACATAAACTCCGGAATATTTACCTGCACATATTTATCTGTTAGAGGTTTATTTTTCCACCTCAATCGTTCCAGATTTACCTTTAAAATGCGATAAGTACTGTCATTCTCCTGTGGGTTTTCTTGTTCCGCTTTTAGTGCCTTTTGCAAAGCAACATATTGTTTGTCTTTTGGTTGTATACTATCCAGATAAGCTTTAAGGTTTTTTACCTTTAAAACTTGTATTACAGTCATGCTATCAGGTCTAAGCGTTGGAGTGCTGTAATTAATATAAACCCTTGCCGGATCAACAATACCAAATTGCATAGCGTTACTATACTTTATTATGGCATCGGCAATAACCAATTCAAGCTCCATGGCATCTCTATAGCTTTCCCGTTCTTTCTTTCGGGCATTTTCATGAATATAATTGTCTAATAGCTTTTTTATCCGATTCACAGTAAAAACCTGGGGGTCTATTCCATGAGCATCAACATTCATTAAATAACCTTCAAAAGTTTGTAGCTGGTCATCCGCCATAAATCTGGATATCAATACTGGCTGATATTCATTATTTTTATAAAAAGAATCAATTTGATCCGGATAAATGAAAGTCAGGCGACTAGCTTCAAAAATTCTTTTGAATTCGGCTGCAACATTCATTTTTTCGGTATGCTTTTTTAAAACAGGAGGTTCTATTTTAGTTAGCTGAATTGCCGGAGTTGGTGCTAAAGGGCGCTTAACTGAACATGAAGCGCAAAAGAGTACACAAATCATTATAAAAATGACGTTCTCCTTCAAAAAAAGGAGTTTAAGAGGATGATTTGTATCGAACATCTCTATGATACTTATACCAATCTAACAAATAAACCAACCTCTTGTTTTACAACATTTAACCTTATTTTACGAAGCCTGATCGCTTAGAATTACTTGCAATTCTTAAGAAAAATGGCATAAAATAACCCGCGACAAATTAATGTCGCAGGCTATTTAAATTAACGCTCTCGATACAAACGTACATACCAATTATGAAGATTTGATGAATTTTTCTAAATATTTAGCCAATACACGAATTTAACTACCAAAGCCCTGTTTTTAACCGCAAAAGGTTCTGGCAAATAATTATCGGTATATACAATAAACAAATCTGAGGCAGGGCGATACCGCCATTGAAACCTTGTATTTACGTTCATATTTTTCATTTGCTCATTGTACTGCACAAAGCCTGTAAGAAACAAAGTGTTTGTCATCGTAACATCCACTCTTGGCCCTATCAACCAAAAATCATTGTAGCCCCAGGGTTTCGGTAAGTTCAGTTTATTATAGTTTGCACTTAGTGCTATACTTACATAAGGCTGAAAGCGGTAACCAAACTCCCCACCCAATGTTAATCGTTTACCGTCAGCGTAATAGCCCCCATAACGAGCATTCAATGCATATGTAAACAAGCTTTGAGGCTTTGATACATAATCTGCCCCTACAGTAGCCCAGTTGTGTTCACTACCGGCCACCAGCGTATCTATTTTAGTACTTGCCGGATCAAATGGCTGTAAAAGCTTAATATAAGTACCAGACCCCCAAACCGTAAGTGTATTTCTGCTTCTAAAAACCATACCGTAAGATGCCAGCAGTTCATTATCTGTACGATGCATGTTTTCATCAAAGAAATTGGTCGATGTTATTTGAGGCCCATGACTTAACAAAGGGCCTTTTTTTGGAAAGAAAAGACGCGTAATCTGTGGCATCAATTTAACATAACCCTGCCTTGGCACATAGCCTACTTCGGCAGTATAATTACGTCCCACGTATTCATGTTGCCAGCTGATGTTCCATTTACCACTTGTGTATTGCAGATTGGCGGCGTGTGTCCAGTCATGCCCGCTTTTCCCCGGACTAAAAGATTTAAGCACCATGGCCTTTCCCGTCCAGAAGTTATTGGCAGAAGCCAGATTATATTCCATCCCGAAGTTCCTGTTGTAGCGCGAATAAGCAGCTGTTCCTGGGGCCAGATCATTCGGATTATAGTTTAAAGATTCTTTATTGATCAATAAAAAGCCAACGTTAGAGCGGGCAAACACACGGCGCTGTAAGGCTGCCACAGTAAAGTTCTGTGCTGGTAAAGCAGTTGAGCTTTGCTTCTCAGTTTGCATATTCATAATACCCAATCTCCAGTCTTTATTTAATTTACCACTTAAGCGTGCCCCAAATTTAATAGGTACGCCCAGACCTATCCTACGCGAAAAGAATGGGCGGATACCGGAATAGCCGAAATTGGTAAACTGATCTCCATTTTCCAGAAAAAACTGCCTTCTTTCCGGATAAAATAATTCAAACCTATCGAGGTTGGTTACCTGCTTATCTACGTCAACCTGCGAAAAATCAGGATTTACAGTAAGATCCAGATTTAATGAAGAAGTAATAGCTACTTTAGCATCTAATCCTATATCCTTTCTGTATGTAGAAGGCTTGTCAGTTTGAAAATCTTTAATTACACCACCAAGTGCATAAGGAATCAAAGAAACGGTAGTTCCGGGATCAGGGGGAGGCATATCCCAAACCAATGTACCTGTGTAAGCCAATGATGCTGATGGGAACTGCCTTGGCACAGGTGCCCAGCTGCTTTTTTCAGTAGTCTTCAGGTCATTTCTACCAAAATTTATTCCCCATTTAGTAATACCTTTCTTATATCTGATACTTTTAAAAGGAATTACGGCCTCAAAAATCCATTTATCAGGATAGTTCTTTACTACAGACTGCCATTTATTATCCCAGCTCAAATCCACCTTACCCCCATCATACATCAAACCGTCCCATTGTGCACCGGCAGCATTAGCACCAAACGCGAAACCATTGGTTTGATCGTCAAAAGGATCCATGAACATGATAAAGTTATCATTCTTTAAAAAAGAAAAATCACGACGCAAAGATTCCACCATATATGGTCCCTCAGTGCCATTATAATTTATTACCGATAGGTAAAGATTTTGCTGATCATATGTCATCCGCACATCAGTTCGCACTTTCGCGAAACTGGTATCCATTGGCAAAATCATATAGAAATCTGTTGCCACCTCGGCATCCTGCCAGGCTTGTTCATCTAGTTCACCATCTATTTTAATTGGAGATGAAGCTTTATTAATATGTAACTGATAGCTGTCATTCTTTTTTTGAGCTGAAAGAGATAAACTGAAAAAGAAGGCAAGTAAAAAGAGGTTAATTCGCACAATGGTTAGGTTCGGTTAAGGGCTCCAAAGTATAAAAAAAAGTAAGCACTCCAATGTTGCAATTGTAACATGATGAACATAATAGCCTATAAACTGAAGAAATTTAAAAATATTTGAGAAAAAAAAAAGCCTGAAACAATAATATCCATTCATGTAAAAAAGATTATTCCTAAGTTTACGCAGAAAAAACCTATACATAAACCTCACTAATGAAACAAAACTTCATTTCTACAATGTTCAGGGTAGCAATTGCCCTGAGTTTACCCTTAGTTTTCTTTGGCTGTTCTGTTAAACAATCATCACCCACCCTAAAATGGGAGCAAATGTTTGATGGCAAGGATTTAAACGGCTGGGATGTTAAAATAAGAAAGCATGACCTGAACGATAATTTCGGAAACACTTTTAGTGTTAAAGATGGAAATATTCAGGTGAGATACGATAAATATTCAGAATTTGATGAGCAATTTGGCCATTTGTTTTATAAAAAGCCATACTCCTATTATCTTATAGGTGTAGAATATCGCTTTACCGGCGATCAGGTAAAAGGCGGTCCGGGATGGGCATATCGCAATAGCGGTATCATGATCCATGGCCAGGATCCGGCAACTATGAAAAAAGATCAGGACTTCCCTAATTCTATTGAAGTGCAGTTATTAGGAGGTGCCGGAAATGGCGAACGTCCTACAGCAAACTTATGTACTCCAGGAACTCAGTTTGTAAAAGATGGCAAAGTAATTAAAACCCACTGTATCGAATCTAATTCTAAAACTTTCAATGGCGACCAATGGGTACGTGTTGAAGTTCTTGCCCTTGGAGACTCATTGATCGTACACTATGTAAATGGCGAAGAAGTACTACGCTACAACAGACCTCAATTAGATCCTGTTGGCGGTGCCGCAGAAGGTAAACTTTTAACTGGTGGATCTATTTCATTGCAAAGCGAAAGCCATCCAGTAGATTTCAGAAAAGTAGAGATCATCAATTTAGAAAAATATGCCAAAGATCCTGCAAAACTACAAGAGGTAGTTCAAAAACTAATGGCAGAAAAAAGAGTAGCAAAACAATAACACACTTATAATAAACACCTAATACCGTACACAAATGATTAAATTTTCTTTAAGTCTTATTTATTCCCTTGTTATATTTCTGGGAATAAAAAGCTTCTTTGGCGAACCAAAAGCCACCTCTTTTGACCCACCTGAATTAACAATTACTCCATTTGCCGGACCTGATGTTACCCCAAGTCCGGCTTGTTTGGCTGTTGCTGCAACAGGCGAAGTATTTGTTGGTGTTGATATGATTGGATCATTAGGTAAAGATCCAGACAAAGGCCGCATTCTTAAACTTATTGATAAGGATAATGATGGCAAAATGGACCAGCACGTTGAATTTGCAATGGTTGATAACCCTCGCGGTATCATTGCACAAGGCGACAAAGTTTTTGTATTACATACCACCTTTTCTAAAGAAACAAAAAAAGCTACAGGAATGGCCCTGGTAGTTTTTGAAGATAAAGATGGCGATGGAAAGGCTGATGGCCCTGCAAAACCACTTATTGAACACCTAAGTAACACTAAGTACATCCAGGAACGTGGAACAGACCATGCTACCAATGGAATTAGAATGGGTATTGATGGCTGGATTTACATTTCAGTAGGCGATTTCGGGTTCCACAATGCTACAGACCGTTCAGGCAAAAAGCTAACCATGTTGGGTGGTGGTATTGTCCGCGTACGTCCTGATGGAACTGAAATGGAAATATTTATGCATGGAACACGTAACGTTTATGATGTTGCTATTGATCCGTTTATGAATGTTTTCACAAGAGAAAACACCAATGATGGTGGTGGATGGAATGTTCGCTTTTCTCACTTTATCCAATCTGGAGAATACGGATACCCTGTTTTATTCCAGCACTTTACCGACGAGATATTACCAGCTTTAGTAGATGTTGGTGGAGGTTCTGGTACTGGTGCTTTATATATGAGCGAACCAAACTGGCCTGAAAAATACAACAACGTCCCAATGATGGCTGATTGGGGAAGAAGCATGTTGTATATCCATAGGGTTACACCTGATGGACCTACTTTTACCCAAAAAGAAGAGGAGTTTATCAAGCTTCCTCAAATCACAGATTTGGATGTTGATGGATCAGGCAGACTTTATCTTGCTGCATGGGATGGCGCAGGTTATTCTGGTAGCCCAAGCAAAGGTTATGTAGTTCGGGCAGTACCAAACAACTGGACTTACAAAGCGTTTCCAAATGTGGCCAAAGCCTCTGTTAAACAACTTGCAGAGTTACTTAAATCAGCAAGTGCTGTAGCACGTTTAAGCGCATCGCAGGAATTAATTGCTCGTTCTAGTAAACAAGCTACTGCCACCGCTTTAAAAGTAGCGTCTGATAAAAAACTTCCTCTTGTTGTACGTGTTGCAGGTATCTATACTTACGCACAAGCCGCCGGAGTAGACGGAATCCCTACTTTGTTAGAATTCACCAAAGAAGATGCGATGAGAGAATTTGCTTTAAAAACTCTTGCAGATCGTAAAAACAACGTGCAGAACGTTCCAACTGAGCCTTTTTTAGCAGGTCTTAAAGACGCCTCGCCACGTGTTCAAGCTGTTGCAGCAATTGGATTAGGTCGTTTAGGCCATCTAGAAACTGCTTCTGCCCTATTGCAAACTAAAGTTCCTGCATCATTTGTAGAACCAGCTAAAGACGTTGAAGGCCCTCATGCTACACCTAATTCAGCTATTGTGTTACCTCACCTTGCGGTTCAGGCATTGGTAAGCCTTAACGCTGTTGATGCTACTGTAGCTGCCATTAATGGCGAAAACTCAACCATTGCATTATGGACTTTACGTTATATGCATGATCAAAAAGCGGTTGATGGTTTAATTAATGCTTATCAGCAATCAAAAGATGAGAAGTTAAAAAAACAAATTCTGATCACCTTAGCTCGTCTTTACAAAAAAGAAGATGCTTACGATGCTTCATGGTGGTGGGGAACAAGACCAGATTCTCATGGTCCATATTACAAAGGTGTTGTTTGGGCAGCTTCTCCTGCTATCGAGAAATTCTTAAAAGGAGAATGGGAAAAAGCAGATGCTAACGGCAAACAATTTTTTGTAGATCTTGATGCACGTAACCGTATGGAAATTCCAGCATTTGCTACCGAAGAAAAAGTTGCTGCTGCCGAAGAGCCTAAAGTAGACCTTGAAAAGATCAAAAATCAAAAAGGACAAGTTGGTAAATCATCTATCGAAGATGTATTATTAGCTATCAATAAATTAGAAGGAGATCCGGTTAAAGGTAAAGCATTATTTACCCGTCAGGGATGTATTGCTTGTCATAGCATTAGCAAAGGCGAAAAAATGAAAGGTCCTTTTATGGGTCAGATCGGTTCTATTATGAACCGCGAGCAAATTGCTGAGTCTATCCTTAAACCAAGTGCTTCAATTTCTCAAGGATTTGCTACTGTAATGATCTCTGCTAAAGGCGATAAAACTTACATGGGCTTTATTACTGAAGAAACAGCTGCTAAGGTTGTAATGCGTAATATTGCTGGCGAAGTTTTCACTATTAAAGCAAGCGATATTTTATCACGTAAAGAAATGGATTCATCAATGATGCCTGCAGGTTTAGCCAATTCATTATCGTACGATGAACTTGCTTCACTTGTTACTTTCCTTTCTCAGCAAAAGAAATAAGAATTATTCAAAAAAACCTTTACAAAAAGAGGGGTGTACTTCAATTGCAAGTACACCCCTCTTTTTTGTTTTTGTTTTTAGCTTATATCCTTCATGTGCATTCCTATTTCCTGTATACTCGTCATCTCTCCTATCTTTGAGATGACGGATATGATGGTGACGAACGCATTAAAACCTTCCAGCAAGTGAAATCCCATATGTTTTTGGGTTCCCCAGATGGGCAGCTCCAAAATCATAAACATAATCTACATAGGCTTTATCACCCAGATTTCTTCCCCAGAAAAACAGATCAAATCTCTTATTAGAAACACCAACTTTTGCATTAAACAAATGATAGCCCTTTTGCTCAAATCTGTTCTGAAGGTCAAAAAACTGATCCCCTGTATATGCCCACTCGCCGCGAGCAATTAAATTCAGCTTATTAACACTCTCAATTTGATAGCCATACTGCAAAGCAAGCAATGAGGTTAAATCTGGTGTGTAAATCTGTTTATTACCATCAAAATTTACTACCTTGTTGTCTACGGGCAAACTCAATGACTTATATTTTGCATCAGTATAACCAAAGTTATAATCAACACTTAGTCCTTTAACCGGTTTGGCCGAAAGCTCAACCTCAATACCTTTACTGGTCAACTTTCCAGCGTTTCTGGTTATTGTTATTGCATCCGGCAAGATCAGCACAGGTATTTGTGCATCTGTAAGTCTAACATAAAAGGCGGCAACATTAAGACTCAGGCGCTGATCAAAAAAAGTATTTTTAGATCCAACTTCTATATTATTGCCATATTCCGGCTTATATGCCACTAAAGGTTTTGCAGTTCTGTCGGAACCTATTTGTGTAAGGCCTCCTGCACGAAAACCTCTGCTATACGTTGCATAAAGACTATGATCAGGCACAAACAAATAGGCAAGGCTAACTTTAGGAGATAGTGCCTTGAAGCTGGCAGTTGCACTGGTATCTTTTTGTTCAACTATTGGTTGATCTTCTCCCGGCATTGACATTTCCCCATAAACACCTTGCTTTTTATGCTCATAATCATAACGTAAACCCGCAGTTGCCATTAATTCATCAGTTATTGCATAGCTAGCCTGCCCAAAAGCGGCCAACCCAAAACTTTTCCCCTTGTTAACACTTAGGATACCAAGCCCCGGTACAGATCCAACCATTTCTGCATCCTCACCAAAAGACAATCCCTGTTTTACCGGATTTTTCTGGTAAAAGCCATACACACCTCCAACCCACTTAAATTTTGAATCTGATGACGAAGGAGAGCTGAATTTAAACTCCTGAGTTAATACTTCTATTTTATTCCAATCCTTACCGTAATTATTGATCAGGGAAATTCCATCTATTGGTGAGAAATCACTGTCTATTGGTTTATCATAATACCTATAATTAGATTGATAAGCACTTTGGGAAGTAAAATTAAAAGCATCACCAGCATAATTTGCAGACAGCGAAGCATTAAACAGGTTATCAACCATGGTAGTTAGCGTATTTTGACTTACCTTAAACGGCTTACTTAATGCGTCTTCAACAGAAGCTACCAATGGGAATGTGCCATCATTACGGTTCTCATTATGCTTAACATTTAAAGTTAAATCAAACTTTGAGCTGCCTTGAAACTTCAGATAGTAATTACCCAGGTAACCATGCAAACGATCAAACTTTTTATTATTAAACTCATTGGTATAAAATCCGTTTTGTCTGTTAACCAGACCCGCTGCACCAAAAAATAACTTATCCTTAATTAAGGCAGTTCTAATCCCGGCGCTATAACGCTGCTGACCATAATTTCCGAAATCAACACCAGCAAACCCGGTAGTATAATTTGAAGGCTTTTTGGTAATAATGTTAATTACGCCACCCATTGCATTTCTGCCATACAAAGTGCCCCGAGGACCACGTAACACCTCTATCCTTTCTACATCAAACAGAGAAGAAATATAGGTATCTAAACCAAATTGGTTTACCCCATCAATATAAGTAGCCACCGCCGGGTCGTAAGAAGTTGTACCAATACCTCTTATCGAGGTTACATTCCGTCCATCGCCAGGGTTACTGCTGTAAAGATTTGGAACAATAGCCGACAAATCTCTTGTGTTTTGTATCCTGTAATCGTTAACTTTTGCTGACGAAAAAACAGAGATACCGGATGGTATATTCTGAACATTCTCTTCTGTTTTCTGTGCAGAAACAACTACCTCATCTAATTTCAGGCCTGCATCTTCTAAAGTAATATTCAGTACCCTGTTATCATCAGCTACCGTTTTATTTATCGCTGCGTAACCAACAGCACTAAATCTTAAACTTACTTTACCCGAAGGGACATTAACAAGTTCAAAAGCTCCGGTTAAATTTGTAACAGTACTTAAGTTTGTATTTAATACCTGTACTGTCACTGCAACAACAGGAATTCCTTTAGCGTCTTTAACCGTTCCTGAAACCTTACTCTGTTGTGCATTCGCTGCAAAACTGATAAAAATGCTTAAACACAAGCACGCTATTATTCTATTCATTCTATTTCTATTGTACAATTATTAATTGGCAACAGCCTCAAAAGCAGCGCTGAAATCTGCAATAAGATCTTCTTGATCTTCAATACCTACAGACAATCTAACCATAGAATCAGGAATCCCCATTTCATCACGTCTTTCTTTACCTAATTCAAAGAATATGGTATGAGCAACAGGAATGGCAAGCGTGCGGGTATCACCAAGATTACTTGATTTAATAACCAGTTTAAGTTCATTCAGGAACTTAAAGCAATCAATGCCATCAACAAGTGCAAAACTCATTAATCCGCCATAACGATGGAACAGATTTGATGCAAGCTCATGTTGAGGATGGCTTTTCAATCCTGGATAATAAACTTTACTAATTAAAGGATGATTATCAAGGAATTCGGCAAGTGCAGCTGCATTACTACAAGCACGCTCTAACCTTAAAGCAATGGTTTCAGAACCTACAGAAATACTGTGTGCTGCCTCCGGAGCAAGTGTACCTCCACCATCACGCAATCCTCTTTTTCTTATTTGAGTAAGCC
The DNA here is from genome assembly GCF_002736205.1 of Pedobacter ginsengisoli. Lineage (NCBI taxonomy): Bacteria > Pseudomonadati > Bacteroidota > Sphingobacteriia > Sphingobacteriales > Sphingobacteriaceae > Pedobacter > Pedobacter ginsengisoli. Next base: position 227,421 of record NZ_CP024091.1, on the reverse strand, counting down.
CCTGCATTTCCGGACGGATCTGCTCGCGGATTATCGGTGCAATGTTAGGAAAGTTAAGCCAGTTAAACAAACCGGTATCAGTTACACTGCCACCTAAGGCATTACCGTGGCCTCCAATATATTTAGTAAGTGAGTTGATAACCAAACTGGCCTTTACTGCAACCGGACGGAACAGGTAAGGCGATGTCATAGTATTATCCACTACATAGATTAACTTTTTATCTTCACAAAAATCGCCAATGGCGCCAAGATCAGATACCTGTGTAGCAGGATTTGCTATGGTCTCTACAAACACCATTCGGGTGTTTTCCTGATAAGCATTTTTAATGTTCTGAACATCTGTTGCATCAACAAAAGAAATTTCCAGCCCCATATCCATATAAGTCTGCATAATACTTCTGGTGTTACCAAAAAGGTATGAACTTGCAATAATATGATCTCCTGCCTTTATTAAAGCAAGTATGGTAGAAGAAATAGCAGCCATTCCTGTTGCAAAAGAAACAGAGGCTAAGCCTTGCTCCATTTGTGTTACCTTGTGCTCCAGTGCTGCTGTTGTTGGATTACCCTGACGGGAATAAGCATAGCCCTTGGTTTTGTTTTGAAAAACATTTACCAATCCCTGAACATCGTCGTATCCCCAGGTTACTGCGTTATGAACAGGTTGATGTAATGCACCGAATTCTGGTTTCAAAAGTCGGTCTGAATGAAGTATGGTGGTTGTAAATCCTTTTTTATTGCTCATTTAAACTTAATTTTATTCAAGAAAACAAACTTCCATCTTTTATTTTAAAAAAAAGACGTTTTCCATAGGAAATCTGAAATATTACCACCCTATTTACAGAATGGTTACTTTTACCAGTAAATCTAAAACACACAATGAAACCATCATTAGTACTCATTTTCATCTTATTCCTGATTACAGGAGTTAGCGCTCAACAAATAAAATATGGTACCGGAAACGACAGTTGGAATCCGGATTCTCTGGGGAACCATAGGGCCGTAATAACGGTAAGCGGAGCAGGCAATGTAGCAAAAGCAACTATCGAATGGCGAAGAAGAGATACCCACCCGGAGCTTAAAGATATTTGGGTAGTTGATGCTAAAACCAACAGCAGAATTACAAATGTAAAAGCCGCAAACATCAATAGAGAACAAGGCACCATATATTTTGAACCAACATCCGGACCTGGCACTTATTATGTTTATTACATGCCATACCAGGTAGAAGGACGTTCTAACTATCCAAATGCCCAGTACAGAAAAGCACAGGCAGGCAATAACCAATGGCCAAAATCAACCGCAAATGCTATAACAGCTAAACTTGTACGCATAGAGGCCATTAATGCAATGAGCAGTTTCTACCCTATGGAAGTAATTGCAACTGCCGCAGAAACTAAAAACCTGATAAAACAGCATCCGCAAAAAGACTATCTTGTTTTTACTGAAGACAGAACCAATCCTATAAAAATGCAGAACGATCTGCCTCAGTTATGGATCACAAAAGGACTAAAGAACACCTTCTCGGGAACAGCATCTAAAGGAGAAAACTACACCTATCAACTTGGTATCTATCCCGTTAAAAAAGACTTAAATGATGTTAAAGTTACTTTTAGCGCCCTAAAAAATAAAGCAGGAAAAACCATTTCATCAAAAGCATTTTCTTGTTTAAACACAGATGGTATTAACTGGGATGGCAGTCCGCTTCATAAAACTGTAAACGTAGCAAAAAACAAAGTCCAGGCTTTATGGATACTTGCCGATATCCCTAAAGACATTGCAACAGGTACTTATACAGGTACAGCAACAGTAAGCGCCAAAGGTTCGGCCAGTACAACTATCCAAATTGCGATAACAGTAAACAATACAGTTTTAGCCGACGGAGGTATAAATGAACCTCAAAAACAAACACGTCTTAAATGGTTAAACTCAACCATGGCCGAGAAAAATGAAGTTATTGCACCTTACATTCCTCTTGTTATAAACGAAAAAATCATTTCTCTGCTAGGCAGAAAGTTTACAATTAATCAGGACGGTTTACCTGCCCAGATACAAACATTTTTTACCCCGGAAATGACAGAAATATCTGCCACTCCAAAAAACATCCTTACCGAGCCGGTTCATTTTCATGTAACCAAACCAGACAATAAGGATATTAAATTTAAAACTACCGAAGTTACCTTTACTGATAAACAACCGGGCATTGCAAAATGGACTTCAAAAAGTACGTCAGATAGTTTAAATATGGAGGTAAACGCCTCCATTGAATTCGACGGTTTTGTATCATACACGGTTAAGTTCATTGCTGTAAATAACATTAAGCTCAATAACATTAGTCTGCATCTACCTTTTAGTCCTTCCGCATCTAAATACATGATGGGGCTTGGTCAAAAAGGGGGTTACCGTCCCGATTCCTTAAACTGGAAATGGGATGTGGCCAACAAAAATCAGGATGGTGCATGGATAGGTGATGTAAACGCAGGTTTACAATACTCGTTAAGAGACAATCATTATGTGCGCCCTTTAAACACAAATTTCTATTTACAAAAGCCCTTATTGTTGCCAACATCATGGGGTAACGAAGGTAAGGGTGGAATTAAAATTGGTAAAAAAGGACAGGCCATTCTGGCCGATAACTACAGCGGAGAACGCCTGATGAAAAAAGGTGACACCCTATATTACAACTTCACATTGCTAATTACTCCTTTCCATCCAATCAATACAGATTTTCAATGGAGCAACCGCTTTTACCATAAATACAATAACATTGACACCATTAAAGCTACAGGTGCAACATTAATAAACATACACCATGCCACCCCTATTAATCCTTTCATCAACTATCCTTTTATTGCCCACAAGGAAATGAGAACATATATTGATGAAGCGCATTCAAAAGGGCTTAAAGTTAAAATCTATAATACTGTCCGCGAATTATCAAACAGTGCATACGAAACATTTCCACTGCGCAGCCTTGGTCACGAAGTTTATTCACCAGGTAAAGGCGGTGGCTATTCATGGCTACAGGAGCACCTTGGCGATGACTACATAGCTGCCTGGTATGTACCCGAAATAAAAGACGCAGCCGTTGTTAATAGTGGAATGAGCCGCTGGCATAATTACTATGTTGAAGGTATGAACTGGCTGGTTAACAATGTAGGAATTGATGGTCTTTACCTGGATGATGTAGCTTTTGACAGGACCACAATGAAACGTGTAAAAAGTGTACTTACTCAAAACGGGCATCCTGGCATTATAGACCTGCACTCGGCAAACCAATACAATAAAAGCGACGGCTTTAACAACAGTGCAAACCTATACATGGAGCATTTCCCTTATCTAAACCGTTTATGGTTTGGTGAGTATTTCGATTACGAAAAAAACACACCTGATTTCTTTTTAACAGAATCCTCAGGTATACCATTCGGACTAATGGGCGAAATGTTACAAGACGGTGGTAATGCATGGCGTGGAATGGTTTATGGAATGACTAACCGCATGCCATGGAGCGACGGTGCAGACCCAAGGGCAATATGGAAAGCATGGGATGATTTTGGAATGCAGGGAACAAAAATGATTGGATACTGGGTAGAAAACAATCCGGTTAAAACCAATAATCCCGATGTAATTGCAACCATTTACAAGAAAGATAAAAGTGCTCTGATAGCGCTTGCAAGCTGGGCCAAAGAAGACACAAAAATAAAGTTAAACATAGACTGGAAGGCGTTAGGAATTGATCCAGCAAAAGCTACAATAACAGCTCCTGCCATTAAAAACTTTCAACCCGCTAAAACTTTCTCTGCTACTGAAGAAATACCGGTAACAAAAAACAAAGGCTGGATGATTGTTGTTAAAGAAAATTAACATTTAACAAAATATGAGATTTAAACCATTTGCCTTTATTATTAGTATTGCTATTCCTTTAGCTATGGGTGCTATCGGCGGATGGTTTACCTCTCAGTATGTTAAAACATGGTACTTAACCCTAAATAAACCCTCGTTTAATCCACCGAACTGGATATTTGCTCCGGTATGGACAACCCTCTACATTTTAATGGGGGTTTCGGCCTATCTGATTTGGTTAAAAAGAAAGGAAGTTGAACATTTCTCCCGTACTGCTGCTATATATTTATTACAACTTGTTTTAAATGTAATGTGGTCTTTTCTTTTCTTTTATGCACATGAAATTGGATTAGCGTTTTTTGAAATTATCGCCTTGCTTATTGCCATCATTATAAACGCAAGGGTATTCTATAAAATTGACAAAACCGCAGGTCTACTATTCATCCCATATATTTTATGGGTTAGCTTTGCTACTATTTTAACCTATAGCATATTTTCGTTAAACTAACTAATGAGATAGCTTTGTGAAATAAAACTCTTATTTTTAGCATGCTATGCTTATAAGAATACTGCTCATTCTGGTTCTGTTTATAAGTGCATTAAATGTAAATGCGCAAAAAGTAGGATTAGTATTAAGTGGTGGTGGTGCCAAGGGCCTTGCTCACATAGGCATATTAAAAGCGCTTGAAGAAAACAATATCCCTATTGATTACATTACAGGAACATCAATGGGAGGCATTGTTGGTGCTATGTATGCCGCCGGCTATTCACCAACACAAATAGAGAAAATAGCTTTAAGCAGCGATTTTCAGAATTGGGTAAGCGGAAGATACAAAAGCGATTATAGCTTCTTCTTCCAAAAGAAAAACATTAACCCTTCAATAATTACGGCAAAGCTTTCGGTTGACTCTAATTTAAGGTTCAATTTCAGATCTAACCTTGTTAATGACATCCCTTTAAACTTTGCCCTGTTAGAACTCTTTGCACAGGCATCGGCTATTTCAAAAGACAACTTCGACAATCTGTTTGTTCCCTACCGTTGCATGGTATCAGATGTATTGTCGCAAAATAGTATAACCGTAAAAAAAGGCAGTTTAAGCGATGCCGTTAGGGCAACCATGACTGTACCACTTATTTACCGGCCTATTAAATTAGACGATAAGTATGTTTTTGATGGCGGTTTGTATAATAACTTTCCGGCCGATGTAATGAAGGAAACTTTTAATCCAGACATTATCATTGGCTCTAATGTATCATCAAAAAACTTTAACGAATACCCTAAAAATAACGATGAGCGGCTAATGAACCGCCTCATGGTTTTCATGTTTCTCTCTAAATCAGACTCAACACTTATTGGCCCTAATGGAATTTATATCCAGCCCAACCTAAGCGGGTATTCTGTAACCAATTTTAACCCTGTAGAAGCATTAATAAAGCAAGGCTACGATGCAACCATTGCCGATATGGACCAGATTAAGAAAAAAATAAGCAGACGGGTAACTACAGGAGATTTGATGATCAAAAGAACACAGTTCAACAATAAAAAACCCAACCTTGTTTTTAGTGGAATAACTGTATCGGGAGTAAATACCCAGCAAAAAAAGTACATAGAGCGTCTTTTTAAAAGAGATCAGAACACCTTTGACCTCGAAGACATTAAACAAGGCTATTATAAATTGGTTGCCGATGAAACTTTCGAAACCATTTATCCCAAAATAACCTATAACCCGGTTTCAGACAGCTATAACTTTGAAATAGTTGCCAAACCACAAAAAAGTTTTAAAATAGATTTTGGAGGCAATATGTCAAGCAGGCCAATCAGCAATGTATTTCTTGGAATGCAGTACAACTACTTAAACCAAAAATCGTACACTTTTGGCACTAATCTATATTCAGGACGTTTTTATGAATCCGTACAATTAAGCGGAAGGGTTGATTATCCTTCGCGGCTTCCGTTGTTCCTGGCAATGGAAATGACCTACAATCACTTTGATTATTACAAAACCAGTTCCATCTTTATTGAGAACCCCCATCCTACATATATTGAGCAAACAGATAGAAAAATTGATTTAAAGATCGGCTTTCCGCTAAACCGCAATACCAAAGTAACGCTAAACACTGCCTTTATTAATAACTACGACAGGTATAGCCCAAATAACACATTCGAAGTAGGCAATCAATTAGACAAAACTGTATTCAGTGCATCCAGATCAACCTTTGCTTTTGAACAGTACACCTTTAACCGAAAACAGTATGCTACCAGAGGTCGCAACTTCCTGTTAAGCCTAAATTATTTTTCTGGCAGAGAGAGCTATACACCAGGTAATATTACAGACGGACTAACTGAATCGGCAGAGCTTACCGCCAGTAAAACCGAAGTAAATAGAAAATACCGCCAATGGTTCAATTTAAAAGTAAGTGATGAAAATTACTTTATTACAAAGCCTAAATATGCTTTAGGTTATCTGCTCGAAGCCGTGCTATCAAACCAGCCTTTGTTTTCTAATTACTACTCTACCCTGCTGGCATCGCCAACATTTTATCCATTACAAGATAGCAGATCTGTATTTTTAGAAAACTTTAGGGCGACAAGTTATCTTGCAGGAGGTATTAAGAACGTATACAGCATTAAAAGAAATCTTGATCTACGACTTGAAGGTTATGTATTTTTACCATATCAGAAGTTTGAGAAGATAGGTTTTCAGGGAATAGACCGCATGAAACCACTTACCAGATGGCAATATGCCGCTACTGCGGGGCTGGTATACCACACCCCGGTTGGCCCAATAAGCTTTAGTTACAATTTGTACGATGACCCAATAAAAAGAAATGGGGTTTTATTACATTTGGGGTATCTGATTTACAATAAAAGATCTATAGAATGAGAAGAATATACCTGTTGATTTTGTTGTTAGTAATATGTGTTTCCGGCTATGCTCAAAATGCTGATATCAATAATTTTATAGTTAAAGAGAGCCTGCTTAAAAACAGCAAGCTTGCTATTATAGCTGCTGATTCATTAGATATACCTATAGAAAAAATAAACGGCACCTATACCTTTAGCGTAAGCGGATTTACGCAATCTATTAAATTTAGTGACGGTGTAGGAGTATTACCATTACAGCTTGAACGCTCTGCATTTGTATATATAAAACATCAGAATGACACCGGTACACACAGCAAGCTTTTGTATGTTCATAAAAAGGATGGTACCCTAACTCCATACGTAATTAACAGCATGTGGCTGGTATTATTTCCGGCTCTGATTATCTTTTTGGCCTTTGCATTCAGAAAGTTTATTATAGCCGCGGTGATTATTCTTTTAATATTTATCTATTTCAATCACAGTAACGGCTTAAACCTATCAACTTTCTTCGAAACTATATTTGATGGCTTAAAACGATTGTTTTAAACAGTACGTTTAAAAAGGCATTCCTATACCAAAGTTGTATTGAACAAAGCGATACCTTTCCGGGCTATGGGTAAGATAGTAGTTGTCTTTAAATGTTTTATTTCCGGTAAAGAACCGTTTAAACATCCATTGATCTGAACCTTCGAACTGCGGATCTTTAAGTTTTAACCCCACATCAAACCTGAATACAAAGTATTGAACATCATACCTGAAACCCATACCAGTACCCACAGCAATCTGTTTACCCAGCTTTTTGAAATCGAAATAGGTTGATGGTGTACCTGTTCTGGTAACATTCCATACATTACCTGCATCCAAAAATATAGCCCCCTTTAATTTGGCTCCAAAGAACTTGTTCAGCAACTTATACCTATATTCTAAGTTTGCTTCAATATGCAACTCTCCAAGCTGGTCGAGCCCATATAATGCTCTCCTTACACTATCAGAAGTAAGCTCTTTTCCCCTGTCGTAATTTCCAGGCCCCAATGTTCTGGCCTGCCATGCCCTTATACCGCTTGAACCACCTGCAAAAAACAACTTCTCAAACGGAACCGATTTAGAATTACCATAAGCATAACCAATTCCACTGTTTACACGGGCAACAAACTGTTTATCACCACCAAGGCTTTTATACCAGCGCAAATCAAGTTCCGGCCGCATATACTGGTTAAACGGTAAGCCGAAAACTTTAGCATATTTATCTTCGGCCAAATTAGGCTTATCGCCTGCAATACTTGTTGCCAGTTGCAGCATATTGCCGGCTAAATCCATGCTACCTCTAAAATAAATAAAGCTTCCATTTGTTAACAGCTTATCGGCATTAAGAGAATAAGTGTATTTAATACCAAGGGTAATATCTCTCCTGTTTAACAAAACAAGATTATAAAAATTCTTAAATAGCTCTTCCCCGTTAGTCGGATCATTAATATCAAAAAGAAGCCCGCCAAACCTGTATTCAAAATTTAAAGGGGTAACAGAATGATATTTCGATTTCGATTCAACAAACTCATAAGTTAATGAAGTAAGAAAAACATGTCGTTCAAAAAAGCTTTTTTGTTGTGCATATACATAACTGGTAGAGAATATGGTATGCGGCATCCCGCCTCTTCGGCCAGGTCGGGCAGTAATAAATGGCAACATTAACCTCGGAACAGTTAAGTTGGCGCTAATAGAAAAATCGCGCTGATAAATATCCTTAAACAGCGAATTACCCTGTCCTATTCTGGATTGCAACCCCCCTTTAACCTGAAATTCAAATCGTTCCGCACCACGAAACAGATTATTGTTGGTGTACGTATTTGACAAAGTGAAACCAACCGTACCTGCATTAAAGGGCACCTCGCCCTCAACACGGTTACTCATAATTTTTTGAGGAATTAACTGAATAACCGGGAACACTTTATTAGCACTATCCTTTGGCCTGTTATAATCTATCTTAACATTTTTAAAAACATTAAGCTCATACATACGATCGTAGGTAAGATTCTCATTATAAATATTATAATACTCACCCTGGTGAAGAAAATTATACCGTACTATTGGATTTCTTCTAAATTTTTTAGAGAGATCGGTATACCTTAATCCCTTAAAAACCCTATCGTTCATATTAAGCGTATCAGGGAAACCATCTGAATTTGGAGCTATAATTACATTAGCCTCACCAATAAAAAATTGCTCATGTTTGGGCTTATCCTGAGGGTTATCAATAATCAAAGTAACATTAGCCTTGCTCGAATTTAAGTTTGAATCAACCTCATATTTTACATAAGGCCTTGCAAAATCGAAATATCCCCTCTCTTTCATCACCGTATAAATCCGGTCACGTTCATGAGCCAAAGAATCATCATCATACCTCATTCCCTCTTTCAGGTAGGTCTGCACAGCTCTGCTTTCCATATAAAACTTACTAACAAGCTCATCAGGAATCTCGAACTTTATTTTATTGATCTGAAAAACAGGGCCAGGATTTGCCTTAAAAAAAACATCGGCGCGTTTGTTTTTAACCTTTATCTCTGATTTTACTTTTGCCATAAAATAGCCCTTACTCATCAGAAATTTCTCTATCTGACTGCGCGAAATCTCAACCAAAGCACTATCAAGAATCGGTGGTGGCGTACCAAGTGGTTTTATATTAGAAGTTTTATAACGACCATTTTTGGTATTGAACATGTTATAAATAATAACATTGATACCAACGGTTGATGTTGGCCTGATGTCTTTTTGAATATAATTGAGTGCTTCTTCCTCGAAAGCTTTATCTATACTGTCTATTTTTACATTCTTAACAATAGACTGGTAGTCCGCAATATATTTTGTTGACGAGCATCCCGTAACAAAAACAAGAATAAATAGTAATATTGCATGAAAATGGACATTCCTTTTATTATTATAGTATGCTTTCAAAATCTCAGATAGGTTATATAAAATCGTTACATCAAAAAAAGTACCGTAAAGAAAATGGGATATTTATTATTGAAGGTATAAAATCTATTGTAGAATTTATTCAATCTTCATACCAAATACATAGCATTTATTATCTGGCTCAATATCAGTCTTTACTGCCCAATTTGCCTGCAAATATAAAGTTATTTGAAGTAAACAACGCCGAACTGGATAAGATTAGTACTTTACAAACACCACAGGGCGTGCTTGCGCTTGTGCACATTCCTAAAAGCCGCAACCTTGATATAAGTAGCTTGAAAGGGACATTTTCTTTAGTGCTGGATGGAGTTCAGGACCCTGGTAATCTGGGAACAATTATCCGCACTGCCGATTGGTTTGGATTTAAACAAATCATATGTTCTAACAACACTGTTGAGGTTTATAACCCAAAAACAGTACAGGCAACCATGGGCTCGCTTAGCAGGGTAAATATTTATTATGAAGATCTTTCTGCTTTCTTAAAAGATGCTAAGGTGCCCATTTTTGGAGCTGTTCTGGATGGCACAAGTATTTATGAAACAAAATGGGGAACAGAAGGTATAGTAATTTTGGGTAACGAAGGACAAGGGATAACACCTGAAATAATAAATTTAATTACCAATCCGGTAACAATACCAAGGGTTGGAGAGGCTGAGTCTTTGAACGTTGCGATATCAGCAGCAATTCTTTGTGCAGATATTATTAGAAATTTGCAGAAATAAATTGCATAGTAAGTATTATTTACTATTTTTGCAGCCTGAATTTGAATAGGGTCGAGTGGCCGAGTGGCTAGGCAGAGGTCTGCAAAACCTCCTACAGCGGTTCGAATCCGCTCTCGACCTCAAGATTTATAATAAATTAAAAAAGATTAACATGGCAGTTACAAGATTAAAAAGAAAAGACAGAAGAAATAAAACTTTCGCAAAGTTAGATGTGAAAAACTTAAAACTTGCTACTAACATTGAATTAGGTAGCCGTTCACGTCAATCTACAAAAGATCAGTTAGCTAAAAACAACGCGATCTTAGATAAACTTACTGCAAAAGCATAAGTTTTTTCTAAAAGAAAATAAGGAGCCCGTATCATAAATCGTGATACGGGCTCTTTTACGTTTACCAGTATTTCTATAGTCTTGATTATTAACAATTTAAGTTGTTTTTTTTAGTATTAAATTTGGTTTAACTTATTGATTTTCATATATTTATGATATAAATCAGTAGTGAATATGGCCAATAAGAAACCCGTTTTTAAGCCCTATTATCAACATCAGCTCATGGCGTTTCCGCCTACTTTCGATGAGTTGATTCCAGCAGATCATACTGTAAGACTTGTCGACAAGATTATTAATGTGATCAATGTAGAACCTTTGTTGAATGCTTACCACATCAGAGGTGCGTCCAATTATCATCCGATATTACTTTTAAAAGTTTTGGTCTACGGCTATGTGACCAATACGTATTCCAGTAGAAAGCTGGCCATAGCTTGCCGGGAAAATGTTCCTTTCATGTGGTTGAGCGGCATGAGTAAACCGGATCACAATACGATCAACCGATTTCGGGGTGTCCGCTTAAAACATGCCCTGCGCAGTGTATTTGAGGAAGTGGTTAAATATCTGGCCGAAGAAGGACTACTAAGTATTGATGAAGTTTATACCGATGGAACCAAAATTGAGGCCAATGCCAACAAGTACACTTTTGTCTGGAAAAAATCCATTCAGACCAATAAAGCGAAGATGCAAAAGCAGTTGGATGAAATCTGGAACTACGCCCAGAGTGTGGCTACGGTAGAAGATTTATTACCTGAACCGCCTACAGCCAAAATAGTAAGTCCGGAAAGCATCCAGGCAGCGGTTGATAAACTCAATGAAGTACTGGCTAACAATGATCAGGTTGATAAAAAGACCAAAGCAAAGCTCCATTACCTCACTAAAAACTATCCCGAAGCTATCGCCAAGTATAAGCATCAGGAAGAAATACTCGCCCAGCGCAATAGCTACAGCAAGAGCGATCCGGATGCTACTTTTATGAGAATGAAAGAAGATCATATGCGTAACGGACAGCTCAAACCCGCTTATAATGTGCAGATATCCACTTCAAACCAGTTTATTGTCAACTACACCATTCACTCCAATCCTACAGACACCTTAACTTTAAAATCACACCTGGAGCAACATGAAAATAGTTTCAATCGTCCCCCAAAGACCCTTACTGCTGACGCCGGTTATGGATCAGAAGAGAATTATGCCCTGTTGGAGCAAAAACAGGTGGAGTCTTTCGTTAAGTTTAACATGTTTGATAAACAACAAAATGTACACTATAATCAAAAATATCCTTTTGCTGCAAATCAGCTTTTTTATCATGAACAAAAAGATGCTTACATCTGTCCAATGGGACAAAGCATGGAATTTGTGGGAATAGTTAAAAAACGTACCACAAGCGGATTCCAGCAGCAAGTCAGGCGATATCAAGCCAAAAATTGCAACAATTGCCCACTAAACGGTGCTTGCCACAAATCCAAAGACGACCGCTTGATAGAAATCAATGAAAATCTCCAAAGACATAAGCAAAAAGCACATCAGCTACTCAATACAGAGCGAGGCATCAGTCACAGAAAGAAACGATGTCATGATGTAGAACCTGTTTTTGCCAATATCAAACAGAACCACGGGTTCCGCCGATTCATGCTCAGAGGTAAGCAAAAAGTAGAAATAGAATGGGGATTATTGGCAATTGCACAAAACATAAGGAAAAAAGCAGCTTAAGAGAGCTGGTTTTTGTACGCATCAAGAAATATTCAAAGAAAAAAGGTATAGTAAGGAAATACTCAGAACGGATCTCACAATAAACAAAAAAGGAAGCCGTATCATCGTTTGATTAATGATACGGCCTCTTTTTTATACCCATTACTTTGTGCTTTTTCAGTGCTGCTTTAATTAGAAGTTCTTTAGTGTAAGTCCACGGTGAGTCCACGGTGAGTCCACCTTTTCCCAGTAAAAACGTGGACTCACACTGGTCTTACGACCCAAAAAACGTGCAGGCATTCGAACCCGATATCAATTTACACCAGATCCCTATCTTATCAAGAAATAATTTAACTTGCTTTAACTAGCTCTTTGCAGATTCTTTTGATTAAACCGGGCCCTTCATAAATGAAACCGGTATACAACTGCACTAACGAAGCACCTGCATCCAGCATATCCTGAGCATCTTTAGGAGAATGAATTCCTCCCACTCCAATTATTGGAAATGCTTTGTTCGATTTGACAGCCAGATATCTAACTACTTCTACCGACCGCTGTGTTAACGGCTTACCGCTTAAACCACCCATTTCGCTTTTAAGTGGCTCGGGGCTTTGCAATGTGCTTCTATCTATAGTAGTATTGGTAGCGATAACTCCTGCTATACCTGTCGACATCACAATCTCAACAATATCGTCCAATTGCTCATTGGTAAGATCGGGAGCTATTTTAAGCAGAATTGGTCTGCTCACGTTATTTTTATTATTGCGTTGCTGTAAAGTATTTAACAGCTCCATCAAGGGTTCTTTTTCCTGTAAAGCCCTTAACCCGGGAGTATTTGGAGAACTCACGTTCACTACAAAATAATCAACCACATCAAATAAGCGGTCAAAACATTTTATGTAATCACTTATGGCATCCTCATTGGGGGTATTTTTATTTTTACCGATGTTACCACCTACAACAATATCGCTGTTAGCGGCTTTTAATAACCTAAGCCTTTCAGCAAGGGTATCAACCCCTTTATTATTAAAACCCATGCGGTTTATGATAGCGCTATCATCTTCCAAACGGAACATCCTTGGCTTATCGTTACCTGGTTGCGGCAAAGGCGTTACAGTACCTACTTCGATAAATCCGAAACCCAAATCGCTTAATGCTTCAATATATTCTCCGTTTTTATCGAAGCCAGCAGCCAGACCTACCGGATTTTTAAATTTAATACCAAAAACTTCGCGTTCAAGCCCTTTAATGTTAACATCAAAACTACCTCTAAGGATAGTCTGGCCAAGCGGAAAGTGATCGTGAAACCATTTCAGTCGTTTCACAACGAAATAATGCACTTCCTCTGGGTCAAATTTAAAAAATATAGGCTTAATTAAACGGTACATGGGACGAAGATAGGAATTTGTTTGTATTTTTGCAGCCACATGATTTCGATAAACGACTTAACATTTCTAATTGGCTCCAGAGCGCTGTATGATGAGGCAAACTGGCACATTAAACCAGGCGACCGGGTTGGGCTAATTGGTGCAAATGGAACAGGAAAATCTACTCTTTTAAAAATAATTGTAGGTGAGTATGCTCCTTCTTCAGGTACTGTTTCTATGTCTAAAGACTTAAAAATAGGCTACTTAAACCAGGATTTACTTTCTTACGATTCTCACCATAGTATATTACATGTTGCAATGGAGGCTTTTGAACGCCAAAACCAATTGCATGATGAAATTGAGGAACTGCTTAAAAAAATAGAAACAGATTATTCTGAAGAAGTTTTAAATAAACTGAGTGATAAGCAACAGGAATTTGAAGCTTTAGATGGATATAATATAGAATACAGGGCTAATGAGATTTTAGCTGGTCTGGGTTTTAGTACACAAGATCAGTTAAGGCCGTTAAATACTTTTTCGGGAGGTTGGCGTATGCGTGTTATGCTTGCCAAAATTCTATTGCAAACTCCAGACATTCTACTTCTGGATGAGCCTACCAACCACATGGATTTACCATCTATTAAATGGCTGGAAACTTATCTTGTAGGTTTTGAAGGTGCTATTGTAATTGTTTCTCACGATAGGTACTTTTTAGATAAGGTGGTAAATAAAACTGTTGAATCGCGCAAAGGAAAACTAACTTCTTATGCCGGTAATTACAGCTTCTACCTTGAAGAAAAAGCTTTACGTGGTGAAATTCAAAAAGGAGAATTCAAAAATCAGCAGGCTAAAATTAAGCAGGAAGAGCGCTTAATTGAACGCTTTAAAGCAAAGGCTTCTAAAGCTAAGATGGCTCAGTCCAGAATGAAAGCTTTGGACAGAATGGAACGTGTGGAGGATGTTGATGATGACAACCCTACTGTAAATTTTCAATTTAAGTTCTCTAAACCTTCTGGCCGTCATGTTGTTAGAATTGAGGGTGCTACAAAAAGCTATCCCAATGTAGATATTCTTGAAAACGCAGAAGGCGTAATTGAGAAAGGTGATAAAATTGCCCTGATTGGTGCTAATGGCAAGGGTAAATCGACCTTGCTTAGAATTATTGCCGGAGCTGAAGGCTATACCGGCAAATGCGAAACAGGCCATAATGTTACTACTACCTTTTTTGCGCAGCATCAATTGGAATCGTTGCATCTTGACAACAGTATTCTTGAGGAGCTGCAAGCTTTTGCTCCTAAACATACAGATACAGAATTGCGTGGTATATTGGGATGTTTCCTTTTTACCGGTGATGATGTGTTCAAAAAGATCCGCGTATTATCAGGGGGAGAAAAATCGAGAGTTGCTTTGGCCAAATCGCTAACAACCGACTCCAACTTCCTGATTCTGGATGAGCCTACCAACCACCTCGACATCCAATCTGTAAATATCCTTATTCAGGCATTGCAACAGTATGAAGGTACTTTTATTGCAGTATCTCATGATAGATATTTCTTAGATAATGTTGCCAATAAAATCTGGTTTATAGAAGACAAGGATATTAAAGAATATCCGGGCACTTATGCTGAATACGAAGAATGGAATAGCAAAAGACCTCCTGCAAAACCTAGCACTGTTCCGGTAAGGCCAGATAAAGAGGTAAAAGAGGTTAAAAAAGCTATTGAAGAAAAGCAACCTGTTACACCAAACAGTTTGCAGCAGCTTAAAAAACTAAACGACCAACTGAAAAAGATTGAGGTTGAGATTGCCGCTTTTGAATTGGACGTTAAAGCTGTTGAAGCTGAAATTGCAGATGAAGCAGTTTATTCGGACGCTGGCAAACTTGCCGAAACAAATAAGAAATATTTAGCTGCCAAACATAAGCTGGATACTGCCCAGAATACATGGGAAGACCTGGCTTCTGAAATAATGGAACTGGAAAGTAAATGATAAAACCCGCAGGATTATTTTTTTTGCTGCTGTTAACTATACAAATCGCTGTTGCACAACAGCAGCAATTTGTATACGAAAACAAGGTGTACCTGCCTCAAATAAAAACGGTACAGTGTTACAACGCGCAAAAAGAACAATCGTTACCGGTAATTGCTCTAAAATCTAATGAGCGTCTGGTGTTTTCATTTGACGACCTCAATGCCGGAAGTAAAAATTACTGGTATACGGTTGAACATTGTACTTCGGACTGGAAATCGTCGCGCTTATCTACCATTGATTATCTGGAAAGTTTAAGCGAGGATAGAATAACAGATTACAAATATTCCTTTGGTACCATCCAGAAATACACACACTACCAACTGACGTTACCAAATACTCAGATTCGCCCTAAAATTTCGGGCAACTATATTTTAAAGGTTTATGAGGACGGCAATCAGCAAAAACCGGTAATTTCCCAACAGTTTTATGTGGTAGATAATTTGGTTAATATTGGCGTAGATGTGGTTGCCAGTTCGCAGGTTTCGTTACGTTTTAGCAACCAGAAAATTAACTTTACTATTTTACATCAAATGCCTATTCAGAATCCCTATACTGATTTGAAGGCGATAGTGATGCAGAACGGAAATCCGCAAACGGCAGTTTTAAATACTAAACCAAACTTTATCAGACCTGGGTCGTTGGCTTACAATGAGTTAAATAGCAATGACTTTGTTGCGGGCAATGAATTCAGAAAGTTTGATATCCGCAGCTTACGCTACAAAGGAGACAATGTGCAGGATATTATTAAAGACACCACAACCAGTGTTATACTTTTTCAGGACATCAATACCAGCAAAGCAAAATACAGCAATTTGATTGATGAAAACGGCAGTTTCTTTATCAGAAATAAAGAAGGTAGTGATGACCCAACTGAAGGTGATTACGCAAATGTGATGTTTACCTTAAATGCCGTGCCACCTACCCCTAATGGCGATGTATATGTTACCGGCAGGTTTAACAACTATATTTTAAACGAAGCCAGCAAGCTTAGTTTCGATTCCTCTAGAAAGCGTTTTTATGGCAATATATTGCTTAAACAGGGGCTTTATGACTATAAGTATGTTTGGTTAAATAAGGATACCGGAAAAATTGATCAGGCAGTTTTTGAAGGTTCATTTTTTGAGACCCTAAATACTTACCAGGTATTTGCTTATTATAAAAAACCGGGTATGCGCTGGGAAGAACTTATTGGATACTCAAATGTTGGCAGTGTAAAACGCTAATCAGCTTTTAATACCCAAACTGAAACACTTTTCTGGGCACAAGTAAACACCGCCCATCCATCTTCATTTACTACAACCTGTTCCGCCACATTACCAAGCATATCTATAAAGGTTTTATTTGCGTGTTTAAGCCCCATTTCCATTTTTTTACTGGCCGCAACACTATTGCACATTAATACAGCAATACCTGAACCTGGGTTTTCATCGGCACCTTCTCTTATCCATCCTATGCAGTTCGGATGGTCCAGGTAATCACGTTGAATACCATAAGAAAGATCTTTACGAGCGGCACATAGCTTAGGTAATTCAAACACTGCCGAAAGCTCTATTTCTATTTCATTTCCATTATGGTCTTTGTCTTTATAAGCACAGCCATAAAGATCAGGATAGAATAAACATGGCATCCCCTGCTCTCGTAAAAGAATAAGTGTGTACGCTAATGGGCGAAACCAAGGCTCAACAAATGATTCCAGTGCCTGCAATGGTTGCGAATCATGATTATCAACAAATGTGATTGACAAATATGGGTTTATCTGCGTAAGTGTTCCTTCAAAAATTTTGCTAAGATCGAATGTTTCGCCTTGCTTACCTGCTACATAGAAGTTTTGGTGCAATATGGAATCGAAAAGCTTCATCCGGCCTTCAGTAATTTCTATATAATTTTGAAGATATGCTACATTATCAACTACCCAATTCTCGCCTACGATGAAGAAATCCTTGTTAAAGGTATTTCTCATATGATCTATCCATTCATTTAAAAACTTATGAGAGATGTGTTTAACGGCATCCATCCTAAAGCCATCCATACCACAGGTATTATAATACCATTCTCCCCATTCTTTGAGCTCTTGTCTTACTGCCGGATTTCTTGATTCTATATCGTTAAACATCAGGTAATCGTAATTACCATGTTCCTTTGAAGGCACATCTTCCCAGCCTTCTCCAAATTCATTCTGAATAGAAAAAATGCCTTCTTCCTTTAGGTTGGCGGCAAAATCGAGCCCGCTGAAACAGCGGTAATCCCAAATAAAAGTTGAGTATTTGCCTTGCCTGCCGGGAAATGTAAATTTGGTCCAGGCCTCTATTTCTATAACAGGAGAAATAAATTCTTTGCGGTTCTGCTCATTTACTTTACGCACTTTTATCTTTTCCAGCTCATCTCCGCCAGCCTTATGATTAAGCACTACATCGGCAATAGTTCCTATACCATTAGCTTTTAGTAGGCTTATTGCATTCAGGTATTCATCTTTAGTTCCATATTTGGTGGCTACGCAATCTTTCTGGTTAAATTCTCCAAGGTCAAACAAATCGTATGGGTCGTAACCTACTGAAATATCTCCAGAAGTAGCTTTATAGGCTGGTGGTAACCAGAGCCCTGTAATTCCGAGATCAACAAATGTTGGAACTTCTTCGGCAACTCTAACCCATAGTTTTACGTCTTCACGATAATACCAGTGAAAGTATTGTATCAGCGTTTGATTTTTCATGCATCTACAATAACGTGAAGATCTTTTGTTTCTTATTTACCGAATTAAAGAGGGCAGACATACTAACCATTATAGAACTAAGATACTCCTTTTATCATATAAAAGTGATTTGTTGAATTTTGTTTACTTTTGCCAAAGATGAGTACAAAAGTAAAAAATCCGAAGGATTCATTCACCATCATGAATGAGTTGGTATTACCCAACGACACCAATACGCTTAATAATTTAATGGGTGGCAGATTATTGCACTGGATGGATATTGCTGCAGCAATATCTGCACAAAAACATTGCAATAGAATTGTGGTAACGGCGTCTGTGGATAATGTATCATTTAAACAGCCTATAAAGCTTGGTGATGTGATTACAATTGAGGCCAAAGTGACCCGCTCATTTAATACCTCTGTTGAGGTGAGGTTAGATGTATGGGCTGAAAATATTCCTTCGGGAAGCCGGGTAAAATCAAATGAGGCTTATTATACTTTTGTAGCCGTTGACCAAAGTGGAAGGACTATTCCCATTCCGGAATTAAAACCTGAAACTGAAGAAGAAATCGAATTATTTGCAGGGGCGTTAAGAAGAAGACAATTGCGTTTGATATTGAGTGGAAAGATGATGCCAAATGATGCTGTTGAGCTGAAAGCCCTTTTTTTTAAAGAATAAACAATAACAGCGGGTATGCTGTTATTAAATAAATAGGAAAAATGACGACCTACACTACACTAATCATTTTAAGCGGCCTGGTCATCTTCTCTTATTTATTTGACCTTGTTGCCAGTAAAACTAAATTACCCTCAGTGTTATTGCTATTACTGTTGGGTATTGGCCTGCGCGTACTTGTAGACAACCTTAAGCTCGAAACCTTTGACTTTTTAAAGATTTTGCCCGCTCTGGGTACTGTTGGCTTAATTATGATTGTTTTTGAGGGATCCCTTGAATTAAAGTATGATCGGGATAAGAATAAAATCATTAAAGGGGCGTTTCTATCAGCTCTTGTAATACTGATTGCCTCTGTTTCTGTTATTACTTTTATTATATATGAGATTACAGGAAAAGATCTTTATACCTGTTTTACCAATGCAATTCCATTTAGTGTTATTAGTTCGGCTATTGCTATTCCATCGGCCGCAGCGTTATCTAAAAAAGGTAAAGAGTTTATCATTTACGAATCGTCGTTTTCTGACATACTGGGAATTATACTATTTAATTTTGCTATTTCTAACCCTCATATTTCCACTTCGTCGTTTACCGGATTGGGATTAAGCACAATATTGATACTTATATTATCAGCTATTTCGTGTATTGTATTGCTTTATATTATGGGAAAGATATCGCATCATATCAAATTTTTCCTGATTATTTCGATATTGATAATGGTGTATGCAATTGGCCAGTCGTACCACTTGTCGGCACTTATTTTAATACTTTCTTTTGGTTTGTTTTTAAACAATGCCGATACAATTAAGTATGTCTGGTTCAGGAGTATTTTTATTTATAAGAATTTATCTAACGATTTAACCCAACTACACCAGCTATCGGCCGAAAGTGCCTTTATTTTAAGAACATTTTTCTTTGTAATATTTGGTTTTACAATGAACATTTATCAGCTTAATGATCAAATTGTTATTATAAACGGCTTAATTATGCTTGCTTCGGTATTTATAATCAGGTTTACTTATCTTAAAATCTTTAGAAAGGAAAATAGCGGGGCCGAAACTTTTATTGCACCCAGAGGGCTCATTAGTATTTTGCTTTATTTTAACCTTCCGCAAGCGCTTAAAATACCCGAAGTAGGAACTCCTTTTTTGTTTGTTGTTGTACTGGGATCGAGCTTAATAATGAGTATGGGCCTGCTCTTATCAAAGAAATATGTAAGAGCAGAACCTTATTCGGGACTGCATTAGCTACCCATTTCTAATATTTTATCAAATTCTGCTGCTCTAAGTGGCATTACAGATAATCTGCCTTGTCTAACCAATGAAATGTCTTTCAGGCTTTCTTCTGCCTTGATCTGCTCCAGACTGACAGGGTTTTTCAGTGCCTCAACAGGAGATAAATCTACTACCACCCAGTTAGCATCATCGGTAGTTGGGTCCTGATAAAACTCTTTTACCACCTTTGCTATACCAACAACATTTTTGCCTTCATTACTGTGATAGAATAAAACTAGATCTCCTTCTTTCATCTCTTTCAGGTTATTACGCGCCTGATAGTTGCGCACACCATCCCAAAAGGTTCTGCCGTCTTTGTTAAATTTCTCCCAGCTGTATTTAAAAGGCTCTGATTTTACTAACCAATGATTCATTTGTTTCCGTGTTTAAAGTGGTTTAAAGGCGGTTTTTTAGTTCAATTTTCGAATTGGCAACAAAAGTGGCGACAAACGCAACTTTATGAAACAGTCAAAACAATCTCAGTTGATACACATCTGGGAAGATTATGAGTTCTATCTTAACATCCCAAAAACCTTTACAGGTTCAAACAAGCCTTTTGTTTATTTCTATTATTTAAATGCCAAAGCTAATAAATCAGAAAGAATTAGAAGGTATGTTGGTAAAAATGGTGGAAATATCAAATAGGTAAAAGAAGAAGCCAAAGTTATAGTTAAGGAATTAGCATTGATGCTTAGTAACAATTGGAATCCAATAACCAACCTTCAAAACGAAGTTACTTTAAATTCTACATCGACTATCCTTAATTGCATTGATTATTGGTTAGGTAAACGAGAGGCATTTAATAATCAATCCATCGGTAAAATAAAGACTTTGTGCTTCACTAATTACTGTAATTTTGAATAAATCTTAGTAATGAAAAAGTATTTGCAATATGCTGTTCTGGTTGGTTTTTTTTGCTATTGGCTCCTTTTAGGTTACAAAGCATTAAGGGCAATTAATTATGAGTTTAACGGAAGAGTCCAAAAAGTCACATCTACTTCAAGCTATTATAAGATAATAACAGTTAACAACAAGGATTTTGACCTAGAATGGGTTAGGTGGTATGATGGTTTAACAAATGTAGAAGTCGGTGATAGCGTAATGAAGAAAAAAGGTAATCAATGGATGGAAATAATAAAGAAGTAACAACACCAATACATTTAACCCTAATTATCAACCAATTACCGGAAATTATTAGTAAATTAGAGAATGCTCTATCACCGATCACCATCTTTAATTACAGGCCACCCCATCAAGAAAAGGCTTGAAGCTCGTAAACTAGCTAAATCTGAAAAACTTTCAACTGTTGAGGAAAAACCGACTCTGTATAGTCTCTTCTACCCTTCTATTTTTTTTCTCATCATATTGGTGGTAGTCGTTTTGGGTGGGCTGCTGTGCATCATAAGGATTTTCTGAAAACAAGCGGGTAAATCATCTCTCCTACCTCGAGAGGCAATCAATTAGATTTCTCTCCGCTACGTAAGAAAGTGGTTAGCATCAAAGTAAAAATTGCTACAATAACCAAATCATATAATAAGTTTTCCCTTATTAAAGAAATTGTTGTACTAGTAAATTCTGGGGATTCATAATTCGTTTTCTCCAAATATGTAAAAGGAAACCCTACTTTGACAAATGAAAATTGGTTCCACAAAAAAGGCAGCGCAGATAACAGTGCAAAAGACAAAATAAATAATGCAACAAATTTCATATGTTACGAGAGTTAATTGACTTGTAATATAAGAATATCTAATCGTCCCAATGATAAAAAGCACTTGAAATTTTTCAACTCTCAATGTCTTAATCACATCCCAGCCTTTTGACTTTTTATTAAGATTATGTAATTTACATAATAGTCAATTAGCAGAGCCTTATGTATATTCACAACTTTAAGTTTGTTAAACGATCAAAATCTAAACCTAAATATCTAGTAGGATATCAGCCACTTGATGGATACAATGCTTATCATCAACCAAAAAAGAACCCACTGTTATTTACCATTTACGATCCTGTAAAGGAACTTTACCACACCTTTGAGTACAATGGGACTTCAAGTAGATTTGGAGATATTGTGAAGGATTTAATATATACCGTAAGAAACGTAATTAGGCAACCAGCAAGCAATTATTAAAATTCAATACCTTTAATTCTTACCATTCTTTATCGTTGGTGCAATCATTATCTATTACAGGAATAAGGATTAAAATATTGTAGTTCCAATTAAATTTGGAGGCAGCCCTGTTAATATAAACAATCAGATATTTTTGGATGGAAGTTTTCATAGACAACAAGTGACTCCATTTTAGAATAAAGTAATGAATTTCAATACATAATTATGAGACAAGAATTTGAAAAATATTTTAAATATTTCTATTGGAACACTAAAAATGAGGAACATTTAGTGAGTCTAAAACTTAATTTAGAGTTTGATCTCCCCGGAGATTACATTGAAATTATGAGAGAGCATGATGGTGGCGAAGGAGAAATTGGAGCCGGTAGCTGGCTTCAATTATTTTCACTTAGTGAATTAATTTCACTTAATGAAGATTATAATCTACTAATGGAGCAAATCCCTGATTTGTTTTTGTTTGGTAAAGATGCCGCTGATACTGGGTATGCATTTCATAAATTCAATAGAACATTTCATTCATTCGGCCTAATGTCCAATTTCGAAACAGATTATATAGATTTTTGTGGTAACAATTTTCTAGAATTTCTTGAATATCTCTATAACAAAGAGTAACCAATGATTCATTTGTTTTCTTTAATTAAAGTAGGTTTTTAGTGTCGGCACCGACAAAACCGTTGGCAAAATTATGCTTTTTATTTCTATTATTTAAACCCATAGTTGATCTAAAAGAAGTCATAACACCTTAACCCGTTAAAACGATTATAACCAGAACTATTTGGAAAGTATTTTTCATATCCAATACTTGCTTCGGTGGTGCCACTTGTATTGGTATAATTAATTTTTGAGGTTGTTGCGTCGTGGCTTATACCCAGCCTTAATTTTTCTCCATTACGCTTGCCTTTAAAAAGATCAAAAATCAGGGAGAGAACAATTGCATCGGGTCCATTCTGTGGTCCGGTACGATACCAAAGCCCCGTATTTAAACTCTTATATTTAAATTGAGCTCCCACACTTATATTGCTATTACTTGCTTGTCTGTAATAAACTACAGAGGGTATAAGAGAAGCCCCTTCGTCTTGATTATAATCAAAATATGGAGTCAGCGGAATCTTAAAACTTGCGTTTACGGTAATTCTCATTGGAAGCTTGGCCTGTGTTCCGCTAAAGGATTCGTCGGGCCTGTTAATATGATGCAAAGCTGTTCCTAGCATAAAATTACGATAAACAAGATTTACACCTGTTGCCGCATCAAAGAAAAATTTATTGGAGATGTCTGGTGGATTTGCAGCAGAGATACTACCAGGAATATACCCTAAGCGAGGATCTATCTGATCAGAAAAAACCAATTTACTCCAGTCTATATTTCTATTGGTAAAACCAGCCTGGATACCAAACGACAATACAAAATCATCGCCCCCAACACTATAGGAATAGGTAGCTGCTGCATTATTTTTAACTAAATATGCTGTACCCTCACTTGAACGGTTAAAAATCAACCCTACTCCACCTGGGAATTTAGCAATATTTAAATCGGCAGAAGCTGAAATATACGATAGATCTCCGCTTAAGCCAGACCATTGATTTCTATATATAAGGTTCATTCTGATATCCCCTTCAAACTGACCTGTTAAAGAAGGGTTTAGATATATAGGCTGGTTAAAAAACTGTGAATAAATATGGTCTTGCGCAGAAGCAAAGCCTAGACCCACTGTGGTTAGCAAAATCAATAGAATTTTTAATGTCTTTGCCATATTATCTGATTAAATGTATTGGACCTGTACGTTTTGGTGCACTATTATCATATGCCATCCCTTTCCATTGTGATCCATTAATGAATTCGACATCAATTTTCCAATAATAAACAGACTGAGGCAGTTCTGCATTGCGATATGTTCCGTCCCAACCTTCCTGAGGATGCCCATCTTCAAGTTTGGTTGTCTCCCATATGAGTTGTCCCCATTTGTTAAAAACCGACATCCTCCAAGATTTAATGCCTGACCCTTTAGCTTTAAACTGCCTAAGTTCAGTGCTTTGGCTGCCAGGTATAAAGGAATTTGGCACAAACAGATATCCGGGTACACCGTTAATTCTTACATTCTTAACTGAAGTGGTGAAACAACCATTTTGATTGATCACTTTTAAAGTTACTTTATATGTTCCTGTATCAGCATAGGTATGTGACGGGTACCTTTCGGATGACCCTGAGCCATCTCCAAAATCCCAAATCCATTGATCAGGATTGTTTTGACTTTGATCGATAAATTTGAAGGTATAATTAGGGATACTGATCTGAATGGAAGGATCAACATCAAAAAGTGCTAAAGGCGGAGGCATTATATGAATATATTGCACTTTTACCTCAGTATTTGAACAACCAAGCGAATTGCTTGCTGTAAGCGTTACGGTATAATATTCCTGATCTCCGGTATAAGTATGTACAGGTGGTTCAACTCCGGTAAATGTTGGTGTCCCATCTCCAAAATCCCATATAAAGCCTGTAATATTTGTATCCTGTGTGGTATTTTTAAATTGAACCTGCAGCCCCGGACAACCTTGGGTAATGTCGGCCTCAAATGTTGGTATCGGTTGAGCCAGCACTTCAATCTCTTCATAGGTAGTATCTCTTGCACAATTATGGCTTGTTGCTATCAGCATCACTTTGTAAATACCCGGCCTTGTAAAGGTGTAATCAAATCTTTCTGGTGATAGGATAGATTGCCTTGGTTGGGTGCCGTCATTAAAGTCTACACTAAATTGATCAGCACCTGTAGAATTGTTGTCGAAGGTTACTTTAAAAGGCGCACATCCTCTTTTTTGATTCCCACTAACCACAAGTTCAGCATTGACATTATTAGGCCTCACTTCTATAATATAAGGTACAGTAGATTTGGTACCACATGAATTTACTGCCGTCATAATGGCATTGAAACGCAGTGTGGTTGTAGTTGCTCGGTAAACATGTGTTACACTTGACCTGGCGTTTGTTACAAGGATTGGAGATCCATCACCAAAGTCAAATGAATATCGGGTACCTGATTGCAGGGGCGAATTATTTGTAAACGTGATCAGCGCTGGTGAACATACTGAAGTTTCGCTGGGCGAGAATACAGGTTTAGGCTCCGATTTTATCAATACAGTCCCTTTTATAGAGTCAGCGCCGCAAGGTGTAATAGCATACAAGGTTACTACGTAGGTTGTATCTTTTCCTGAAGGACTAGGATTAAAAGTAACGGCAGCAGGTGTAACAAGGTTAGAAGTTTGGCCATTGCCAAAATCCCATTTAAAGGATGTATCACCATTCTGTATAGAGGTATTCACAAAGGTAACTGGTGTTGGCCCGCAATTTACTGTAGTCACCGGAGTGAAGGAAGGGACATTTTTTTGTATCGTGGTGAATTCCTGGCTAAATTCGCTACTCTCACACCCCAAACTACTTGTAACCACAAGTTTTACGATAACACGTTCATTTGGGTTTTGAATGGTATATCCTGGAAATACTGGTCCGGTAGATTGAGTAATGTTTCCATTTGCATTGATTATCCAGGTATAGGTATCATTTCTATCCGGATAAAGCACTGCGGTAATGGGCAAAGCAAACGGTGCGCAGGAACTTAATGTATTGCCATACGTATACTCTGCTTTTGCATTTGGGTTGATGGTGACCTTAACAGCTGCGCTAAGGCTTTGTATTGTGCCGCTGCATGCTGAGGTACTTATGCCGCGTCTGTAATAAGTAGTTTCAGTAAGAACTCCCGGCTGGTAATTCTGAGCATTTGCATTTGAAATATCTGTCCATGTATTTCCATCTAGGCTTGATTGCCACTGATAAAAATAGATGCCATCTCCACCAATGGGCACAGAACCTAGCAATTGCGTCGGCATAGATTCCCTGCAAATTGCCTGCTCTCCGGTCACGGTATTTCCTGTTACCGGAGGTCGTACGGTAACAGATACTTGCACGGGTTCTCCAGGGCATCCGTTCAGTAATTGAGGTGTAATTGTATAAGTTACAACTATATTGGTGGTTGCTGTACTGGTAAGAATTTCGTTAATTGACGTTACTGCCACTGGAGTAGTTTGATCTGGATTACCGCTTATACCCGCCGCTGGTGTTCTGGTCCAGGTATAATAAGTTACTGTGGGAGCAGCAAGGTTAGAGGTTAAATTAATCCCTGCCTGATCTCCGCTACAGATAATGGGCTTGGCTGCTGTGGCTGTCAATATTGGTTTAGGAATAACGGTTACAGTAAGCGTAAAAGGTGTGCCCGGACAACCATTTGCTGCAGGGGTAATGGTGTAGACCACAGTGGCGTTTGCTGTTGAACTTGTATTAGTTATGATGTCATTTATAATAGGTCCACTTCCTGTAGCAGAGTAACTTCCCCCCGCAGCATTTCCATCGGCATTGGTGGCAGTCCAGCTAAAGGTTGTACCGGATACTTCTGAAGTTGATGTAAAATCAACCGAAGTTCCTGTACAGATGGCTTTTGCATTATTTGTATTTGATAATTTGTTCTCTGGGAAAATAGTAATGTCAACTTCTTTAAATACAACTGCACAGTCTCCAGCAAGACCTGTGTTTACTCTTAAATAGATTTTAGCCAAACCTGCCGCACGCTCTGCCATTGTAGGTGTATAAGTAGTGGTTAAACTGTTTGGAGCTGAAAACCCCGTACTGTTCACGCCGTTATCCCAGGCAAAAGAACTCCGATCCGGATTAATGGTTCCTGTTAAACTAACAGTCGCGGTATTGCAAATGGAATTGGATCCTGGAATGATATCTACTAGGGGCGCTTGTGAAAGGATAATTTTCTGTGTTCCTGTAACCCCAATAGGATTACAACTGTTTTTGTGAACAAATGTGATTGTATATTCCTTTCCGTATTCTGTGAAATTAATGACTGGATATTTTGAGGCAGCATTAAATGGGGCTACAAAGTTATAATTCCCTCCTGTGACAGTCCAGAAATAAGTACCATCCACTTCATCTGCCGTTCCATTAGCCGTAGTTTTTGTACTGATTTCATCTGGACCAAAGGTCTGTGGTCCGGTACTGCATAATGTAATATCAGGAGACATTGTAATAGTTGGTTCAGCATTTACTACTACACGCTGATTAGCAGTGGCCACTGAACAGGTTCCTGATGCTATTTCCAAATGAATATTGTAAATGCCAGCCCTAGTAAATTTAAATTGAGGATTTGGACTATGCGAGTTTGTCCCTGACATGTAGGTAACACCTGCCGCAGGTGTTACCACCCAGGTATATATCGGAACAGCAGCTGAACAAGTATTATCTAATATAGTAGAACTGCTGTTTGGTGTAAGCGTACCTGTAGTTAAACAAATCGTATTGCTTGGCAAGGTAAAGCTTGGCTTAGGCGGATCTTGAACACAGATAGTAAACTCTACCGGATCTGCCTGACAAGTCCCACCAACATTAATTGAAGTTAGCCTGATCGTATGCTGTCCCTTTGTTGTAAAATTGTGAACCAAATTAAACGACAATGGTTTGTTAGATGCAACATCCTCACCATCAACAGCCCAGGTATAAAGAAGTGAATTTTGTGCACAGCGTGGATCATTAGTATTAGCCCGCTCACCTGGAATTGAGATGTTATTAAAGGTTACATTTCCTAAACAGGCGACAGCTGGCCCATCGATCATATTTTTAGGCCTGGAAACCACTCGTGCTGCGGTAGATAAAGGGGAACCTATCTTGCCACAAAATGGGCTAACTACGCCAACATTGATCCCAAACGCATTATAAGTTGTTTGATTCCCAGAGGTATATGTCAGTCCACAAGACGACTTTGTAAAGGTATGGGAAACCTTTCCTGCAAGGTTCAGTATGTCGCAATAGCTATAATCATTGCTATTGCCATCACCCCAATCAATATGATAAATGTTCCCGGGAAAATTGTCCTTTATTCCCCCATCTCTGTCTAAATTAACTAAATAATCAAAAGTACCTATTGGGAAACAGACAGTATTTCCACTTGTTGTAGTAAATGCCGTAACAGCCAAATTGTTAATTAGAAAATAAGCTTGAGTGCCTACAGAGCCATCTGCTGCCGTGGTTTTAACAAACATTGTATAATGCGTTAGCTTTGCAGTGTACGTTTTTAACTCATCTGCTGAAGTAAAACTTATAGTTGTGGGAGTACCTCCATTAAGTTCATCTTTTAATGTTACTACAGTATTTCCAATAGTCGACTTATTTGTAAAACTAAATACCGTTTCCCCCTGGTTAATATCTGTTTCACAAGAACCAAAAGTTAAAGGATTTGTACTGAGTGTAGAAGCAGATGAAAGCTTTGCAGTAACCACTGTAGCTGCTCCAATTGTAAAAGGCCCACTATCAGCCATAAACACCGGATTAGTCGATTTTACTCTTAGTCTGTATCCAGTTCCAGCTGGTGTTCCCTGAGGGATTATTCCGTTGACGAAGGTAGTATAAAAACCAGTATAAGAACCAATAGGGGCAGTTGAAACAAAATTCCCTGCGGCATCTGATAAATAAAGCTCAAACTTATTAGTCGCTTTATCCATGCACCCCGCACCTATGGTAAAAGTTGCTGCTATACTTGATCCGGGGGCATAAGGCCCGGGTGCAACCTGATCTATAGTAATTTGAGAAAATGCTATAGAAATATGATAAAAAAATAAAATAAGCGTCAGTAAAAGTAACCGTTTTATCATATAATAAGGATTATGATAAAAATAGATATTTTTTTACTTATTGTTCATTTTATTCATTAATAATCATTCTAATTATTAATACTATCAAATTTGTCTTGTATTTATTTTTGATAAAGTAAATTTCATTAAGCAAATACTTGTTTATCGGTCATTATCAAGACTATGCTACTAAAAGGTGATTTTCCTGTAAGGTTAATTTTAAGGAAAAATAAAAACCCGCATTTAAATATATTTAAATGCGGGTTTGAAAAAGGTCAGGCAAAATATTACCCACCAAGTGTAGCCATGTCAATTACGAATCTGTAACGCACATCGCCTTTAAGCATTCTTGCATACGAAGCAGTTATATCTTTAATATCAATCATTTCAATATCTGAAACGATATTGTGCTCAGCGCAAAAATCAAGCATTTCCTGAGTTTCAGGTATACCACCTATGCCTGAACCTGCAACGCTTTTGCGGCCTCCCAAAAGTGAAAACGGATGAATTGAGTATGGCTCAGATGGAACCCCAACACACATATGTACACCATTTGTTCTTAGCAATGACAGGTACATATTCATATCGTGCTCTGCAGAAACAGTATCCAGAATAAAATCGAATGAACCTCTAACAGCATCCAACTGTGCAGGATCAGACGTAACAACGAAATTATGTGCTCCTAATGCTCTGGCAGCTTCTTCCTTTGAAGCTGATGTACTTAAAACTGTTACTTCAGCACCAAAGGCCACACCAAATTTCACTCCCATGTGTCCTAAACCTCCCAGTCCTAAAACTGCAAGCTTATGGCCTTTACCAACTTTCCAGTGACGCAGCGGCGAATAAGTAGTGATGCCTGCGCAAAGCAATGGCGCTGTTGCTGCAAGTGGCAATTTATCGGAAATATGGAGTACAAATTCCTCGCGAACGACAATAGTATTGGAATAACCACCATAGGTAGGTACGCCATCTCTACCTTTATTATTATAAGTTTGTGTGCTCCCTTCGAGGCAATACTGCTCTAGCCCTTCCTTGCAATTTTCGCAAGTCTGACACGAGTCTACCATACATCCTACACCAGCAAGATCATCATTTTTAAATTTCTTTACATGGTCGCCCACCTTAATTACTCTTCCAACAATTTCATGTCCAGGCACCATTGGGAATACTCCCGGGAACCAATCATTCTTTATCTGGTGAAGATCAGAGTGACAAACACCACAGTATAATATTTCCAGCTGAACATCATGTGGTCCAACCTCCCTGCGTTCAAAACTCCAGGCGGCTAAATCTGTTTCAGCATCTTGTGCTGCATAACCTTTGGCTTGTATCATAGTTAATTTACATTTTATAGTAAGACAAATCTACATCAGGTAGCATAAAGATTCATTACACAATTCAAAGCATTTATTACGCATTTCAAACATTTTGAAGTAATGACAAATCAGTGACTTCTGACATGTGAGTTATAAAATTAACTAATTTTATCAAAAAAAGGGATTAGTGGATCATCTTAAATAACAACTCTTTTAACAATTCACCATCGGTAGTATTGCCTGTACTGTCTACCCCTTTGCTCTTTAAATCATATTCTCTTAAAAGGCTAATGATATCAAAAGTTTTATTAAGGCTATAACTACGGGCAGCGGCCTCATAGTCTTTAATAAAATATGGGTTTACCCCTAGTTCTTTAGCGGCATCGCCTTTATTCTGCAGGTAATGATACTTTAAGATCTTTGAAAAATATGAATTCAAATTGGCCATAACCATAACCATTGGGTTGGCTTTGGGGTTATCAGCAAAATAGTTGATGATCTGATTACATTTTAAAACATTCTTTACCGCCAGGGCTTTCTGCAATTCAAAAACATTATACTCTTTACTTATTCCTATATTTTTTTGAACAAGGTCAGTATCAATTGTTGTTTCTTTAGTTATATTTAAAAGCAGTTTTTCTATTTCATTAGCAATCTTGGAAAGATCAGTACCCAGATATTCTGCCATTAATGCTGATGCCTGAGGAGCAATTTTGTAGCCTTTTTCTTTTACAAGATCATCTATCCAGCCGGCCAATTTGTAATCTCTTACCAGTTCTGATTGAAATATAGCACCACTCTTATCAATTGCTTTATAAATTTTCTTACGCTTGTCGAAATTAGCATACTTATAACCTAATACCAGGATTGTGGTTGGCATCGGTTTTTCAAAATAATTGAGTACAAACTCAGCCTCTTTACTACTTCCCTCAGTCTCCTTAGCCCATTTCAAATCCTGAGCTTCTTTTACAATGATCAGCTGATAGTCAGACATCATAGGGTAGCGCTTGGAAGCATTCATAATGGTGGCCATATCTGTATCTTTTCCATACAGAACTGTTTGATTAAACCCTCTTTCCATATCATTCAACACATTACTTTCCATGTAATGGATGATCTGATCGATGTAATAAGGTTCTTCGCCATGCAATAAATACACGGGTTTAAATTTTCTGGCTTTAATGTCTTTGATTATATCTGCAGCACTCATATGATAGGTCAAACTTAGATAAAATTTTTTGCCTATTTTTACACAAATGTCATTTATACCAACAGCACTTAACCTACCTCAGTATCCTTTCAAAATTACCTTAAAGGAATCGCGTTATTTTATATTTGACGAGGTAAGAAAAAAGCACCTGATACTTACACCCGAAGAATGGGTTAGACAGCACTTTATACAGTTCCTTATACTGGAAAAGAAATTCCCAAAATCACTAATTCAAATTGAGGGTGGGCTAAGCTTAAATAAGCTTCAGAAAAGAACAGACATTGTTATTTTCAATACCCATGGAGAGAGAATAATGGTTATTGAATGTAAGGCTCCCGCTGTTAAAATAAGTCAGGCTACTTTTGATCAGGCCGCCCGGTACAATTCAGTGCATAAAACCAGATGGCTGGTAGTAACAAACGGATTAATGCATTGTTATGCAACAATAGATCACAAAGAGGAACGGTTTGTATTTATAAAAGATCTTCCTGAATATCAATTCTTATAAATACAAACCGTTTCTTCTTATTTTTATTGGCACCCGCCCCCAAGAGCGCGATAAAGGGTAATTACTGCCTGCCATTGCTGCAGTTTATCTCCTATATTATCCAGCTGTGCCGATAGCAGGTTTTGTTCGGAAGTTAATACATCTGTATAATTTGTGGCTGAACTATACCTTAATAGTTTTTTTGTAAAGTCAACAGATTTCTGCAGCGATTGCAATTGCTTCGTTCTTATATTTTGCTGTTCAATTGCAGTATGATAAGAGAAAAGTGCATTCGAGACTTCCTCTCCTGCCTTTAATAATGATTTCTGGAACAGATAGGCCGATTCTTGCTGAGCGGCACTGGCTGCTGTTAACCGGGCTTTGTTTGCACCTTTATTAAAGATCGGCTGTGCAATACCCCCTGCAATATTTGCAAACAGACCCGAAGGAGTAATCCAGTCTTTGAAACTGAAACTGGTAAAACCACTGGAAGCAGTTATACTGAATGATGGATAAAACAATTTCCGGGCAACATTGGTTGTCTCAAAAGCCTGCATAAAAGCATACTCTGCCTGTCTAACATCCGGCCTGTTTTGAAGTAATTGAGCAGGAATACCAATATTCAGATCTAAAGACAATTGCTGAGATTCTAATGACTTCCTATTTATGGAGCCGGCCTCGCGAACCAGTAAAACATTCATCGCGTTTTCCGTTTCTCTTATTTGCCTTTTTAAACGTGGGATAGCAACTTCTGCGGCATACTGATTGGCTTCACTCTGTACCTCTGCAGCTCCGGTTACTATATTTGCAGCTTTTAAAGATTTCATTGTGCTTACGTCTGTTTTTCTATTGGCCACGGTTTTCTCTAAAACAATTAACTGTTCATCCAAAGCCAAAAGCGTAAAATAGTTATTTGCAATTTCGGAAATCAATTGTGTTTGCACAGCTTTTCTAGCTTCTTCAGTTTGCAACAAACCAGCTAATGCACTACGCTTACTGCTTCTGAGTTTACCCCAAATATCGGCTTCCCAGCTGGCTGTTAACCCTACATCGAGCTGGGTTGATGAGCTGATAATACCAAACCCTTGTGGGTAGGCCAGTTTTGACCTGGTTATGGCTGCATTACCATTTAAGTCCGGTAAAAAGGCAGCCTTACTCTGTTTAAAGCACGCTCTGGCTGCGTTTATATGTTCTACAGCTATTTTTAAATCTAGGTTTTGCTGTAACCCCTCTGTTATCAGTTCAATTAAAACAGGATCACTAAATAATTTTTGCCATGGTATAGTAGCAATATTGGCTGTATCAACCAATTGTTGATCCCTGTAGACATTCTTAGTTTCTATTGTTGGCCTTTCATATTTTTTTGACACCTGGCATGAAACCAGCACAGTCAATAAAATCATTAGCCCTATATATTTTCTCATTACATTTATTTCTTAGGAATTATAAAACTTCATTGTTTTTGCGTATACCGGATATTTTCTCCTGAAGAGATTGAAAAACCACAAACAAAGCAGGGATCACAAATACTCCGAATACTGTACCTATAAGCATTCCTCCAACCGCAGCAGTTCCAATTGAGCGGTTGCTTAAAGCCCCTGCTCCGGTAGCAATCATTAATGGAAGCAAACCGAAAATAAAGGCAAATGAGGTCATCAAAATTGGCCTTAATCTGGCTGTAGCACCTGAAATTACCGACTGAATTAAACTCATTCCACTAAGTCGGTGCATCAGCGCAAACTCTACAATAAGGATGGCATTTTTTGCGAGCAGGCCGATGAGCATAATCAAGCTGATTTGAAGGAATATGTTGTTATCAAGCCCAAACAACCGGGCAAACAAGAATGCCCCGGCCAATCCTATAGGCAATGAAAGTAACACTGAGAATGGTAGAATATAACTTTTATACTGTGCACTTAACAAGAAATAAATGAACAGCAGGCTAAGCATAAAGATCAACAGGGTTTGACTGCCACTCGACAACTCTTCTAAAGTCAACCCTGAAAACTCATATGTATAACCCTGTGGTAAAGTCTGGGCAGCTACTTCCTGAATAGCTTTTATCGCATCGCCTGAGCTATAACCAGGCTTAGGGGCACCATTTACCGCCCCTGAAGTAAACAGGTTAAACCTGTTTATAAATTCCGGACCATAGATCTTTTTAAGTGTAATGAATTCTGATATTGGAGCCATTGCACCTTTATCATTTCTTACATATATCCGGTTGATAGCTTCTTTATTAGTTCTCTGTTCGGCTTCAGCCTGGATCATTACACGGTACTGCTTACCAAAACGATTAAAATCTGACGCATAAATACCACCTAAATAACCCTGTAATGTTCCGAGCACGCGATTAACAGGAACACCAGCTTCTTTACATTTTGCAACGTTTACATTAACCTCGTATTGGGGGAAACTTGTATTGTATGATATGGCCGCATACATAATCTCGGGGCGCTGATTCAGTGTACCCATAAATTTGCCTATCACCGCATCAAATGCTTTGTAGCTTCCCCCTGTTTTATCCTGCAGCTGAAACTCGAAACCATCGTTATTTCCAAACCCTTGTAATGTTGGTGCTGCAAAAAATATGATACTGGCACCTTTAATTTCTGCAGTTTTTGCAAACAGCTGACCAACAATACTTTTAATATCCTGTCCTTTTTTTGTTCGTTCTTTCCATGGTTTCAACCTGATAAATATGGCTGCATACGAACTTCCGGTACCACTCATTAAATCCATACCGGCAACTCTTGATGACAATTCAATTTCGGGAATAGACCTGGCAATACTGTCTATTTTATTAGCAATGAATTCTGTGCGTTCCAAAGAAGTTGCCGGAGGTAAAATAACATTACCATATATAGAACCGCTATCCTCATTGGGTACAAATCCGGTTGGGGTAGTTTTAACTAAAAAACCGAACAAAAGACTAAATACAAGGATTATCGCAAATGCGATCCATTTTTTTCCTATCAGGAAAACAACCGACTTCTTATAACGGTTGGTCATGGTGCTGAATGAAGCATTAAACCCAGCATAAAAACGCTGTAAAAAGCCTGTTTTCTGTTCATGACTTTCACCGTGAGGCTTTAATAACAATGCACAAAGTGCCGGACTTAAAGTAAGTGCATTTACAGCAGATATAATAATAGCTACAGCAAGTGTTAAACCAAACTGCTTGTAAAACACCCCCACAGATCCCGTAACAAAGGTTACCGGAACAAACACCGCAGCCATAATGAGCGTTATGGAGATGATAGCACCACTAATTTCGCTCATAGCATGCATGGTCGCTTTTTTAGCTGATTTAGCCCCCTGATCTAATTTAGCATGAACCGCCTCTACTACTACAATGGCATCATCTACTACAATACCAATGGCCAGAACCAGGGCAAAAAGTGTGAGCAGGTTAATCGTAAATCCAAAAAGCTTAAGGAAAAAGAATGTTCCTATAATAGCTACCGGAACTGCAATGGCCGGAATTAAGGTAGAACGGAAATCCTGCAAAAAGATAAATACAACAATGAATACCAATATAAAAGCCTCAATAATTGTAACTATAAGCTTAGAAATTGAAGCATCCAAAAACTCATTTGCATTGGCAAATACGCTGTACTTAACTCCTTTTGGAAAGGTTGATGAAGCATCGTCCAGTATTTTTATACACTTCTTTATGATCTCATTGGCATTGGAACCTGAAGTTTGATTGATTGCAACATATGGTGATTCATGACCTTGCGCCATGATGGTACTCGAATAAGTAAAAGAGCCCATGTCTACCTCAGCAATGTCTTTTAACTTAAGTACCTGCCCATTGCCGGCAGACTTAAGGATAATGTTTTCAAACTGGGCCGGTTTTTCAAGTCTACCTGTATATTTTAAAGTATATTGAAATGACTGGCCACTGTTCTCTCCTACTTTACCTGGTGCAGCTTCTATGTTCTGTTCTGCAAGGGCTTGTGTTATATCAGATGGAATTAATCCGTAGGCGGCCATAGCATCCGGCTTAAGCCATATTCTCATACTATAATCCATACCTCCATACACAGCAGCATTACCTACACCCTCAACCCTTTTGATTTGGGGCATCACATTAATTTTCAAGTAGTTGTCCAGGAATTTTTGGTCATACTTTCCATCTTCGCTATATAAGAGGAAACTAAATACTTCACTATTCAACCGCTTACTTGTGGTAATACCCACTTTGATTACTTCGGCCGGCAGCAAACTTGTTGCTTTGGTAATTCTGTTCTGCACATTAATTGCAGCCATGTCCGGATCTGTTCCTTGCTTAAAGTTTATTGTAATACTGGCACTCCCATCGTTACTAGCTTTAGAGGTCATATAGGTCATGTGTTCCACTCCGTTAATTTCTTCTTCGAGGGGAACAATTACGCTTTTCATTACCACATCTGCACTTGCCCCCTGATAGGATGTACTCACTTCAACTGCTGGCGGGGCAATGTCGGGGTATTGGGAAATAGGCAATGAGTAGAGTCCTAATAATCCAACTATAACGATGATAACCGATATAACGGTAGACAAAACCGGGTTATCTATAAATTTCTTTAACATAATATTTTAGTGTTTTGCTTTAATTTTCATTCCATCTTTCAGGCTTCCCATCCCTTCTGTCACAATCTGTTCACCCGGGTTCAATCCTTTTGTTACTACATAAAATTCGCCTGAAGGGATGTCCATTATTTCTATCTCGGTACTTTTCACAGTACCATTCCTGACCGTGTAGACCATTGTTTTTTCCTGCATTTCAAAGGTTGCTTTAACTGGCACCAATAATGCACTGCTTAATTTTAATGGAATGCGAATAAGTGCACTTGCACCACTTCTGATCAATCCGTCAGGATTAGGGAAACTAGCCCGCAGATTGACAGAACCTGTTTCTGTATTAATTAATCCATTTAAGGTCTCAAGCTTGCCTTTTTTTGAATATTCTGTCCCATTAGCCAACAAAAGGGTTACCGGTGGAATATTCATTAGCTTATCCTTTATAGTCTTCCCTTTGTTGTTTTCTGTAAAATCCAGGAACTGCTTTTCATTGAATGAGAAATAAGCAAAAACATTGGCAATATTTGAAACTGTTGTTAGTGGCTGCTGAGATGAGCTGCTTACAAGACTTCCTGTTTTATAGGGTAAATTCCCAACAACCCCATCTGCTGGGCTATTTATTCGGGTATACCCAAGATTAGTTCTGGCATTTGCCAAACTTGCTTTTGCCTGTGTCAGAGCTGCCTCTTTAGCATTCAGATTAAAATTTGCCTGCTTAAGTTCATAATTACTTATAATCTCTTCTTTTACTAATGGCAAAGTCTTTTCAACCTGCATTTTTGCGGTATTTACTTCTGCTTCTGCATTTTTTATTGCCGCTGCAGCCGTTCTGACTTCCTGTTCGTACTGAGGGGCATTTATTTTAAAGAGTAACTGACCTTTCTTTACAACCGCACCTTCATCAACAAGTATCTCTTCAACAAAACCATCTACTTTCGGTCGGATCTCTATGTTCTGCTGTCCCTGGATAGTTGCCGTGTAATCTGTATTTAGAACAGCATTTTTTGCTTGTAATGTTGAAACCGGATATTCCTGAATAGTTTCTTCCTGTGTTTGGCTTTGTGTTGGACTGCAAGCTTCAAACAGTAGCATTCCAATAATTAGTGAGAGTAATTGTATTGTTTTCATAAAATGTAATTTTTCTTTTAAGGCATAAGCATTCCCTATCTCCTAAAAAATTTCTTTTTGGCAGTTAAGGTTAACAGCGATAATCTATCGCCCGAATTAAGTGTTGAGTTATTTAATTAAATGTGGAGTATTAAGGTAATTTCATCTTTTTCTATTTTAATTATAATTCCTTATTTCATTAAAAAGTTAAGCAAAGTTAGTACTTTTGTGAATAAAACAACTAAATGCTTGTTTTATTAGATTATGAAGACAAATCGATTCTTAATGTTATTAAAAACCCGGGGAGCGTTAACCGCAGGAGAAATTTCAAAAGAACTTGGAATTACAAGCGAGGGGGCACGTCTGCAACTTATTAAATTAAGCGAAGAGGGATTAATTAAATCGACCAACGAATCCAAAGGGGTTGGCAGGCCCACTGTATATTTTAGTTTAACAGAAGAAGGAAATGCAGGTTTTCCTGATACACATGCTGAACTTACCGTTAAACTGATACAGCTTGTAAAAACTACACTGGGTGATGAGGCTCTTGATAAAGTGATAGCAGCAGGCGAGCTGGCTGGAAAAGAAAGATATTCGAATGAATTGCAGTCAATTACTGACCTTGAAGGCCGCATATCTCAGCTTGCTGATATCCGTACCCGAGAAGGGTATATGGCTGAATATAGTAAAGATGAACAAGGCTATTTATTGGTAGAAAATCACTGTCCTATTTGTGCCGCAGCACAGGTTTGTCAGGGTTTTTGTACTTCTGAACTTAACACTTTTAAGTTAGTACTTGGTGAGGATATAGACATTACGCGGGTAAACCATATCATTGCCGGCGACAGAAGATGTGCCTATAGAATAACATTGAAAAAGGCCAGTTAAAGAATTAGTTAAAGAATTGAGCATTCTCCAGCCAGCTGCCGCAGAATGCCCAATTAAATTTATCCTTTTAAAGCGGCAAGACTTTCTTCGATAGTATTGATCTTCGATTCAGCATCTGCCTTTTTATTACGCTCATTTTGAATGATCTCAGGTTTTGCATTTTGCACAAACCTTTCGTTGCTTAGCTTAGCATCTACAGATTTTAAAAAGCCCTGTAAGTAAATCAGCTCTCCATTTAAACGTTCTATTTCAGCATCAATGTCTATGGCTTCATTCAGATGAATAAAGAACTCATCATTGCCAACCATAAAGTTTACCGCGCCTGGGATTTTATCATTTACAAACTCAACCTGGTTAATGTTGGCAAGTTTAAATACAATGTTTAGCCACTTCTCGAAATCCAAAGAAGAGTTTACTTTTATTGCCAGAGGAAGCGCTTCTTTAGGTGAGATTTGTTTTGTATTTCTAACATTTCTGATCTCGGCAACCAGGCCTTTAATAACCTCTACCTCTTTAAGCAATTGGGCATCTGCACTACCAACAACAGGGTAGCTAGCTACGATACAGCAATCAAGTTCAGCTTTTTCTCCAAAGAGTTCATCGTGCCATAATTCTTCTGTTAAGAAAGGCATAAATGGATGCAGTAAGGTTAAGATTTTCTCAAAGAAGCCGATTGTTACCTTTAAGGTTTCGGCATCTATTGGATGCTGATAAGCTGGCTTAACCATTTCCAGGTACCAGGCACAGAAATCATCCCATACCAGTTTATAACAAGCCATTAAAGCTTCTGACAAACGGTATTGCTTAAAGTTATCTTCAATCTCGGCAAGAGCCTCATTGAAGCGATTTTCGAACCATAGTATAGCCTGCTGATTAGGATTCTCAAGGTTTTCATTTACTTCCCAGCCTTTAACTAACCTGAAAGCATTCCAGATTTTATTGGCAAAATTACGGCCTTGCTCACAGTAACTTTCATCAAACATTAAATCATTTCCGGCCGGAGAGCATAAAAGCATCCCTACCCTTACCCCATCGGCACCATATTTTTCAATTAGCCCAATAGGATCAGGAGAATTACCTAATGATTTAGACATTTTACGGCCTAATTTATCTCTTACAATACCTGTTAAATAAACATTTGTGAAAGGTTTTTGCCCTCTAAACTCATGGCCTGCCATGATCATACGAGCTACCCAGAAGAATAGGATTTCAGGGGCAGTAACCAGATCATTGGTAGGGTAGTAATAATTAATATCTTTATTATCAGGATCTTTAAATCCATTAAACACAGAAATAGGCCACAACCATGATGAGAACCATGTATCCATTACATCCGGATCTTGAGTTACAAAAGGTGCCAGCTGATGTTTAAAGCCATGTGCTTCCGTTTCGGTAAACACTCCGTCAATATCTTTAAGTTTTAAAAACTCGTTAAGTGCTTCTTCTTTGGTTTTCGCTACTATCCAATTACCTTTATCATCATACCATGCAGGAATTTGCTGTCCCCACCACAATTGTCTGCTGATGTTCCAATCCCTAACGTTTTCCATCCAATGACGATAGGTATTTACGAACTTTTCAGGAATTAGCTTTACATCGCCCTCCAGTACATCTTTCAATGCCGGCTTAGCCATTTCATCCATTTTACAGAACCATTGCATAGATAGCTTTGGCTCAATAGCTGCATTTGTACGCTCAGAGAAACCAACTTGCGATTTATAATCCTCAACTTTCTCTAAGTGACCTGCTTCATCCAGTAAAACAGCAATCTTTTTTCTTGCAACAAAGCGGTCTTCACCAACAAGCACAACAGCAAGTTCGTTTAATGTACCATCTTCATTTAAGATGTCTATTACAGGCAACTTATGCTTAACACCTAGTTCATAATCGTTCAAATCATGGGCCGGAGTAACTTTTAAGCATCCGGTACCAAAATCCATCGTTACATATTCATCCTGAATAACAGGTATTTCACGATTAATTAGCGGTACAAAAACTTTTTTCCCTTTCAGGTGCTGGTAACGCTCATCATTAGGATTAACACAAATGGCGGCATCAGCCATAATTGTTTCTGGACGGGTGGTTGCAATGGTTAAGAAATCATCGGTACCCGAAACAGAATATTTTATATAATATAGCTTTTGATTTACCTCTTTACGGATAACTTCTTCATCAGAAACTGCTGTTTTACCTGCAGGATCCCAGTTAACCATACGCACCCCGCGATAAATTTTTCCCTTTTTATACAAATGGATAAAACTATCGATAACTGCTTCTGAAAGATCATCTTCCATGGTAAAGCGTGTACGTTCCCAGTCGCAACTTGCGCCCAGCTTTTTTAACTGATCAAGAATAATACCGCCATATTTCTCTTTCCATTCCCATGCATATTTCAGGAATTCTTCTCTGCTCAGGTCTTTTTTGCTGATGCCTCTTTCCTTAAGCATAGCAACAACTTTAGCCTCTGTAGCAATTGATGCATGATCTGTTCCTGGTACCCAGCAAGCATTTTTACCCTGCATACGAGCTCTACGGATCAGCACATCCTGAATTGTATTGTTTAGCATATGCCCCATGTGCAAAACACCTGTCACATTTGGAGGAGGTATTACAATAGTGTAAGGCTCACGCTCATCAGGCTCAGAATGAAAAAAATTCTTCTCTATCCAGTAGCTGTACCATTTGTCTTCGGTTGCCGCCGGGTCGTATTTTGTAGAAATGCTCATTATTTTGAAAAAGTATCAGATTTGGCTGTAAAAATAAGAATAAAAAAGACAGATGCTATTCGCTTCCCCAAAATCTTGAAGGGAAGATTTTGCATGTCAGCTCATAACACTGACTTTTTTGGGAAAAGGAAATAGAAAAATAGGGAAAAAGATCAATGTACATTGATCTTTTTTAACCTTAGTTTCTTTACTTCAGGTTTTGCATAAAGTAATCAGTAACCTTTTGATACAAATGTGCTCTGTCTTTACCAATTACATTATGCTCATGGCCAGGGTAGATCATATAATCTACTTGAATACCCTTATCAACAGCTTTTTTAACGAAATCGACAGAATGTTGCTGTACTACAACAGGATCCTGCAGGCCATGGATTAACATCAGTTTTCCCTTTAGCTGGTCAACTTTACTACTCAAGTCAGTAGCAGCATAACCCTCAGGATTTTCCTCCGGAGTATCCATATAGCGTTCAGTGTACATCACCTCATAAAACTTCCAGTTTATTACCGGACCACCTGCAACAGCAGCTTTAAAAATACCAGGATGTGTAACCATAAAATCAACCGTTCCAAAACCTCCAAAGCTCCAGCCAAATAGCCCCATATTAGCAGAATCAACATAAGGAAGCCCCTTCAAGTAATCTACTGCCTTCATCATATCTTCCATTTGAACATCCCCTGCTCTGCGGAACATAGACTGTTCAAAAGCTCTACCCCTATTATCACTTCCTCTTGTATCCATGGTCAATACCACATAACCACGCTCAGCCATATACCTGAACCAATAATCTCCCGCACCGGCGTTCCATGAATTTAAAATAAGTTGTGCGTGTGAACCACCGTACCAATAAACAATAACCGGATACTTTTTTGTGCTGTCGTAACCAACTGGTTTATATAAGCTACAATACAAATCGTCTCCACTGTTACTTTTTATAGTAAAGATTGAGGAGTTTTCTGTAGCAAATGCGGCTAAAGGGTTGGGTGCTTTTAATAATGTTTTTGTTTTAGCAGTTGCAGTTTCTATTAACTGGATTACTCGGGGTTGTTCCGGACTACTATAATTATCAATTACAGTGTTTCCAGAAGTGCTCACCTGTGCACCATGTACAGCAAATCCTTGTGTAATCCTATTAGATTTACCTGATTTTAAGTTAAGCACATATAAATTACGGGTTATGGGAGATTCTTCAGTAGAAACATAAAACAGCTGATCACCTTTTGAATTAAATCCTTTTACATCAAGTACCTCCCAGTTTCCTTTTGTCAATTGTTTCAATACTTTTCCATTTAAATCATATAGATATAAGTGATTCCATCCATCACGGTTACTTTGCCAGATAAACTTAGCAGGATCATTTTTGAGGAATAACATAGGCACCAATGGCTCAACATATTTCTCATCCTTTTCTTCAAATAATGTTTTCACAAAATCACCGGTTGCTGCATCATATTGATTTAGCTTCATGTGATTCTGTCCGCGGTTTAAAACAGCAATGTATATGTATTTATCATCCGGGCTCCATGCAATATTAGTAAGATACTGCTCAACAGGTTCGCCTGTTTTAAGGTACACCATAGCTTTGGTATCTGCATTATAAACCCCTACAGTTACCTCATGGCTTTTATCGCCTGCCATAGGATATTTGATATTTACATTTTTTGCGGGTCTTGTGGTCCAATCTATGATCGGATAATCAGAAACCATGCTTTGATCCATTCTATAAAAAGCGAGTAGCTTACCGCTATTGCTCCAGAACGTACCTTTAGTTATTCCAAATTCATCACGATGAACCGACGAAGCATACACAATATCTTTGCTGCCATCTTTAGTTACCTGATTTTGACCAGTACCATTTGTCACAAACAAATTAAAGTTATCCAAATAAGCGATGTAACCAGCCGTACTTTGTTCAACATTAGTTTTACTACCAATAGATTGATCTATGAGCACCTTATAGGTATTCTTTACAGGATTAAACGCAACTTTACTTCCGTTAACCGTTAATATCCAGTCGGGTCCCTGATTAAATTGAATAACAGGCATCGACTTTAAAGTATCCTTTTGAAATGACTTTAATTTCTGATTTAACTGGACCAATGATAAAAATTGCTGTTCATGCTGACTCTTAAAATTGCCACTCATCCAAATAAGATCATTCCCTGTTCTTTTGGCATACACATAATTTTCAGTACCATATATGAATTGAATTTGAGAAAGATTTTCAGGTGCCAGAGTAGTGCGGGCATTACTCATTGCATCCTGAATAGTCAATATCTTATTCTGGGCTACTCCATAAAAAGCAATTGATAGCAATTGAATCAGTAAAATCAGTTTTTTCATCAGTACAAAGTTGTTCTAAAAGATGACGAAGCTACCATGCACTGCACAACATAAGCTATTTTGGCCTATAAGATGCAGTACATGATGGTTTCATCGTATGATTAATAAGTTGGAGCCAAACTTATACAAAATATTGCAAATTACATCGTTGGCTTAACTACCTTTGCGATGTGAAAAATATCTTTATCGGTTTACTGTTCGCTATGCTATGGGCCTCGGCATCTGTAGCCACAAAATTCGGCATTTTATCAGCTCCCCCATTGGTTCTTGCAAATATTCGTTTTTTCATAGCTGGTATGGTATTACTTTCAATTGGATATGTATTTAACAGATCATATAAGCTACCTAATGCCGATGAGTGGAAACATCTGGCAATTTTCGGGCTTTTAAATACTACAGTTTACCTTGGCTTGTATGTATGCGCTATGAAATATACCGCAGCCGGAATAGGCAGTCTTGCTACTTCAACAAACCCGCTATTAATTGTACTGTTATCCTCATGGCTAATTGGCCGAAAACCATCCAAAGAGGAAGTTTTTAGTATCCTAATAGGTATGATAGGTATCGGAATTGCAACCTATCCACTTTTAAAAGATAGTAGCACAACAATAATGGGAGTGAGCTTATTAATGCTAAGTATGGTCTCCGTATCTTTTGCAAGTGTATATTATGCACGAGTAAAATGGACACTACCCAACATATTGATTAACGGCTGGCAGGTAGCATTGGGAGGAATTTTTCTACTTCCAATTACCTTTTCACTTAGCGACT
The DNA here is from genome assembly GCF_002736205.1 of Pedobacter ginsengisoli. Classification (NCBI taxonomy): domain Bacteria; kingdom Pseudomonadati; phylum Bacteroidota; class Sphingobacteriia; order Sphingobacteriales; family Sphingobacteriaceae; genus Pedobacter; species Pedobacter ginsengisoli. The sequence goes on along the minus strand of NZ_CP024091.1, from coordinate 182,749 downwards.
TTTCATCCATCCAGGTAGACAGCAGACTAATATTTTCTTCTTTATGGCTTAGCCTTTCTGTTTCAGTAATAGGCTTAATTTGCTGGTTCTACTTATTAAAAATTGATACCGTTAAAGCATCCCTATGGTTATTTCTTTGTCCTCTTTTTGGTTTCTTCTATGCCTGGTGGTTAATGGATGAACCTATCACCATGTATACTGTTCTGGGTACTTTACTTGTTATTTTCGGACTCTACCTGGGTCAGCGAAAAAACTTAACTGCAAAGACGAAGAAACAATAAGGAGGTTACATCTAACCAAACAATAAAACATATTTTATATTCCCTACACAATAAAATATGTTAAAATATGTTAAATAGATATAACTGACCTAGTCATGAAAACGATAAAACTATTTTTCTTTTCGAGCTCACTGCTCAGGCGATTTAGCTTAACTAAGATCTATTACTGGTTTAACAAGTAATATTTTGAATATACAAAATGCTTGTTTCACGGTATTTATTACTTTTACCACATTGATGTTATTATAAACACCACATGTTGCAGGAATTATCCTGCACAAGGTAAAGTGTTATAATCTGTTGACTAACTTTATGAATATTTCAAAACTGACCAGGCATATTGCTGCCTTGGGAATTCTTGCGAGTGGCTATACAGCTAATGCTCAATCTCCCACAAAATTTATCAACCCCGACAACATGGATCTCAGCGTAAAACCTGGAGATGATTTTTACACCTATGCAAGTGGCACTTGGATTAAAAACAATCCGGTTCCGGCCAAAGAAACCCGTTGGGGTAGCTTCAATGTATTAAGAGATTTTAATATCAATGCGGTAAAAGGACTTGTAGAAGATGCTGCTGCTGATAAAACAGCTCCTTTAGGTTCCGTTAAAAAACGTGTAGGCGATTTCTTTGCTGCTGCAATGGATAGTGTAACAATTGAAAAATTGGGTTATAACCCAATTAAAGCCGATCTGGAAAAAGTTAAACAACTTAAAACTGTTCAAGACATTTTAGATCATACAGTATATATGCGCGTAAGCGGACTTGCTTCCCCTATGTTTGGATTTAGTGTTGGTCAGGATAGAAAGAATGTGACCAAATATCTTCCTCAGCTTGGACAAGGAGGCACTACCCTGCCTGATCGTGATTATTACCTGAAAGATGATAGCAGGAGTGTGAAAATTCGGGAGGCATATACAACCTATATGACTACACTTTTTAACTTAATTGGCTACAAGAATGCTGAAGCTCAGAAAAAAGCCGCTACAGTAATGTCAATAGAAAAGAAACTGGCAGAAGCTCAAATGTCTCGTGTTGAAATGCGTGATCCTTATAAAACCTATAATAAGTTTACAGTTGCAGACTTTGGTAAAACCACTCCATCGGTTGATTGGGCAAAAATGTTACTTAGCTTAAAGGTGAACGGCCAGGATACGATACTTGTTTCTGCTCCTAAATTCTTTGTAACTTTTGATCAAATGCTGAAGGATGTCTCCTTAAAAGACTGGAAGACTTACCTGGAGTGGAATATCCTGAAAAATGCAGCGCCTAACCTAAGCTCTCCTTTTGTAAGCGCAAACTTTACCTTTAATCAGGTACAAAGCGGGCAAAAAGTTCAAACCCCAAGGTGGCAGAGAATGTCGCAATTAACAGACGGCACAATTGGCGAGTTATTGGGTCAACTATATGTTGCCAAATATTTTAAACCAGATGCAAAACTGCGTATGCAGGAACTTATCAGCAATCTTAGAAAAGCATTTGAGATAAGGATTAAAAATCTGGATTGGATGAGTGCACAAACAAAAGAAAAAGCACTTGCCAAACTAAATGCATTTGTTCCAAAAATTGGTTATCCTGATAAGTGGAAAAACTATGATGGATTAGTTATAAGTCGGGCAGCTTACTTCCAAAACCTAAGAAACGCAGGTGCATGGGGATACAAAGAAATGGTTGGCCAGTTAGGTAAACCTGTCGACCGTACGCGTTTTGGAATGACACCACCAACAGTTAATGCTTATTACAGTGCAACAATGAACGAGATTGTATTCCCTGCCGGGATTCTTCAATTCCCTTTCTTTGATCCAAACGCTGATGATGCAGTTAATTATGGTGGGATTGGCGCAGTAATAGGACATGAAATGTCGCACGGTTTTGATGATTCAGGAAGTCAGTATGATAAAGATGGTAATCTTAGGAACTGGTGGACTGACGAAGATAAGACCAAATTTGAAGCAAAAACCAAAGCTTTAGGAGAACAATTTGATGCCTATACCGTTTTAGACACCATTCATGTAATAGGAAAACTAACCATGGGCGAAAATATTGGCGATCTTGGAGGCCTTAATGCCGCCTACACTGCATTTAAGCTAACTAAGCAAGGTCAGTCGAATGAAAAAATTGATGGCTTTACACCAGATCAGCGTTTTTTCCTTTCATGGGCACAAGTTTGGAGAGGTAATATTTTACCCGAAAGTGCTGCCCAGTTAATTAAAACAGATCCGCACTCACCAGGTCCCTACAGAACAATTGGAGCACCGGTAAATATGGATGCCTGGTACGAGGCATTTGACGTTAAACCGGGTGATAAATTATACAAAAAACCGGAAGACAGAATTAGAATGTGGTAAATATTTAATGGCGCTTGCAAAAGCGCCATTTTAGCTTCTTGCTTTATCGTAAACAAGATCTGTAAGTTGATCAAGTGAATTTAGTATCCGATCCATATCCTTCGGATTATTAATATCTATACCACAAAACGGATTTCCGCTAGCTTTAGATTGTAATACCATAAAAATTATACCTGCAATCTGTAGCGCCATTATAGCGCGAAAATCAACACCTGAATCTTCAAAATGTGGCAAAAGCATTTTAAAAACCTCTTCACCAAATGCTTCGCGCTTTAAACCCACTTCTTTCATCAGCTTATTTTTTTCGCTCGTTTCCCAGATAACAATCTTCTGCATCTCCTCCTCAGTGTAAAAAAAACTAAGGTGTGTTTTTAAAATCGTCTTCACCATGGGCCTGCCACCATCAATCTGCGATTCAGCAATAAGTTTCTCCATGTCTCCTGATAAGCCAATCCAATAATCCTTTGTTTTCACATAGGTTTCTATCAAATTATTTACATTATTATCAAAATACCTGTAAATCAGCTTCTTATTAACTTCGGCTTTCTTAGCAATATTATTAACACCTAGTGCCGTATATCCCTCATTTTTAATGATTTCCCCTACTGCGGCAATCAATTTAAGCATAGTCCTTTCCTTATCTCTGATTGCTCCTGCTATACGTTTTCTTGGCTTGTCCATGGGCTAAAAATAAGAAAAAAACACGTATGTCACCACTTACCAAAATTCTAACAATTATTTTTGGCTTGTTCTATTCATCAAAATAACTGAATTAATACTCTCTGTATGAATTATGCACCTGAATCTTTACCAGATTTAAAAGCAATTAATATTTCGGCCCTGGTAGTAGGAGACATAATGGTGAATTTAGGACCAGTACTTGAAATTATTGAAAATGATAACCATTTCTCATTAATTATAGATAGAATGGAACAAAAGCAAATCTGGAGTTTTAACAAAACAGAAGAAGTATTTATAAAATCCTATTCATAAAGGATAACTCAAAAATATTAACTCAACGCTCAACAACTCAAATGATCAGGAAGAAATTTCTGGTCATTTTTTTTTACACAAAAAATCTATTTCCAACACCACAGAGGCATATTTTCACTTTTTTTTTTATTCACTGTAACCTTTTGCATCATTTCAGCATCTTATAAATAACTTAAATAAAAATCACAAAACCATTCACATATTCAATTAATATGCTTAATAGCGTATGTGGAAAAAGTATGCCTATTATGAAACCTAATAAATATATCCTATTCCTAACTATACTTGCCAACGTTCTTATGTTTAGCGCTGCAAATGCACAAACGGATAGCGCAATCGGAGAAATATCAGGCAAAGTGTTAGATGAGCAGCAAAATGCATTTCCCTATGCTACTGTTAGCTTGTTAAATGCCAAAGACTCGACAACGGTAAAAGGAACACTTACCGCTGATAATGGAACTTATCAGTTAAAAGAAATTAAACAGGGAAATTATCTTATAGCTATTTATGTAGTTGGATACAAAAAAGTATTTAAAGGCCCCTATTCCATAAGTGCTGATAAAAAATCTCATAATCTAGGAAATGTTCAATTGGCTACAGATGCCAAAGAGCTAAAAGGCGTTGAGATTGTTAAACAAAAACCACTTATAGAGAGACAGATTGATAAAACTGTAATAAATGTAGAGAATAGTGCATTGGCAGCTGGCAATACAGCTCTCGACATTTTACAGAAATCACCTGGAGTAACTGTTGATAAGGATGGTAAGATTAGCCTTAAAGGTAAACAAGGTGTAACCATAATGCTTGATGGCAAACCTACTTACCTATCAGCAGAACAATTAGCCAATCTGCTTCGTTCAACAGAAGGAAATGCCATCCAGTCAATCGAATTAATCACAAATCCTTCTGCAAAATATGATGCTGCTGGCAACTCAGGCATTATTAATATTAAATTAAAAAAGAACAGAAATTATGGCACTAATGGTTCAGTACTTGGAGGCGTTGGTTACGGCCGATATTATAAAGCAAACGGAGGTTTGAACCTAAATCACCGCGAAAAAAAGATTAATATCTTCGGTAATTATGATTACGGCCGTAACAAGGGGTTTGGTAGTACAGATATCCGAAGGGTAAACAACACAGCCACAGATCAAACCTATTTTGATCAAACCAATGGCAATATAAGACGTAGAAATAACAGCAATTATAAAGGTGGTATAGATTACTTTATTAATGATAAAAACACAATTGGGTTTGCTTTTAACGGATATAATGCAAATGGAAAAAATGCATCGGATGTTCTTACCCTGATTGGTGATCAGCCTTTCAAAACAGATTCATCAGTAGTTGCTCAAAATCCTAACAAGTATAAGTATACAGGTATGTCTTACAACCTAAACTATAAAGGGACAATAGACAGCCTTGGGCAGGAAATAACGATAGATGCTGATTACTCTGAACACATTGGGAGACAAGACAACAACTTCAACAACAAATATTTAAACAATTTAGGCCAACCCGCCAAACCCGATTACATTTTTAGAAATGCGACACCATCTACAACAAAAATATGGGCAGGAAAAACAGATTACACCTATCCTATTAACAAGGAAATGAAACTTGAAGTTGGTTTAAAATCAAGCTTTGTAGAAACAGACAACAACTTTATTTTCGAAAACTACGAAAATAACCAATGGCAAAATGATGTTAAGCGTAGTAATCAATTCCTTTATGATGAAAACATCAACGCTGCGTATGCCAACCTTAATAAAAAATTTAAAACCACATCTGTACAACTAGGACTGAGAGCTGAACAAACTAACTCAAAAGGAAATTCTGTTACAGAGTCAAAAATAGTAAACAGGCATTACCTTAACCTTTTTCCAAGCGTATTTATAAATCAGGAACTTTCTAAAGATCATGAAATGGGACTTTCATACAGCAGGAGAATTGACCGTCCTGATTACGGTTCATTAAATCCGTTCATTTATTACCTCGATTTATATTCATACAGATTTGGGAATCCATTCTTAAAACCTCAGTATACCAATGCTTTTGAGCTATCTTATTCTTATAAAAAAACTTTAAACGTAACGTTTGGATACAGTCATACTACCGATGTAATGTCTGATGTTCTGTTAACTGATACAGCTAAAAAAACAATTTTTATATCTAACCAGAACCTTGCTACGCAAGATGCGTACAACCTGAACGTTAGTTACCCAATACAAATAACCAAATGGTGGAGCAGCAACAACAATTTCACAGGTTTCTACAATGACTTTAAAACACCCGATCTGCTTGGCAAACCATTTCAAAGCGGAAGATTAGCATTTAACTTCAACACAACGCAAACCATTACTGTAAATCCAACATTTAATATAGAGTGGTCTGGCTTTTATCAATCTAAACAAGTTTATGGAACCATACTAATAGACCCTCAATATGGCATTGACCTTGGTATAAATAAATCTTTTCTTGATAAAAAGGTCAATATAAAGCTTGCAGCAAACGACCTCTTTAAAATGCAAAAAAGCGTAATTACAAGTGCACTGTCTTCACAAAACTATGTTGTAAATGAAAGATGGGAAAGTCAGGTATTCCGCTTAACATGTACTTACCGTTTCGGAAGTAATGATATTAAAGCCGCCCGTCAGCGCTCGGGTAGTTCCGAGTCAGAAGGCCGCAGGGTTAAATCAGGCAAATAGCCATTAGTTATACTTTTCCTGAACCTTTTTACTAAGTTTTCTTAGTACAAAGGTTCGGGATTCTGCTACTCTGCTCTTCAATTCATGATCTGGCAATACCTCCAGACTTTCTAAAGATATCCATTGGCGCTTGGCCATATGATAAGCCTGCTTAATGCCTGGTCTGGCCACAAGCATATCAAACTCATCCGGATCACATTTAATAGACAGTCTTCCTTCTTCCAGAGACATAATCACATAGATCTTTTCTTCTATCATGAAGCAAAGGTGATCCCATTTCATCCCTTCCGTAGTTCCCTGCAAACTCAAACAGTAATCTCTAAAAGTTTCAATATCCATAACAAGCAATTAAGACTTAAAGTTAAAAACTATTTTATCTAAGTTTGCACCGATGAACAAACTTATCCAAACCGCCGATGGTTCAAATACTTTATACAATGAAAGTATTGGGGAAAATTACCATTCTAAACATGGAGCCTTGCAAGAAAGCAAACACGTATTTATTGATGCGGGTTTAAAACATGCAATTGCTAGTTTTCCAGGTAAAGAAATATCCATTTTAGAGGTCGGTTTTGGAACAGGACTTAATTTTTTATTGAGTATTGCCCATTGTACAGAACATAAAATTCCGCTTACCTATACAGGTTTAGAGGCTTTCCCGTTAAAGATTGAAGAATTAGAATCAACAGGCTATGCCGCATACGTACCTGATAATGTATACAATAGTCTGATTAATAATTATGGAAAAGCATTATTGCAAGCGGTAACCTTGCTTCCAGATCAGCAACTTAAAATTGTGCAAACCTATCTTCACAGGTTCCAGACCGAACAAAGATTTGACCTCATTTACTTTGATGCTTTTTCTGTGCAGCATCAGCCAGAAATGTGGACAGATGAAATCATTGCACATACTTGTCAGTTTCTAAATTCGGGGGGCATATTTGTAACTTATGCAATTACCGGAAAACTTAAACGTGCCCTTAAATCGGTAGGCTTTACCATAGAAAAGCTACCCGGAGCACCAGGAAAGCGGGAAATGTTGAGAGCTACCAAAATAACTGAAATCAAATAGTTGTCTATAAATTACAAACCACCGACTGTATTAGAAACACGATGCTATTATTTTTGTTAAGTAAGTAAAAACAATAACAGCATTATGAAAAAAAGAAAATTAGGAAACTCCGATTTGTTTGTTTACCCAATTGCCTTTGGGGGAAATGTATTTGGCTGGACTGCAAACGAGAAGAAATCATTCGAAATACTTGATGGTTTCAGTGATGCAGGCTTTAACTTTATTGATACAGCAGATGTTTACTCAGCCTGGGTACCCGGAAACACCGGTGGCGAGTCTGAAACCATTGTTGGAAAATGGATATCACAAAAAAACAACAGAGATAAAATTGTAATTGCCACAAAAGTTGGAGCCCCAATGGGGCCTGATAAAAAAGGTTTATCTAAAAAATATATTTTTCAGGCTGTAGAAGACTCTTTAAGAAGATTAAAAACAGATTATATAGACCTCTATCAGTCTCATTACGATGATCCGGAAACCCCAATTCAGGAAACTTTAGAAGCTTACAATCAACTCATAAAGGAAGGTAAGGTTAGGTGGATTGGCGCTTCTAACATAACACCAGAACGCTTAACAGAATCATTAGAAATAGCAAAGAAACTTAATTTACCCAAATACCAAACCCTACAACCAGAATATAACCTTTACCAACGTGAGGGTTACGAAAAAAACTTTGAACAAATTGTATTAGATAATGACCTTGGAACAATTAACTACTATGCCCTTGCTAGTGGTTTCTTAACCGGGAAGTACCGTTCAGAACAAGACCTCAACAAAAGTCAGCGGGGTGGAGCAGTTAAAAACTACCTCAACGAAAGAGGTTTTAAAATACTAAAAGCTCTTGATGATGTTTCGGAACAATACAGTGCAGATCAGGCAAGCATAGCGCTGGCCTGGCTGATTGCCCGTCCATCCATAACTGCGCCAATAGCGAGTGTTACCAGTTTAGATCAGCTAGAGGATTTAAAAAAAGCTGCATCTTTAAAATTGAATGTAGAAGATATTGCAATTCTGGACGAAGCCAGTTCCTGGAAATAACTAAAAACAAACGCTCTGTTAAATATTTGGCAGGGCGTTTGTTTTTAGTTAATTTTCCTAAGTTAATTTTTTGAAACTGGCTTAATAAATATCTATGAGAAATATCGCGCTCCCCTTTTACGCTAAAGTGGCTTTGGTGCTATTTGCAATCATCTGTTTAGGGTATCTGGCCATTTTGGGGCAAACATTGCTTGCACCATTATTAACCTCATTCTTACTCGCATTATTATTATTGCCTTTTTCTAGTTTTCTGGAACAGAAATGGAGGTTTAAAAGGAGTCTGGCTTCAATTGTGTCCGTAGTACTCATGATTGCTTTTATATCGGGCATATTATATTTTCTTGCCAACCAGCTCACCGATCTTTGGCAAGACTGGCCTGCCCTTAAAAAGCAAGGTGAAACTTCATTCCACGACATCCAGAACTGGATTTCCAATACCTTTAACATCAATACAAAAAAACAAATAGACTATTTAAAAGATAGCACGAGCGCCGCACTTTCAACCAGTGCAACAGTTTTAGGGGCTACATTAGTTACCTTATCCTCTACGCTCCTTTTTCTATCTTTCCTACTCCTTTTCACTTTTTTCATATTAAACTATCGCAAAGTCCTTTTTACTTTTTTAACCTCAGTGTTCGAAGAACAACATGCCGATAAAGTAGGCGAAATTGTAAGGCGTATACAATATATTATCAAAAAATACATTACAGGACTGTTCTTGCAAATGCTTATTGTTACCTTATTGATGATCATGGTACTTTGGATATTAAATGTAAAATATGCTGTTTTGCTTGGTCTGATAACAGGCATTTTTAACATTATTCCATACATAGGTATTTTTACTGCTTTGCTTATCAGTTCACTCATCACTTTTGCTACGGCTGGTGCGGCAAAAATGCTCCTGGTAGTGATTGCATTTGCAGGTGTTCATGCACTCGATGGTAATGTATTAATGCCCCTGGTTGTAGGCTCAAAAGTAAAAATTAATGCTTTGTTTGCTTTTATAGGCATAGTAGTTGGCGAAATGATATGGGGCATATCAGGCATGTTCCTGTGTATCCCATACATGGCAATGCTAAAAATTATTTTCGATCGTGTAGACTCGTTAAAACCATGGGGAGTATTACTTGGAGGAGAAGAAAAACCACATAAAAAACGTAAAATTTATCGCATCACCAAAAATATTAAGCTCGAAGAACAAGAGTAAAAACAAACTTTAAACATGTGATAAATGCCTGAAAACAGAACACCACATATCCTCAACACCTCTGCAACTTTATTGGGGCTGTGTTTTATTGTACTTACTTCACTTAAAGTTGCAAAAATGAGCGATCGTACAGCTATTGACGAAACCACAGCCCTTGCAATAATCCTTTTCATGACGGCCTGCATCCTTTCATTTCTTTCGATGAAAAGAAGAGGACCCGCAAACTACCCATTAGAGAGGGCTGCCGATATTATATTTTTATTAGGTCTGGTTGTTCTTTTTTTAACCACAATGATGGTTACCTTTAACGTTATAAATTAAATACCCAATGCCTAATAATATTCCCCCTGTTACAGCAAACGATCCAGCTTCAGCATTTCAAAGATTACTAACTGTATTAGACACTTTAAGAACGCAATGTCCATGGGATAAAAAACAAACCATGGAAACCCTACGTCATTTAACCATCGAGGAAACTTATGAACTGTCTGACGCGATCCTTGAAGGAGACCTGGATGAGGTAAAAAAAGAACTGGGTGATGTAATGATGCACCTCGTTTTTTATGCGCGTATTGCCTCAGAGACTAATGATTTCACTATAATCGATGTACTTAATGGTGTATGCGACAAACTGATCAGCAGACATCCACACATCTATGGCGATGTTGAAGTACAGGATGAGAACGATGTAAAGCGCAACTGGGAACAGTTAAAACTTAAAGAAGGAAACAAATCAGTTTTAGCTGGAGTACCAGCAGGCCTGCCTTCTTTGGTAAAAGCAAGTCGTATTCAGGAAAAAGCAAGGGGTGTAGGCTTTGATTGGGACAATAAAGAACAGGTTTGGGAAAAGGTTGAAGAAGAATTACAGGAATTTAAAGATGAGTATAATGTTACCAATGGTGCAGTTGTTGATATAGAAAAAGCAGAAAGTGAATTTGGCGACCTCCTATTCTCATTAATTAATTACGCACGTTTCATTAATATCAATCCCGAAAATGCTTTAGAAAAAACCAATAAAAAATTCATTAAACGCTTTCAATATCTCGAAAGCAAAGCCAAAGAAAATGGCAAAGCCCTTAATGATATGACACTGGCAGAAATGGATATTTATTGGAATGAAGCCAAGACCTTAAAATAAAGGCATCCCATACAAAAACCCAAGTCAAACGTTTGCATTAATAATAATCCACTGATATATTGACACTTACATAAAAGCTAAGATTTCAATATTCTTACCTTTAAATAAGCCCCTTATTTCTTATTTTAAAATGGGCCAAAACCACTTATTTGGCACTAAAAGCTGAGAAGCTTCTGATAATCAGACAAAATAAAAGCATGCAACAAGAGATAAAATTTATCATTAAATTAACCTCTTGTTAATTTCCGATAGTAATTCAGTAAAAGCACGAAAAAACAAACGTTTGCGCAACATTACTATTACAATTAAATAGCCCCCAACTATTTTTAGTTATACCTTCACTTATAATAACTTAAGTCAGTTTATGCACTCAAAAGTATAGACTTGATGGAGGAATAACTAAACTAAACATATAAATATGAGATCTAAATTTCTACTATTTTCACTATTAATAACATTTCTCCTCTCAATAGAGGGTTATGCCCAAACCGGGATTAAAGTAAACGGAAAAGTTTCGGATGCTAAGGGTCAAGGCATTCCGGGAGTTAGTGTTAAGGTAAAAGGGGGCAAAACAGGTGCGCTTACCGATGCTTCTGGCAGCTATACTGTTACCGCACCAAATGCACAAAGCATTCTGCAATTTTCATTTATCGGCTTTGATCCTCAGGAATTTACTGTTGGAACAAAAACAGAGATAAACGTTACTTTGGCCGAAACACAAAACGAGCTGGAACAGGTAGTTGTTGTGGGTTATGGTACATCTAAGAAGAAAGACCTTACCGGTGCAATCAGCTCTATTTCAAAAGAGAGCTTAAACCTTGGAGGCGTTACTTCAAACGTTGCACAAGCCATTCAGGGCCGTGCATCTGGTGTACAGGTTAGCCAAGCCAGTTCAGCTCCGGGTGGCTCTACGCTTATCCGTATCAGGGGTGGTAACTCTATTAAATCTACTAATGAGCCTTTATATGTAGTTGATGGTTTTATTACCGATAACGGTAAAGACATTGCGCCAAGTGATATTGAAGACATTCAAATTCTAAAAGATGCTTCCGCAACTGCCATCTATGGTTCAAGAGGAGCTAATGGTGTGGTAATGATTACCACTAAAAGAGGTAAAGCCGGTAAATCTGTAGTTGAATTAGAAAGCTATTATGGTACTCAAAGAATCAAAGAAAAACCAGAATTGATGAACGCCACCGATTACAAGGCAATTGCTAATGCTAAAGCTTTAGAGCAGGGTAATCCGCCTGAGTATACAGCTGCCGATCTGGCAAGTACAACCAATACCGATTGGTTTAGCCTTGCTACAAGAAACGCAACTGTACAGAGCCATAACCTAAGCATAACTGGTGGTAATGAGGATACAAGAATTTCAATTTCAGGAAACTACTTTGGACAGATTGGAGCACTAAAGAAAACAGATTTCAATCGTTACTCAGGTCGTTTCAACATCGATCATAAAGTTGGTAAGAGATTTACTACCGGAGCAAATGTTTATGCAGCCAGATCATTCTCAGAATTCAAAACTTACGACGGAAACATAGTACCTTCTAACGTCCTTTATGGCATCCTTTTTTCTTCTCCTGCTATTGCTCCTTACAATGCTGACGGAACATACGCACGCAGAAACGGAAGAGATAACCCATTGGCATGGTTACTTGAGCCAACAAATGATCGTTACAACAATAAAATGACAGCCAATATTTTTGGAGAACTTCAAATTATCGACGGTCTTAATTTACGTGTAAACGCAGGTACAGAGTTTTCAGCTACCAAGGAGGGAACTTACCTACCTACTACTCTTGTTTCAGGAGAAAAAGTTAAAGGACAAGCCTCAGTTAACGAAGTTAATGCAACGCGTAACCTAATTGAAACCTATCTTAATTACAAGAAGGTATTTAATGATATTCATTCGTTTACTGCTCTTGCAGGTTTTTCATATCAGTTTGATCAAAACGAAAGACATTACACTCAGGTACAAAAATTCACTACTGATAAATATCTTTACAACAATCTAGCTGCCGGTTCAGAAAGAATTGGGGCTATCACTAATAAAGAAGAAGAGATAAGATATTCTTATTTCGGTCGCTTAAACTATGCACTAAAAGATAAATACCTGGCTACTTTTACCTTACGTCAGGATGCTTCTTCAAAATTCCCATCAAAAAACCGTGTTGGTTATTTCCCTTCCGGATCATTGGCTTGGAGAGTTAGCGATGAAGACTTTATGAAAAACAATAAAGTGTTCTCTAACTTAAAAGTTAGAATGGGATATGGTGTAACCGGTAACGACAGGATTGCAAACTATATTTACTTAAGTACATTTGGGCCTACAGGCGTATCACTTAGCGAAGAAAGTGATCTGTATGGTGGTTTAATTGCTACGCGTTTACCAAATCCAGATTTAAAATGGGAAAGTAATTACCAGTTTGATGCCGGTGTTGATATGGGCTTCCTAAATGATCGCATTAATGTTACTGCAGATTATTATCATAAAACAACAACTGATTTGTTATTAGACATCCCTGTTCCTCAAATATTTGGTTTTACCGTTCAAACAGTAAATGCGGGTGAGCTGCAGAATCAAGGTGTGGAACTGTCAATAAATACCAGAAATGTTGAAACTGATAACATGACCTGGAACACCACCTTAAACATAGCTTATAACAAACAAAAAGCTACAGACTTATTTGGCAGACCTTATATCATTTCGCAAACATCCAATCCAGATGGTAGCGTTCCAGCGGCTGATTTTACAAAATTGGTAGTAGGAAGAGAATTGAGCGAATTGTATGGTTATGTTTATGATGGTGTTATTAAAACCGGCGAAGTTTATGCGCCACAACCACTTTCTAAACCAGGCGATCCTAAGTACAAAGATTTAAATGGAGATGGAGCAATCACAGCTGATGACCGTCAGATATTAGGAAATGCATATCCTCACTATGTAATGGGTTTCAACAACAGCTTTACCTACAAAGGATTTGAATTAGGCGTATTTTTTCAGGGCGCTTTTGGTGCCGACCTGTACAACATGAACCGTTTGTTATTAGAAACCTATACCGGTAAAGATGCATTACAGCGCTGGACACCTCAGAACAACAATACCGACGTTCCAAGAAATGGATATTTTACTTCAAAATATGGCGGTTATATCAACTCCAGATTTGTTGAAAATGCTTCGTATGTTAAGCTAAAAAACCTAACAATAGGTTACAATATTCCTACTTCAAAAATTGGATTCTTAAAAGGGGTAAGTAAGGCAAAAATCTATTTCACAGCTCAAGATATATTTACAATAACCAATTACTCTGGTCCGGATCCAGAGGTAAGTACTAATGATGCCGGTAACTCGAACTTAAGAGCAGGTCTTGATTTCAATGCTTATCCTGCTTACCGATCATTCACTCTTGGTCTTAAATTAAATTTCTAACCTATTACAATTGTCAATTATGAAACGTACTATAATTTTATTATCAGCTTGTTTAATAGGTCTTGCTTCATGTAAAAACACTGCAGAACCTAATGTATACAGCATACTTACCGAAGCTAATGCTTTCCAAACTAAAGCAGATGCAGTGGCTGCTGTAAACGGGGTTTATGCCCGTTTAAAACAACCAAGCGGAATTAGTGACTCTTACCAATATTATGCGGGCTTCCAAATGGCCATCACAGACTTTACTACTGATATTGGTCACTCTTTTCAGTCTGGTGATATCTCACAACTTTCAGACGCGCAATGGTCTACCAATAACAAATACCTAAACTTTGCATACCAGCATCAATACAAACTAATTGCCGATGCAAATAATGCTTTAGCTAACATCCCTAAAATCAAAACGCTAACAGAAGCACAAACAAACCAGTATTTCTCAGAGATCAAATTTTTGAGAGCATTGGCTTATATTGACTTAACTGATGAATTTGGCCCTGTTATCCTGATTACAGAGGAAGAAATGAAAAATCCTGACTATACGGCAAAAACACCTCCTGCAAGTCTTGAAACCATTAATACTTTCTTAATTAATGATCTCGAAACAGCAGCAGCAAACCTGCCGGTAAACTACGAAGGAAAAGCAATTTACCCTACTAATGATGTTGGACGTGTTACTAAAGGCGCCGCACTTTCATTACTTACCAAACTATACATGCGCGAGCATCAGTGGCAAAAAGCTTTAGAAACTATTCAAAAAATAGAAGACTTGCATCAATATGAATTATTCCCATCTTATGCCGGCCTTTTTGCAGAAAGCAACAAATGGTGTAAAGAATCTATTTTCAGTGCATTGGCTGATGCTTTAAATGATGGAACAGAGCTAATGAACCACTTTGGGCCGTTAAACAACCCGGTTGTAACAGATCGCTGGCAATATTATGCTGTAAGCTGGAGCTTCTGGAACTCATACGCACCAAATGATGAGCGTCGTGAAATGTTCTTTTATGATTACAAAGGTACTGATGGCTTACAATACATGCAGGCCCCTGCCGGCCAAACTACACCACCGGCCGGTAAATATTACCTGCCAGATGTAGCTACCAAAAAATATGCAGATCCTGCCGGTTCTAAAACATATTACGATGGCCACGGCATTCCAATTCTTCGTTATGCAGATATTGTACTTTGCAAAGCAGAAGCATTAAACGAAGTAAACGGGCCTACCCAGGCTAGTATAGATTTGATTAATTCTGTAAAAGCACGCTCAAAAGCAACATTACTTGGTGCTCCGGGCACTTATACTAAAGAAACCCTTCGCGACAAAATTCTACAGGAACGTGGTTGGGAATTCTTCTTTGAATGCAAACGCAGAGCAGATTTAATCCGTATGGGTAAATACCAGGAAGTAGTTAACGGCTATTTAAAATCTATTGGAAAACCAGCTTCAATAGATATTGCCAAACATAGATATTTCCCTTATCCTCAAACTCAGGTTGATCTAAATTCGAACTTGAACAATGCAGGAAGACTTTAACAATTAACACATCAGATCGGGATACAGCCATAAAAAGGTATTGTATCCCGATTTTTTGTTTCTATACAATTTCACATTACCTTGTACAACTTCTAAAACCATCCATATGCTATTTATTAAGAGGCTGATTCCTGTATTCCTTTTATTTCTGTTAAGTGCCTGCTCTAACCAGTGCGAACAGCAAATTACAGAGATAAAACTCAGCGCTCCTGATAGAAATAGTTTAAGGGTCCATGCAGATGTTGAGCTCAAAACTCCTTTAAATGTTTCAATAGAATACTGGATAAAAGGAAAAGAAAAGAAAATATCAAGAACACCTGTTTCAATAAACAAAAAGCATCACCGAATAGTGATGACCAACTTAAATCCGAAACAAGAGTACCAGTACCGCGTAATTACGCAGAACAGCAAATGCAAAGCAATAAGCAAAACATACGACTTTAAAACACCGGATTTCCCAATGTGGATTCAGGACTTTTTTAAAGTTTACGCTCCGGACCCTAAAGTAATTCCGACCTCTTTTAAAGAAGGTTACATGCTCATCTACAGACGAGAAATACCGGGCATAATTTTCATCATAGATGCTAAAGGTGCAATAAAATGGTACCATCAGGTAGATGGAACAGGTTTTAAAACCACACACTTTACCCAAAACAATACCATGCTCTCAATACTTGGCAATGATGAATATCCAACAAGTTATGGCAATGAAATACTGGAAGTTTCCTTAAACGGTGATACACTGCTTCACCTAAAAAAAGGCGAAAAAGATTTTAAGCAAACCATACATCACGAAATTATATTAAACAAGCAAAATCAGGTAGTTACCCTTTGCGTTGAACAAAAAATAATGGACCTGAGCAAGTATGGTGGCAGCAAACAAGACACCGTAAAGAGCGATGGTATTCTGGTACTGGATAGAAATGGCAAAAAAGTATGGAGCTGGAAAGTATTTGATGAGCTTGACCCACTTAAAGACAAAAATTTAATGAGGGATAAAAAAGACTGGATGCATGCCAATAGCTTAAACTTCGATAAGGATGGCAATTACATCATCTCTTTTTACAATAACGGACAAATCTGGAAATTAGACTCAAAAACAGGCAAAGTGATCTGGAAATTTGGTAAAGATGGCGACTTTAAAATGCCTGAAGGAAGCACCTTTGACCAAGGCCACTCTGTCCATATGAATAATCAGGGTAATCTGATGCTGTTCGACAATGGCACCAGCAAAAAACTATCAAGAACACTAATATTTAAGCTAAATGAAACCCAAAAAACAGCGCAGCTAATAACTGAAACAAAACTCCCTCAGGAAATCTATAACGATCGTATGGGAAGCTCTTACCTGATAGCCGATACTACAATTCTGCAATGTACCTCAAAAAGACATACCGTAGTGCTTACCAATTTCAAAGGAACCTTTCTGTGGATGCTCAAAAGCAGTATTATGCCTTATCGTGTAGAGTTTATACCTAAAGAAAAGTTAGCGCCATATATAGAAAACTAACTGTGTTTCTTTTTCATAGTCATCTTAGCCTTCTGCCCTATTCCGTAGTTGTAATCTTTAGCATTGCTTTCCTTTTTTTCATGAAAAGCACCACCGCCTTTAGGTAAATCTGTATTTTCTTTTACAGTTTTAATCTTTGCTGTAGTTTTAACAACTTTATCAACTACCAAATCTTCAGGCAAATCCATAACCGGAATTTTAGCCCCTAATGATTGTTCAATTTTTCTTAAATCCACCAACTCCATATCAGTAGCAAAAGTAATGGCTACAATATCTTCCGATCCTGATTTTACTACACGACTTAAAAACAATTCTTTTTGTTCAGGAACCTCGAAATGGAATATAAATGGAATACCCGATAGGTTTACATTTGCTGAACCCTCATTTGCTACAATTAAAACCCTCGCTTCAGGTGTATCTTTAAAATCATCTAAATGATCAAATCCTTCTTCATCAAAAAACAAAGGGTTCAACAAAGAAACAACACCGGGTTTTGCCGAATGTAAACTTTTGCTAAGCTTTTGCGCGGTCAATCTCGAATTCACAAATACTACTACCTTATCAAACACCTCATCATCACGAAGCAGCAGGTTCAATAAATTTACTTTCGTTTTAAAATTAGGAACCTGATATAACAAAAGCTCATGTGTTACCGCCTTACTGTCCCCTAAATCTTCAACCTCTAAAGTGGCAGGAAAATTCATAAACTGATCAATCATATGATTCAGTTTATCATGAACAACAGTAGTGAAAATTAAATGCTGAACCTTACCTGCACTTCTTGCCAATTCACAAACAGGCAACTGCATCCCTTGTTTTACAATTACCTCGGCATCATCAACAATCAGCATCTGTAATCTGTTTAAGTTAAGGCCAAGCTTTAAATATACCGCACGTGCTCTTGTAGGTGTAGCAACAACAATATCAATCCCATCAAGCAGTTCCTGTATCACTTCATCCATCCCTCCAGTGCCATACAAACCTATAATGCGCAGGTTGCGGTTTTTACTTAAAAGCCTGAACTCTTCAATTACAGCAAGTACACGTTCCTGATCAGGAACAAGAATCAATACTTTAGGAGCTTCATCGGTACTGTATTTTAAACGCATTAAAACCCCAAGCACATAGGTTGTAGTTTTACCACAGCCCTCTGGTCCAACAGCAATAATATCTTGCCCGCCAATTATTCTGGATAAGGCTTTAGCCTGAATTTCTTTAGCAGAAATATATCCGGCATCATTCATTGCTGTTACCAGCGGCTTGCTTAGTTTTAATTTATCTAACGACACAGTTTCCTAATATTAAATTGTAATGGCTGCAAATTTACAGAAATAAAACAACATCGCCGTTCACAGAGAACAGAAACCTAATACACCCTTAACAATTAGTTTAACCCATAATCACAAAACCATAATCCCATTTTCATATTGATTTTACAGCACCCCCCTAGATTTGCGCTGTAAAAATCAAACTCAAACATGAAAAGAAAACTACTTTTATTTAGTGTTATATGCCTCTTCTTCGCTCAGGCAGCTATAGCACAAAATCTCATTAAAGGGGTCGTAAAAGACACCAGGGGTGTAGGCATACCCGGCGTTAGCGTAAGTGTAGTAAATGCCAAAAAGGCTACAGTTACAGATTTCGAAGGAAAATACAGCATTCCGGCAGCAGCAGACGCAACACTTTCCTTTACTTACCTGGGCTACATTTCGCAAAATGCACCGGTAGCAGGTAAAGCCCAATTAGACATTATCTTACAAGAAGATTCTAAAACACTTGGCGAGGTAGTAGTAACCGCAATAGGTATTAAACAGCAAAAGAAAAAAATAGGATACGCAACACAGGAAGTAAAACTTGATGTATTGTCAGAATCAAAAACAATGAACATTGGTAATGCCCTATCCGGACAAGTTGCAGGTTTAACAGTAAACAACCCAACAGGGATGTTCCAGGCACCAAGCTTTTCTTTAAGAGGTAAAAACCCACTTATTGTAATTAATGGGATTCCTGTTGAAACAGACTTTTTTGATGTTTCTGGCGATAATATTGCCAACATAAACGTATTAAAAGGTACAACAGCATCAGCTTTGTACGGTTCAAGAGGTAAAAACGGTGCAATACTAATCACCACAAAAAATGCCGAAAATGACGGATTGGAAATCAACATCAATACCAACAATATGGTTACAGCCGGTTTCACTGTATTTCCAAAAACACAAACTGAATACGGAAACGGATCAAACGGAAAATATGAATTCTGGGACGGCGAAGACGGTGGTATCTCTGATGGTGATATGATCTGGGGTCCCAAGTTCCAGCCAGGTGTTAAAATTGCACAATGGAACAGCCCTATCAGAAACAAGCAAACCGGAGAAACCATACAATGGTATGGAAATGTTAAGGGAACTATTTATGATGATAAATCTAAGTACGAAAGAGTACCTACTGACTGGGTTAGACACGACAACTTAAACGATTTTCTTAGACCCGGAATAGTAACCAACAATGATTTTTCTGTAGCCTACAAAGGTGCTAAAGCACAATTTTATGCTTCGGGTAAATATTCATTTCAAAGAGGCCAGGTGCCAAACACCTCACTTACAACAGGCGGCATGAACTTTAACTCTTCATTTAACCTTACCAGCAACCTCCAATTAGACGCTACCTTATCATACAACAAAGTTAGCTCGCCAAATTATCCACGTTACGGATACGGACCTAAAAACCACATGTACACCATCTTAATATGGATGGGTGATGATGTTAATGGTAAAGACCTTAGAGACCACATGTATGTTCCGGGTATGGAAGGTTACAGACAAGCCAATTATAACTACGCCTGGTACAACAACCCATATTTCGCTTCCGAAGAACTTACACAATCAACAGATAGAAATGTATTAAATGCACAGGCAAAACTTAGGTGGCAGGTAACGCCTGATCTAAGTTTGCAGGCAAGAGCATCAGGCCGCGAAAACAAATCGTTCGATAACATGAAAAGCCCTAAATCGTACATGAACTACGGCGATTCAAGAAATGGCGATTACAAAATGTGGAACAATTCGCAAATGAATGTCGACCTGGATTTTCTTGCTTCATACAACAAAGAAATATCAAAAGACCTAACCTTCACATTAAACGCGGGTGCTTCAACCTTTAACAGAGACATACAACAGGAATACGCATCAAGCGACGGTTTAATTGTTCCTTTTGTTTACAGTTTAAACAATACTCAAGGCCCTGTACAGGCTACAAATTACCTGGAGCAGAAATCAATCCGAAGTGTATACGGATCAGCAAACTTTGATTTATTTAATGCAGTTTACCTAAACGTAACCGGCAGAAATGACTGGTCGTCAACCCTTGCAAAAGAGAACAGATCATATTTCTATCCATCTGCATCGTTAAGTACTATGGTTTCAGATTATATTAAAATGCCTAAAGCTCTTGATTATTTAAAACTTTACACCTCATGGGCAAAAGTATCAAACGACCTTGCCCCATACAGTATCTTTTCTACTTATACAAAAGATGTTACTTACGGATCTATACCATCTGTTAGCTACCCTAATGGCATTATCAATCCTAATATTAATCCAGAAAAATCTACATCATACGAGGTTGGTTTATCTACTTCGTTAGTTAAAAAAGTGGGTCTGGAATTTACCTATTACAATGTAATAGACGAGAACCAGATCATAGATTTAAGCACATCAGAGGCATCTGGTTTTAAAACACGTAAGGTAAACGGCAACAAATATAAAACACAAGGTCTGGAAATAATGGCCAATTATAACGCCGTAAAAACTCAGAATTTTAGATGGGACATTGCTGCAAACTGGAGCACCTCTGTAAAGAAATTAACCGAAATTTATAACAACCAGGCTAAATTTGGCGACCTTAAATTAAACGAAAGAGCTGACAGCTTTTATGGAACAGTATGGCAAAAAAGTGCCACAGGCGAGGTAATTTTAGATCCAAACACCGGCCTTCCTACCAGAGATAATTTTAACGTAAACCTTGGTCACAGCGATCCAAGCTGGCGTTTAGGTTTGCAAAACAAATTCATGATAAAAGGTTTTGATGTAAATATCGATATCGACGGTGCATGGGGTGGTGTTATGCGCTCTGTAACTATCGAAAAAATGTGGTGGGGTGGTAAACATCCTAGCTCTGTTGAATTCAGAGACGCAGAATACGCAGCCGGAAAAGCAATTTACATTCCAGAAGGTGTAGTAATTACCGGTGGCGAACTTAAAAGAGATGTAAACGGAAACGTACTTTCTGATACACGTACTTATAAGAAAAACACAACTGCTGTAAACTGGCAAACATGGAGTCAGATCTATCCATACCAGGCCAGGGTTACTGAAGATGAAAACAAGAAATTCGCTAACGTTTTTGATCGCTCATTCTTCAAATTAAGAAGAATATCTGTAGGCTATGACCTTGCAAAGGTTATAAAAATGGGCAGCTTAAAATCTGTTCACGTATCTGCATACAGCTACAACCCATTAATGTGGAAGAAAATGCCATTACTAGATCCTGATTATGGTGACGACAATAACCTGCAAGATCCATCTGCAAGATTTATCGGCTTCTCACTAAGTGTAAAACTTTAACAGCTATCACATTTAAAACAAAAGAATAATGAAAAAATTAATATATAGTTTAATAGCCGGGGTGCTCCTTATGTCGTCATGTAAGGACCAGGATTTGATGAACATAGACCCCAACAAACCTACCCAAACCCACCCTCAGCTTTTGCTTACAAAAATTGAATGGGATACCTTCCGTGCCTACAGCGGTACATCGCCTTTATACGCCACACGTATGCTGGTGCAAACAGATGGAGAAAGCGAAGGCCAGTATTTTAAATGGGGAAGAGGCGATTTTGGCCCTTACTCCTCTCTTAGAAATGTAACCAAGATGATAGAAGAAGCCACCCGTATTAACGATAACTCCTACATCGCCCTGGCCAAATTCTTTAGAGCTTATTATTTTTACAACCTAACCCTTACTTTTGGCGATATCCCTTACAATCAAGCCCTAAAAGGAGAAGATCAGGCTGGCTACACCCCTCCTGTTTACGACAATCAGAAAACTGTGTTCCAAGGCATCCTTAAAGAACTTGACGAAGCAAACAACATGCTTAAAGGCCTGAATGTAATTATTGCCGGTGATATCATTTACAAAGGTGATGCAGCTAAATGGCGCAGGCTGGTTAACTCTTTCAGATTAAAGGTATTGATGACCTTATCGAAAAAAGAAAGCGACAATGATCTGAAAGTTAAAGAAACCTTTGCCCAGATTGTACAAAGCGAGCCAATTTTAGGCAATACAGAAGCCGATGGCGATGGCCAGTTGATATTCCTGGATCAGGAAGGAAACCGCTATCCGGAATTTAACTCAAGCGGTTTCGGATCTGGTATGTTTATGGCATCTACTTTTATAGAGCACCTGCAAAACAGAAAAGACCCGCGTTTATTCCTGTATTGTACACAAACAAAAATCGGTAAAGAGGCAGGCAAGCCAATTAATGATTTCACATCATACGAAGGTGGAGACCCTGCAGCTCCATATGCCGAAACCAGTATTAAGGCCGCAGCAGGTAAAGTATCTAAAGTAAACGACCGTTTTCCAAGCAACCCTACCAATGAACCTTTGGTACTAATGGGCTACTCGGAACAAGAATTCATTATTGCCGAAGGAATTGTAAGAAACTGGATTACCGGCGATGCTAACCAGCACTACAAAAACGGGGTTAAAGCATCCTTTAAATTCTATCAAACTTATGTTAAAGGTTACGAGGCCTACTTAACCGAAGAAAAAGCAAATGAATACTTAGCATTACCCGTAAACAACTTTGCTTTGAGTACAACCACTGCCCAAAAAATGGAGCAGATAATTACTCAAAAGTATTTAAGAACCTTTTTCCAATCGGGTTGGAGTGCATTTTACGATAACCTTAGAACCGGATACCCTGATTTCCGTCGTCCTGCCGGGGTTACCATCCCTTACCGTTGGATTTATCCTCAGTCTGAATACGACAACAACAGGGAAAATGTTTCAAAAGCAATTGAATCCCAGTTCGGTGCAGGTAACGATAAAATAAACCAGCAAGTTTGGTGGGTAAAATAACCCCTTATTCTTTATAATTTGTACAAAGGATTGATTAGTTTAGGCTAACCAATCCTTTTATTATAACACACCTAAATGGAAACCAGAAGAGACTTTATCAAGAAAGCAACCTTATTAACCGGTGCGCTAGGCATAGCAGGCATTTTACCGCCATCAATACAAAGAGCTATGGCAATAAATCCTAAAGTGGGCAGTACCTTTTTAGATGCAGAACATGTGGTATTTTTAATGCAGGAAAACAGATCGTTTGACCATGCTTTTGGCACACTTAAGGGCGTAAGGGGCTTTAACGACCCCAGAGCCATTGCCCTGCCCAACCAATACCCTGTATGGTTGCAAAGCAATAAAAAAGGCCAAACCTATGCCCCTTTCAGATTAAATATTAAAGATACAAAAGCAACCTGGATGAGTGCTCTTCCACATTCGTGGGAAAACCAGGTAGATGCCCGTAACAACGGCAGATACGATGGCTGGCTTGAGGCCAAAAGATCTGGCAATAAAGAATATGCCGATATGCCACTAACCATGGGCTACTACAATCGTGAGGATATTCCTTTCTACTATTCTCTTGCTGATGCTTTTACAGTGTGTGATCATAATTTCTGTTCTATTTTAACCGGAACCAGCCCTAACCGCTGCTTTTTCTGGACAGGTAAAATCCGCGAAGAACAAAACGCCACCTCTACCGCACACCACTCAAACGGATATATAGATGGATCAGAAAAAGTTTCATGGAGTACATTTCCAGAGCGTCTGTCTAAACACAATGTAGACTGGAAAATATACCAAAACGAGCTAAGTGTAGGCGTTGGTCTGGAAAATGAAGAAGACGACTGGCTGGCTAATTTTACAGATAATGATATGGAGTTTTTTAAACAATATCATGTAAAAAGACATCCTGAGCACCTGGTTTACCTGCGCAAAGCAAAAACCGAACTAGAAGCCAAGCTAAAAGAGAAACCAGACGACAAACTAAAAAAGAAGCTTGATTTTGTAACCAAAGAGATTGAGTTTTTAGAAGTAAACACTCTTGATAAATTAACTCCGGAACAACAAGACCTACATAAAAGAGCCTTTGTTACCAACCGTAATGATCCCGATTTCCATAGCCTGGAAACCATTACTTATGACGACAATGGCACTCAAAGAACTGCCCAGATTCCTAAAGGAGATGTGCTGCATCAATTCCGCGAGGATGTTGACAAGGGTAAATTACCAACGGTTTCATGGCTGGTTGCACCAAGTAACTTTTCTGACCATCCGGGCGCGCCATGGTATGGTGCCTGGTATCTTTCAGAAGCAATAGATATTTTAACCAAAAATCCGGAAGTATGGAAAAAGACCATCTTTATTCTTACTTACGATGAAAACGACGGATATTTTGATCACCTGCCACCTTTTGTATCTCCTGATCCAAAAAATCCGGAAACCGGGATAGTTTCAAAATCATTAGACAACAGCTCTGAATATCTTTACAAAGGCAAAAACAGTGAAAGAGAAAGCTCTATTGGTTTAGGCTTCAGGGTGCCAATGGTAGTGGTGTCGCCTTGGTCACGTGGCGGTTATGTAAACTCTCAGGTATTTGACCACACCTCTTCTATCCAATTTTTAGAGCATTTTCTGAGTCATAAAACAGGTCAGAAGATTTACGAAGATAATATAAGCTCATGGAGAAGAAGTCTATGTGGCGACTTAACTTCTGTATTCAGACCTTACAACGGCGAGAACATTCCTTTGCCAAAAGCAGTAGAAAGATTACCTTTTCTTGAAAGCATTCATAAAGCTAAATTTGCCAAGCTACCTAACAACTTCAAAAACTTAGATCAGCTGGCTATTGCAGGTATCATTAAAAACCCTAAAGGCAATCCTAACCTACCAAAACAGGAACCCGGTATTAAACCTGCAAATGCAATTCCATACGAACTTTATGCCCATGGTGCTTTTGATAAGGCTAGCAATCAGTTTAAAGTTGACTTTACTGCAGGCAACAAATTCTTTGGAAACAAAGCTAAGGGCGCCGGTTTTATAGTATACGCTAATGATAATAACTGGAATTTTACGGTTGATGCAGGCGATATGCTAAACTATAGCTGGCCTTTAAACAACGATGCTTACGATTTAAAAATATACAGTGCCAACGGTTTTTACCGCAGATATAAAGGCGGTGCCAACGATCCTAAAATTGCTATTTCTTTAATGTACCAAAGTGAAAAGGACGGCAGCAGGGTAAATGGCAATGTATTACTCCATGTTAAACGTTTAGCTAATGGCGAACAGGTTAGCTTAACAGTAAAAGACAACAGCTATAAAAAAGCCGCTGTAAAAGCGGTTTTAAAGAAAAATCAGGAAGAGATTTTTATCCCTTTGGATCTGAAATCGAGCCACAGCTGGTATGATTTTGCGGTAACCGCAGAAAAACATACGGGCTACAGTCAGCAATTTGCAGGCCATGCAGAGCATTCAAAAGAAAGCTTTACCGATCCACTAATGGGAAATATGGTTTAAAACGCTTCGCACCTGGTTTTCATAATACGTCTTTACACTTCGTATTCACTTCTCGTCACCTCAACAACAAGAGAGATCTCATGGTTATGCCGGCTCAAGAGACTTTCTTATTGTTGAGATGACGATGGTTTTAAATGCAACTTTTAAACAGTTTTCCACAACACAGTGCCGAAAACTACTAAAAACATGTAAAAATCACTTAAAAACTATCTAAAACACTTGAAAAACAGTTGAGAAACTATTGAGAAACACTTGGGTTGGAAGATGGTTGGAAGATGGTTGAGAGATCGTTGAAGGATGGTTGGAATATGTATAAGGATATTCCAACCATATCTTAAGCATTGTTTAAACATCTCTATAACATCTTTAACTTCAAGTGTTTCTCAATAGTTTCTCAACTGTTTATTAATGGTTTCCAATTAAAATCTAAAAAAAGAGATACCCTTGTAGCGTTTCACTTCGCCTTTGCGTAATAGTAGAAGATTAACCACTATTATGACCATCAAACAAATACTACCAATTACACTAAGCTTATGCTTATTTATGAGTTGCAAAAAAAACAATGAAAAAGTAGTTTTCAACGGCACTTATAAAGGAAAGTTTATTGAAGGACTAACCAATCAGCTTGTTTCGGTTAATGCAGAAATTAAGTTTGATGGAACCGATTATATAGCAACAAATGGCACTGGTATATTTGCGGTTGAAAACTCACAGATTAAGTTTTCTATGGCTTACATAGCAACAATGGATTATATTGGCAACAAGGTTTTGAATGGCGATTATAAGTTTGTGATTAAAGGCGACAGCTTAATCCTAGACAGGATAACCAGTGAAATAAATTACAAAAATCAATATAGATTAAAGCGAATGAATTAATAAATGCTTATCGAACATAACGCCTCAGATGCTGAGTTAATAAGGGAGTGTAAAAAGGGCAACCTAAAATACCAGGAAATGTTGTACAAGCGGTTCTATGCTTATGCAATGGGAATTGGTATGCGCTATCTTATTAATAAAGACGATGCTTTGGTAGTGGTAAATGATGCTTTTATTAAAGTATTTAACTCTTTGCACAATTTTAAAGACGACTTAGAATTTAGACCCTGGTTTAGAAAAATATTGGTTAATACCGCTCTTGATAGTAAAAGAAAGAACTTGAAATACGTTTATGATAGTGAAATTCCGGAGGTGCATCAGCAAACCATGTATCCTTCTGCTATTGAAAAACTCTCGGCAGCCGATATTTTGAACCTGATGAAGCAGCTTCCGGAAACACACCATATAGTTTTTAACCTGTATGAAATTGATGGCTATTCGCATAAAGAAATTGGCCAGATGCTAAGTATACCCGAAAGTTCGTCGAGGACTTACCTTACCAGGGCGAAACAAGCATTACAAAAATTAATACAAAGCGACCTTATAAAGATATGAACACGTTAGACGATAAATTGAACAATCATATTAAGGCAGTTTTCGAAGAATTTGATACTGAAGGGGCAGATTATGGCTGGATAGAGCTTAGAAAAAATTTTCCGGTGAAAAGTAGTAACAGGCCTCTGTACTTTTGGTTGTCGGGCATTGCGGCTTCTTTATTAGTGGCTGGAACATTCTTATTTAACACATTTAATAATGATGCTTTAAAAAATGTTATCCAACAAAACAGAGTTACAAAAGCTACGCCTGCAGCGCCTCAAAAAACTGAGAGCAATTTAGATAAATCCAACGCTAAAAAAGAGATTATTTCTTTTGAAAAAAGAACTGTTTCTGTAAAAAACACTAAGAAAAACTTTCCTGTAAATGTGGTAAAAACAGAGATAGTAGCTGTTAAAATTACTGATACAGTACCAGCCAATGAACTTACCAAAAAGGTTATTACCCCACTTGCAAATGTTGCTGTTGCTAAACCCGATACTGTAAAAAACACCAAGCCTACTACTACCCTTGAATTTTTACAAAAAGAGAGTGAAAAAGAAACCAAATTTGAGCTTGCATCAACTGGTAAAAAAGCTACGAACCGAAAAAATGTATTGTTTGATGTTTATACTGCTACTTTTTTAAATTATTATGCAGACAATCCGGTAAAGGTAAATGCTGGTGCAGGTTTTAATGCGAATATTAGGATCAACAAGAGCGTATATCTTTCTATGGGTGCAGGCATTAGCGAAACTAAGATAACTTACCAAACCACAAGGCCTTCCTCTTTATCTAGCTACTCTAATTCCGCAGCAGATCTTGCGCTTATGAATGGTTATGTATTGGGGGCCAACAGTATTAAATTAAATGCGAGCTTTCTAAATATAGATATACCTGTGGCTTTTAAGTTTTATCCCGGGAAAAGTGGTAAATACTATTTTTCTACAGGCATAAACTCAAGCACATACCTCAATCAAAAATATTCCAGTTCTATAACGGGTTTTAATCCCACATCAAATAGTTATTCTGATTTTAAAGGAAAAACTGAGGAAAGCAATTTTAATGGTTTCGATTTTGCCAACAGTGCCATTTTTGCTATTGGAATTAATCAGCCAATTGGAAAAAGCAGCACCTTAACTTTTGAGCCCTTCTTTAAGCCATCTTTAAGAGGCTATGGCGACAAAGATATCAAAATAAACACTGCTGGTTTGAACCTGAAATTAAGTTTGGGTGGCAAGAAATAGTTATTAAATTTGATAATAGATTTACCATCTATTTTAAACTACATCTCTATGAAAAAGACCTATCCAATCCTGACCTTGCTGCTGCTGGTTTATTGTGTTAATGCCAATGCCCAATTTGGCAAATTAAAAGACGCGTTAAACAACGCCGCAGGTAATCTACTGAACAGCAAACAATTAAAACTACTTCAAAGTGACCCTATAACAACCAACTTTGACGACTGCAACAAAACAGAAACGATGCCTGTAAACTTTGGCGCTGACTCGGTTAAAAAGAAACTTTGTGATTTAACTTCCAGCTATACATCGGCACAGGGATTTACATTAAAGCCGGGCTTTTATACCGGAACTTTTAAAAGCTTTTGCCTAAAGGCAGGAACTCATGGCCCGGGTAATGGCGATGGCTATTTATATGCCCCCCTTGCCGGCCCTAAAGAAAAAATTGCAAGAACACTTATTGCAAATTGGGAGCAGCATCCTGAAATTGAACAAAGCAAGGTACAATTGCTTTTGTGGGCAATAATTGCGAAAACTAATTTTAGTAAACTATCGGCCGATCTTCAGCTTGCTGCGGCAAAATTGCTTAACAAAGATGACCTTTCGGCTTTAAGCAGCAGCATAATGGATTATTTATCAAGCGAAGCGATGCTAAAAATAACTGCCAACTTGCCTGAGCCTGCAAAGACAATTGTAGAAATTGAGAACAAAATGAGAGGGCTGTTATATCAGGCAAATTCATCGTACGATCAGATTGAGCAATTGGCTATGCTTAGCGGCAATGCCGTGCCTGATACTGATTTCCCACGCGGAATATGGGGCTTACACCCTGACGGTTATTATATTAAATACCTGCCTCATTCCTATACCAGAACTGAAGTAGTTATTTATGTTCCTAAAACTATTGCATCAGTAAAGTATCTTCCTGTTGGAACAGTTGCTGTACCTGCAAGCAGAGGCTGCCAGCGCCTGGGTCAATCTAACTTATTAGCCTGCGAGAATTAACATCGTACACATCTCTATATGAATGTTTCTGACATTATTAATTACCGTCTCTTTAACCAACAAATTGCCAGAACAGCGTTTAGTACCCCACAGCAAATTGTAAGCTGGATGGTTGCCATGCAGGCACAGGAGTATGCGATGTCGAAATGGGCAATTGGTTTGCGGTTAGGCGATGTTACTGATGCTGATGTAGAAAAAGCTTTTAATGATGGCGAGATACTACGAACCCACTTGCTGCGCCCTACATGGCATTTTGCTGCTCCAGATGACATTAGATGGTTGATTGAATTGACCGGGCCCAGAATTCGGAAAGCAATGACTTATTACGAAAGGGAGCTTGAACTTGATAATCAGCTTTTTAAAAAGTGTAATGATATTATAGGAAAGGCTTTGACCGGTGGTAACCACCTTACCAGAACTGCATTGAGTGACCTGCTTATAAATAATGGGATCAGTTTAAATGGCAGGCAAATGGGCCACGTAATGATGAATGCCGAAATGGACTGTTTAGTGTGTAGCGGCAAACGGCAAGGCAAACAATTTACTTATGCACTGTTTGATGAAAGGGCACCAACTCGTTTATCAATAGTTAAGGATGAGGCCTTGCTGTTATTAGCACAACGATATTTTGCAAGCAGAGGCCCTGCAACGCTTAAAGATTTTTCTGTATGGTCTGGACTTACCATTACTGATGCAAAAAAAGCCGGTTCAATGCTAGATAATAACGAATTTACCAAAGAGACTTTTAATGATATAGAATACATACTTAAAAGAGAAACATTAGAAATGGCATTGGATGCTGCCTCAGCTAAAAAGATTCAAAAGAGTTTTCTGATGCCTGATTATGATGAGTATGGAATGGGGTATATAGATCGCACTGCGATATTTAACCCCATTAAGCTGTCTAGCGAATTTAGAAAGAAAAACCCGGTGTTTGATAGAATGGTTATAGTTGATGGCATTATTGAAGGTACATGGAAAAGAACAGTAAAGGCCAAATCAGTAGTAGTTGAAACTTATCTTTTTAGGGAATTAAGTAAATTAAAATTGGAAGCTGTAAAAAAAGCTGTTAACAGATTTGTTAAGTTTACCGGTGCTAGTGAATAGTTTTAGATAATCGATATGACCACTACAGAATTAGAAAAATTACGTTATCCGATTGGTAAGTTTGAGAAACCTGCTCAAATAACCAGAGCATTGTTGGATGGTTATATTGCTACTATTGCTTCATTTCCTAAAGCTTTAAGAAAAGAAGTAGCTCATTTAACAGATACACAACTTGATACTCCGTACAGGCCTGGAGGCTGGACAATTAGACAGGTGGTTCATCATTGTGCAGATAGCCATATGAATAGTCAGGTAAGGCTTAAATGGGCTTTAACTGAAGATAGTCCGGTTATTAAAGCCTACTACGAAGAAAGGTGGGCTGAACTTGCAGACAGCAGAACATTGCCGGTTGAACCTAGCTTGATGATATTGGAAGGGCTTCATGAGCGGTGGACTTTTCTATTAAATTCGCTTAGCGCAGAGGAACTGGAAAGAGACTTTATACACCCTGAACATGGCAGAAGTATAAAGATCAATGAAAATACCGGTTTGTACGACTGGCATTGCCGTCATCACCTTGCTCATATTACGGAGCTGAAAAAAAGGCAAGGCTGGCAATAGGTTTATTTAAACCTGATGGCCTTTAACGGACTTATTCTGCTAACCAGTAATGATGGGATTATGAGTACTACAAAGCAGATTACAATTGTACAGATGTTTAGTAGTAACACATCTAAAAACTGTACTTCAATTGGTACATACGACAGGTAGTAAGATGCCTGATCTAATTTAAAGATATGCGTATGGGTTTGCAAAAAGGCTAAGCCAAGACCTAGAATATTGCCCAGTACAACTCCAATTCCTACAAGGTAAAGTGCATTGTAGAGGAATATTTTCATTACACTAAAATCGGTCATACCGAAGGTTTTGAGCATACCGATCATATTGGTACGTTCCAGTATCATGATTAACAAAGCGGTGATCATATTGATTACGCCCACTACCATCATTAATGCAAGGATAATTTTGGTGTTTACATCTAACAGGGACAGCCAGGTAAAAATTGCAGGAAAATACTCCTGGACCGACTCTGATTTTAATCTTGTTTCCAGATTGGTATAGATGTTTGTAGAGATGGTTCTAAGTTTGGAAAAATCTTTAACTCTGATCTCTATACCCCCTATTTCGTTGGGTTTCCAATTGTTTAAACGACGGATCAGGTTGAGGTCTCCTAATACAAAACCTTTGTCGATCTCTTCTACTCCTATATCATAAATTCCTACTATTTTAAACGGGCGGCGACGGGGAGGATCCTGCACAAAATGCATGATAAAGTTATCGCCTGTTTTTAGTTTTAGCCGGTTTGCGGTAAATTGAGATATCATAATCTGCTTAGTTGCGGCAGCACTATCGGCAAAATTTATGACTGTTCCGCTTACCAGGTGTTTACGTATATAATCCCAGTTAAAGGTCTTATCTATGCCTTTAAAATTTATCCCTTCAACTTCATCGTTGGCAGAAATGATAGCCGGTTTTGTTGCATAAGGTTGGAAATATTCGATTTCGGGATTGCTTTTGAGTCTGGCAATGGTTGCAGGCTCAGGCACAAAAGGCGATAGTTCAAATGAATTGTTAAGATCGAACTTAAAGATTCTTACATCGCCAATGTAACCTCTTACTTTTTCCTGGATCTCGGTTTTAAAGCCTTTAATGATTGCAACGGAAAGCATCATTACAGCAAGACTGAGCATTACTCCAGCTATAGCAATACGAACTATTAGTTTTGAGAATGTGCGCTCTGATTTTATGGCAATACGCCCTGCTATGAAATATTCTGTATTCAACCTCTTGCAATAAATTTTAACTTAGTAAAAGTGCTTTTATACCTCCGCACTTTTCGTTGTAAAAATGCAAATATTAAACTAATTATAGCAATAAAGCGCTACAATTCCGTATGGATAGTGTAGCGCTCAGCAAATTTGGGTTCTTTAATTACCGTTACTAAGGTCTAGTACAATGGTATTTGCTTTGGGTGATATTCTGAATACGGTTTCTCCGCCGGGTTTGGTAAACGTACCTTGTTTAGCAGATATTCCATACTTCATATGCTCAAATTCTGCATCAATGCGTTGAGGATTAATTTCTTTAAAAGGCAGTGGAAAATTACCTGCGGTTGTTAGGTCCAGATACCAGTTAAGCGCATTTCCTCCGCCTATTAACGTGATCTTTGTTTGTTTTTCATTCATATCGATCTGAATGGTGCCTTTTTGAGTTTTTAATGGCCAGGAGATCTTAAGCTGACCTTTTACTTCATTGGAGATCACCGGATCTTCGCCTTCAAGCATTTCCTCTTTTCCTTTGATCATGGCCTTAAACCTTAATCCTGCCAGGTTATGCGGCTTGCTCCACAGATAGCCATCCACAACGGGAAGTGTGAAAAAAGTACATTCATTAGAAGTAGCTTTCTCTGTGGTGTAAACTGAAGGAAATTTCTCGTCAAACAGGTGGATGTCGCGAACCCTCAGGCCACCATCTTCCCATAAAAAATTAAGTCTGTAAAAGCGGCTGTTGAACCAAACTGTTTTCAGATCGCTATTGTCCAGATCTTTATTTACAACAAAAGACGTAGCTGGTGTGGTTTTGTAATTCTTCTTAAACCACAAACCAGACTCTTCCAGCGTTTCTACTTTTATCTTTTTTTCATCTCTTAAGCGTGCAAGCAAGGGCAGCTGTATCTCAAAGCCTTTCTTCATTGCATCCCAGGTAAAGGAATTTTCCTGCCCTGCCTGGGTATAATTGAATTCCATCGATTCGCCCTCTGTAAATTCTTTTAAGAACCAGTTTACCCAATTGGCATCCCCACCGGCTTCGGGATATACAGGCTCTAGTGTAATTACACCTTGTCTGCTGGAATTGATCCCTGTATCGTATTGACGTATCGGGTCGCTACCCAGCATTCTGAAAATAGGGACAGGGATTTGGTTCTTTTCGTTCTGTGCCGGCATATAGGAGTTGATTTTGCTTGAGTAATAAGCCTGGTTCCAATATCCACCCCATAACGTATATCCATCCGTACCATATTGATCCTTACAGTTCGCAGAAGCAACGATCTTGTATTTTTCGTACATGTAATTCAAACTATGTGCATCAATAAACCATGACGCAACAGATTTGGGGTAATACCCAAATATATTTTTGAAGTCGGCCATATAGACATCAATGATTTTTTCCCTTTCCTGAGGGGTGTAGCCCGTTGCAAAACCTACGTCTGCATGCCAGTCCCAGGCATATCTTCCGCGCCATTTCAAACCAGCCTTTTCAATTAATGGCTGTGGGAGCTCCCACCAGGCACCAATTTCGAACGTTCCTTTGGGTAAATCCTTTAGCAGACGCTGATACCTGGCATCCATAAGTGCATCATATTGAAGTAAAAAACTTCCACCGAGATGGTACTTTTTCATCATCTCAACCTGCTTTACTACTGTTTCGTACAGAACCTGCTGGGTGATTTTAGGGTCTCTTGGTTCGAGAAGCCTGATAAAATTTACAATATTCACTATTTTAGGTTTAGGTTTCTCTGCCCCTTTCATCAATACTTTCTTAATGCTGAAAGAAGATAAGAAGATCAAACCGATCATGCCGAGGATAAATCCCAGAAATTGTTTGTTAAAATTATTTTTCATTCGTGTGTGTATATAAAGATGGGTATCGTTTTTTTATGATCAAATTTGATTTTTTAGGCATCTCACTTAGCAGAACAGGCTTATCCTGAGGTCTTGTTTGTTTTTGATTAATATCTCCCATCAGGCTCCACCTTCTGGTCATTCCAACTGGTTCAGCAGCCTTCAAATCATAGCGGGTAAAATCTATAACGAGTTTTGGCGTATTAAGTTTCCAATCTTTCAGCAGTGCTAATCTAAAATTTTTATTCATAAACCAGTGAATCTCCATATTGGCATCAGAGCCGCCAATTCCGGATCCCCTCTCCACAAATTGGTAATTGAAATTATTGCTTTTGTAATGTGCTCTCCAAAGCATACCAAACTCTCCTTGTGTAATCATTTTGGTATCAGGCCAGCGTTTTTTAACATTGCTTAACCAATCCTTCAATCGGGCAGCATCATAAGGCAAAGACAATTCCCAGCAATTGGTTACCCAGCCAAAGCCATTCAAATCAAACCCCTTATCGAAATGGATGGCTGTAGAGTGAAGCATTTCCTGCAAACCAATATCGTTTCCGTGTTTTCCTAATGTTTCAATCGGGCCAACCCCCATACGACTGTTAAAACCTTCTGCGAAACCTTGTCGCCTTGCGGCTAAGAAATCAACTGTCCAGCCATCGAGGTTAACACAATCAATAAAATCACTTTTATTTTGGGCAGGCTTGCAAAAGTGTTCTTTTGAAGGGTAAAAAGGATAACAAACTGAGCCATCGCCATCCTGATTGTCGATTGCAAACTGGCTCCAGATATTACCCTGACATACATGGATATTTTCCTTTTCGGCCAGGTATTCCTGATTTTTTGCGGAAAGAAAGCCAGCCACTACACTGAGCGGACGATAGCCATTTCCAACCATTTTACTTATCAAGGTAAGACCATCGTGCAAGTCTTTGTTTACCTGCTCAACATCGTTATAAGCATTTGCAAAATAAGCTCCCGGAATAAAGGTTATTTCATCTCCATATTTATGGTGATAACCCACCACTAATTTCCGGATTTCTTTATAGTTCTCTGTACTATCATTTAGCGCGAGCCAACTGAATGCCCAGGTCATTCTGGCACCGGGGAAGCCCTCTTCTACTGCTTCTCTAAAGGCGAGAACTTTTTCAGGTGTATGTAGTGCACGCTCATCTTCACCAACATTGCGATCCCTCGATACTTCGATCTGGTTTACCCGGATGATTGTATTAAAGGTTAGAAACCGATGACCCATGAGTGCCTCAGGAGCTGGCTTGTTTGTTTGCCCAAATGCGAAGGACATAAAACATACAAATACAAAGTTTAATAAAGCTGCTTTTTTTAACATATAATTCATTTTTCTATTATAAAAAGCCAGCCGACTTCCGTCGGCCGGCTCGAGCGTATATTATTCTACCACCCGGGATTTTGTTCTAATTTGTGACCGTTGGCCTGATAGAAGGCGACCTCTTTAGTTGGAAGCGGCTGAAGGTAATCCTTATTCGGATCGAACTTTCTGCTTTTTTCAGCAATCAGAAACCCATTTGCATCTACCTTGGTCAGGTAACTTGGATCGCTGTAAGGTGTTTTGGAAGCCCATTCAGAACCTGTGATCTTAATTCCTTTAACATCCTGCGGCAATTCCGTCTCGGCAGTTTTCCATCTTCGCAAATCGTCATAACGGAATCCTTCCAAAGTAAGCTCAACGGTTCTTTCTCTCCTGATCTCGTTTCTCATGTCAAGGTTGTGGGCAGCTACAAAAGTGTTGGTCAGATGTGGCATACCCGCACGATCCCTGAGTTTATTAATAGAAAGATCGAGGTCGCCGTCACTTATAGCGCCAGCCTTTTCAAAAACTGCTTCTGCATAGATGAGCAATACTTCAGCATAACGAATAAGATGTCGGTCAAAGTCAAATATACTGGCATCTCCATTCTGTCCGGAATTATTGGCAAGTGGGTCTTCCGACATATATTTATACAATATATATCCGGTATTGAAATTACGCTGTGGCTTATCGGGCCAATTGGCGATCTTAGTTACGGGGAAGAAAACCCTGTTGGTTAATGTTCCGGGAATGATCATAGTCATTGTCATCCGAGGGTCCCTGTCCTGAAATTCAGAGACGAATGTGCCGTATCCTTTAAAGACTGTTCCTGGAGAGGTAATTGGCAATCCATTCTTATCCAGATAAAGATCTACCATCTTTCTGGTTGGGTTATATCCATTTCCATCATACTGATAAGGAATGTCATGACCTAGAATATTCCGAGCGTATCTCCGATCTAGTATTGATTCACGGGAATCATCGCCATTTTCTAAAAACAAATAGCGATAACTTTGCTCCCCTTTATCCGTATAGAGGCCATAGGTACCACTATTAATGAGGTCTCGTGAAGCGGTAATGGCAGCATCGAGATATTTCGTCGCATTGCCATCGGCCCTGAATTTCCCCCACGTTCCTTCAAATAATGCCACACGTGCCGTTAAAGCAAGTGCTGCACCCTGAGTAATCCGGCCGACATCAGCAGAAGCTAATGCCGACTGCAAAGGCAAGTCGGCTTTGGCTTCCTGCAAATCTTTCATTATAAAATCAACGGTTTCCGTTCTGCTTGATCTTGGGGCAAACAAAGCAGGATCATTGGTGGCTAAAACTTTTGTAATTAAAGGCACGCCTCCATAGAGCCTAAGTAATTTCCAGTAATACCATGCCCTGAAGAATTTGGCTTCTGCCACATACCTTTTTATTTCCTGGTCGGCATTGGCCGATCCTTTTTCAATAATGTTATTGGATGAGCGGATATAGCCATAGCTATCCGTCCAGAGATTTACTGTTTCAGCAGGTTGCAGGTTGCCGTTACTTACAGAATTTGGGAAGTTAAATGCGATATCTGATTCGGTATCTTCAAAACCAAAGCGATCAAGCCCGTTATACAGATTATTTGCTGCCAGTTTAAAATCTGCACCTGTTTTCCAGAAGGTAGCATCGGTAATGCTATCTTCTGAAACCAGATTGAGGTCTTTTTTACATCCATTTAAAAACGCGGCAAGTATAAACACGCCAGCGATTAATAATTTTCTATGATTTATATATTTAAGTTTCATAAAGCTTGCGTTTAAAATTTAACAGTAAGGCCCAGAGAATACACCTTGTTGAAAGGATAAGTACCCTCGTTTCTGAATCCATCCTCCGGATCAAAGTTTCCACCAAATGTTCCTTTGGAAATGGTAAAGAGATCCTGACCACTGAAAAATATTCTGGCAGTTTTCATCTTTAAACTATTGGCAATACTTGCCGGCAGGTTATACCCCAGGGTAATTACCTTAAACCTTAAATAAGCAACATTTTGCATGGTGAGTGATGAAGCCCGATAATTATAGCTCCTGATGTCATCGTAACCTACACCACCCGGAAGGTAGCGAGGGAACTTAGCATCGGTCCGTTCAGGCGTCCAGGTCTTTCCGTTGTAATAAGATAACGAAGGCCAGTAAAATGTATTTGGGGTAGCGATGTTACCCTCGTACCTTACATCTCTCTTCCCTACTCCCTGTAAAAACACCTGAAGGTCTAATTGCTTATATCCGACACTAATGTTAGATGAAAAAGTGTAACGAGGAATCAGGTTGCCGAGATAAACCATATCACCATTAAGTCCTTTCGATTTGTCACCAAAAGCAGTCAATTTTCCATCCCCGTCAACATCACGGTACATTACATCGCCAATTGCAACCCGGGCAGGAACGCCTGTAAGTTTCTTATAGTTATCAAGCTGCGCCTGATTCTGGATGATACCATCGTACACGTAACCGAAATAAGACCAGATACCGTACCCTTGTCTGAATCTGTTAAGTCCTTCCTGATAATTATCCAGATTTTTAAGTTCCACCAACTTGTTACGGCTATCACTAAGCTGTAACGATACGCTGTAGCGAAAATCGCCCATCTTGTCTTTCCATGTCACTGATGTTTCAAAACCTTTGGTTACCAACTTACCCTGATTTGAGGAAGGTGCGTTACCACCATAGGTTGCGGGCACAGCGATGTCAACAAGCATGTCGTTGTTCGTTTTATTATAATAATCAAAAGAAAAATTAAATCTGGAACTAAGCATTGCCACGTCGATACCTATATTTTTATTTTCGATCGTTTCCCAGGTCCTGTCGGTAGATGCTGGATTAGCATTGGCCCCTGTTAAGCCTGAATTAGGACTACCTATCGGATAATTTCCACCTATGCCGATCAATGGAATATAATCATACAGGCCAAGTTCTCCTATCTCCTGGTTACCCATTTTACCCCAGGATGCACGTAGCTTTAACAGATCAAAAGTGTTTAGAGACTTAATAAAACTTTCTTCAGATAAATTGTAGGCCAATGCCGCCGATGGGAACACTGCACTCCAGCGCTTATCTGGCGAGAATTTGGAACTACCGTCGGCTCGAGCAGTTAGGTCTAAAACCAGTTTCTCTTTGAAAGAGTAACTGAACCTACCAAAATAGGAGCCCAATGCCTGATTGCTGAGTCTTCCTGTGAAATTGGCATAAGCAGCTTTGGTTCTGTCGGCCAGATTTAAAGTAAAGATGTTATTGCCAATAAAATTATAGCCATAGGTTGTTTGGCCTTCGATTTTGGTTTTTTCAATCGATCCTCCTCCCGTAAAGTTTATTCTATGATCAGCACCCAACTGTTTGTTATAATCAAGATATACCTGGTACAGTTGGTTTAATGTTTTCAGGTTAAGGTAAGAAGCTGAATTTGGTGTATTTCTGATATCCTGAACTCCGCCAACATAATTATATCGCGTAAAAGTCCTGCTGGTACCATTATCATTAAGGTAATCTAGTCTGATAGCTGCCTGTCCGATTAATTTAAGTCCTTCCAAAATGGTGTAATCAGCCTTAAAATTGGTGGCGAACCTAGACGAACTTCCACGCTGGGTACCGGCTTCTTCTAAAGACTGAGCGGGGTTTTCATAACCCTGATAACCATAGAATTGCCCATTTGGATTGCGCACCGGCTGATAGGGAAACTGACGGGTAACGTTAGTCAGCGCATTTCCAAGCATACTTGGTGTAATAGTAGACTTATTCTCAAAACTGGTTCTTGTCTCAAAATTGAACTTGGGAGTGAGCCGAAAATCATAATTGAGGCGAAGGTTATATCTTTCGGAGTTGTTTTCCCCAAATCTGAGTGATCCTTCATCTCTATTGTAGCCCATAGAAACTACATAATTATTGTTTTCTCCTCCGCCTGATATAGAAAGGTTATGCAGCTGTTGAGTAGAATTTTTATAGATTTCTTTGTTCCAGTCGGTATAACCAAAAAAGCCGGGATAACTAGTGATTCCGTAATTCCAGCCGCCATCCAGTTCCGGTGCAGCGTTAGCCTTGATTTTATCAAATACCTCCTGCGGAAATCCGTTGATACCCGCATTGCGAAGCCCCTCGTCCATAAACTCAGCATACTCTAAAGTGTTCTGAATTTTCCTTAGGTAAGTTGGCGTTTTCAAACCTACAGTGCCGCTATAAGTAATTTCCGGTTTTCCGCTTTTCCCCTTTTTTGTGGTCACAATGATCACTCCTTCAGCCGCACGGGCCCCATATATGGCTGCAGAGGCATCTTTTAATACAGAGATTTCGGCAATATCGTTTGGATTAATATTGTCAATATCACCGGGGATGCCGTCTATCAGGATCAGAGGGTCACTTTCACTTACAGATGAATAACCCCGAATTTTTATACCGTAACTTTGATTTCCTGGCTGCCCGCTTCCCTTGGTAATGGTTAATCCTGGAACTGTCCCCTGCAAAGCATCCAAACTATTATTAAGTGGTCGATTCTCAAACACGTCAGACTTGACTGTCGAAATAGCGCCAGTAACGGCACCTTTAACCCGAGTACCATAGCCAACAACTACAACCTCATTCAGGCTTGTGTTCATCTTGCTCATTTTAATCTCGATGGATTGTTGTCCATTGATCGGGATCTTTTCGGTACGGTAGCCCAGATAGGAAACTATGAGAGTAAAATTCGGCTCGGGATGGTTTATTGTAAAATTACCATCCTTATCTGTTACCGCCCCGGTCTTGGTTCCTTCAACCATAACCGAGACCCCTATCAGGGTTTCATTTGTAGCAGAATCTCTGACAACTCCTTTAAGCAGCTGCCATTTTTCGGTAGCTTGCCAAAGGTTGTTATCCCAGCGCCTTTTTGCTGTTATCAGCACTGTTTTATTCCGGATTTTGTAGTCGAAAGGTTGCCTTTCAAAACAGAGCTCAAGTACCTTTTTCAGATCTAGGTTCTTGATATCCAAAGTAACCGGTTTTGCATTTTTTAGAGTTGCATTGTTGTAAAGGAAATCAAAATCCGTTTGCTTCTTAAGCTCGGAAATGACATCCGTTATCTGTGCATTCTGAACAGATATACTGATTTTCTGCGCAAAGCTTTCTGCCCTGAGCTGAAAAACAGTAAAAAACAATAACATATAGGTTAGCCTCATCTTTAGGGATATTAGTCGAAACATACAGGAATCCCTCCTGAAAACTATTTCAGTATTTTTTTTATACATTTGGTCGGTTGGTTTTTTAAATTATTCGTTTAGTTTGATCAGACCTCCAGCTCCAGTTCAATCTGGCATGCCAAGGACGGCTCAAACGTCCTTGGTTTTTGGTGTCCTAATTTTTCGTTAGTGATTACACATCTTACTCCTTTCTTTTAAGTATTTATTGGTTACTACTTATACCGGATACAATAATATTACGGTTAGAAATCTGAAAACGAACACCACCAAGCTCCTCTAAATTTGCCAAAAGCTCTGACAGGTTTGCATTTCTGGAGAATGTACCTCCAAAGCGGTCATTCCCTAAACTATTGCCATACGTAACATCTACATTATACCATCGGCTTATGGTTTTCATTACACTTTTAATATCCTGATTATCGAACAAGAAATACCCATTCTTCCAGGCAAT
The DNA here is from genome assembly GCF_002736205.1 of Pedobacter ginsengisoli. NCBI lineage: Bacteria > Pseudomonadati > Bacteroidota > Sphingobacteriia > Sphingobacteriales > Sphingobacteriaceae > Pedobacter > Pedobacter ginsengisoli. Next base: position 141,482 of record NZ_CP024091.1, on the reverse strand, counting down.
TGCCTGATCAGTTTTGACATAACTGATCTCAATATCCTTTCCGGTTTCGCTAAGGTTAGATTGCTGACCGGGCACCAGCATTTTTGCCTGACCTGTTGACAACTTACTAATCCGGACACTACCTTGTAGCAGGGTTGTTGCAATAGCAGAGTCTTCGGGATATCCTTTTATGTTAAAATGGGTACCCAACACACTTACTATCTGATCCCCTGTCTGCACTTTAAACGGTAGCCTTTTGTTATGGGCCACTTCAAAATAGGCCTCTCCGGTTAAACGTACCCGACGATCTTTTCCATTAGAGGTTACCGGAAAATAGAGTTTAGACTCAGAATTCATCCAGACTTTGGTGCCGTCTTGAAGTGTAATCTGATATTGGCCACCTCTTGGAACATATAGGGTATTGAAGGCCATTTTATCAGGTGTAACTGTTTGATTTTTTTCAGTATAGTAAGCTAAACTTCCGCTGTCCGTTTTGGTGATCAAAACACCATTCTTTCTCGAAATTTCTCCGTTTTTACTGTCATCGAGAACAATTTTTGTCCCATCAGCAAGCGTTAGCATCGCTTTATTTTTTCCCGGCAGTATTGGAACCTGCACCAATTCTGTAGGAACTTCGGAGTGATCCGGGAACAGCTTGTAAAACAACAATCCGGTGCCGAGCAAAATCAAAATTGAGGCGGCAGATATTTTCCATGACCAGCTAAACAGCTGATGTTTCTTCTGTATATTTTTTCTTTTACTAAAATTTCGATACAACTCCTCTGATAGCTCTTCCTCTCCGCCCGCCAGATTGATCCAGTGATCAATCTGGTTGCTGCCGGCACCTAACTCTTCATACCAGTTATTAAGTTCTTCCAGTTCCTGCTTAGTGCAGTTGGAAGTGTGAAACCGTTCGAATAAATATTGTAACCTTTCGCTATCCATAAATGATCTATCAGTGGCTTGTTTATAATAGTTAGACGTATGGAAATTATCTAACCGTTAGTCTATTTGTTTTTTTTGATAAAAAAATATGAGAGCATGGATACGTACAAACCGGGAAGCAGGATGGCAAAGGACAGTTATCACAATTACATTACTTATTTTCGTATCAATGGATACAGGCATCTTTCGCCTGCGCTGATAATTAATTTTTGAGGATTTTCGTTAGCCAAATATAGAATTATGCCTGTAGAGCTTAGTGATTCAGAATTGATATTGCTATGGCAGAATGGAGAGGATCATGCTTTTGAAGTACTATACAAAAGACATGCTGTTCGTTTGCTGGCGACTGCATTGAACAAAATCCGAAGCAGGGAAATATCTGAAGAAATTATACAGGAAACCTTTTTAACATTATTTACAAGAAAAAAAACGGCAAATCAAATTACCAATTTATCTGCATTTTTGTATACTACGGTTAAACATAAGATCATAGATCATTACAGACGGGAAAAACTATTAAAAAAGTATGAAGAACATAGTTTATACGTGTTCAATGAAACAGATAACTCTACCTTACAAGCCATTGAATCCAGAGAGCTGGAACAGCAACTAGCTTTTCAAGTAGAAAAACTTCCTTTTAGATGCAGGAGTGTTTTTACCCTCAGCCGCAGCCGGCATCTGTCTAATAAAGAAATCGCTGCTGAACTGGCTATTTCCGAAAATACAGTTGAACAGCATATGAGAAAAGCATTGAGATTGCTTCGTAATTATTTTTTTGATGGCAAACGAGGGTTAATCATTTTATGCACATTTGCAATGTGGCTTCTTTAGCTTTATAGATTCGATACCCTATTTTTATTATCTTTATCCTTATGACATCATCTATTATTCATATTTTAAGTACTGCGTTACTTACCCTTTCTCTACAGGCCTGCGGATCATCTACTAAAATCGCATTTAATCCCGCTGTTCCAAACCCGTACAAAGTAAAAGCTGAAAACTTTGACAAACCTAAAGCAGACGAACTTAGGACTGGTGCCGAACAAACCGAACTGTATGTGCCCTATTTGAAAGGAAAGCGCGTGGGTATGGTGGTAAACCCTACTTCTGTTATAGGAAAAGAGACGACGGTAGACAGCTTACTAAAGCTTGGTGTAAATGTAGTTAAGATATTTGGGCCTGAACATGGTTTCCGTGGAAACGCAAGTGCAGGCATGCATGTTGATGATGATATTGATAAAAAAACAGGAATCAAAGCTGTTTCGTTATATGGTAGCCATTCAACGCCAACAAAAGAAGATTTGGCGGATATTGACATCATGATATTCGACATTCAGGATGTTGGTGTTCGCTTTTATACCTACATAAATACTTTGCAGCATGTAATGGAGGCTTGTGCAGCCAATAAAAAAGAGGTTCTGATTCTGGACAGGCCAAATCCTAATGGCTTTTATATTGATGGACCTATATTAGACCCTCAGTTTAAATCTGGTATCGGCTTAAAGCCTATCCCAGCGGTACATGGCCTCACTGTAGGCGAGTATGCCCAAATGCTAAATGGTGAAGGCTGGTTGGATAATAAGCTTAAATGCAAGATCAAAATAATTAAGGTAGCCAACTATACCCATGACACACCTTATGAGCTACCGGTTAAACCATCGCCGAACCTGAATACTGCTCAGTCTATTTTATTATACCCTACCACCTGCTTGTTTGAAGGCACTTATTTAAATCATGGACGTGGTACTCTGTTTCCATTTACTATAATAGGCTCTCCCTCTTTAAAGGGTAAGTACAGTTTCTCTTTTACGCCAAAAAGTATTAAAGGCATGTCTGAAACTCCGATTTTCATGAACCAGGTATGCTATGGTCTGGATCTTAGAGACTACGATGCTAATATTTTCAGAAAAACTAAACAGATTAATCTAGAATGGATTATTGCACTTTATAAGGCATCACCAAACAAAGCAGATTTTTTCAATTCGAAATTAAGTAATCAGATGTTACCTATTGAAAGACTGATTGGGGTGGCTGATTTCAGGCAACAGATCATAGCCGGTAAATCTGAAGCCGAAATAAGGGCTAGCTGGGAACCGGGATTAAGTAAATACAAAACAATGCGTGAAAAATACTTGTTGTACCCATAAGTAGCCGCTAATTTTTTAGTTATTTTGCCACCTAAAATACGGATTGATGAAAATAGTTTTTATGGGTACGCCCGATTTTGCAGTTGCTTCTTTAAATGCATTAGTTGAAGCCGGATTTGATGTAGTTGGTGTGGTTACAGCGGCAGACAAACCTGCTGGTCGTGGGCAAAAGCTTAATGAAAGCGCTGTTAAGCAGTATGCGGTATCGAAGGGCATAAAAGTTTTGCAACCCTTAAAACTAAAAGACCCGTTATTTATTGAGGAATTAAAAGCCTTAAATGCCGATTTACAGGTTGTTGTGGCATTTAGAATGTTGCCCGAAATGGTATGGGATATGCCTGCAAAGGGAACTATTAACCTGCATGCATCTTTACTCCCTCAATACCGTGGCGCTGCCCCAATAAACCATGCGATCATCAACGGAGAAAAAGAAAGTGGGGTTACTACATTCTTTTTAAAACATGAGATTGATACGGGTGATGTAATATTTTCTGAAAGTGTCCCTATCGCAGATGATGAAACTGCGGGAGATTTACACGACAAACTAATGAATGTGGGTGCTGGTTTACTTGTTAAGACGGTTAAGTCAATAGAAGATGGTAATTATACAGAACAACCACAACCCCAAAGTACTGAGCTAAAACATGCGCCAAAAATATTTAAAGAGCATTGTTTAATTGACTGGAACCAGCCTGTTCACAAAATATACAATCAGATTCGTGGTTTAAGTCCTTATCCTACTGCTTTTACAAAGCTAAACGATAAAACACTAAAGGTGTTTAAAGCAGAACTTGAAGAAAAAGAACCTGGTATTTCGCCAGGAAGCTTTTTGTCTGACGGCAAAACTTATTTAAAGTTTGCTACCCGAGACGGTTTTATCAAATTGACGGATCTGCAGTATGAAGGTAAAAAACGCATGCAAATTGATGAATTTTTAAGAGGCATGCGCTTGTAAGATCTTTATTTTACCCGATTTATCAATTCTTTTCCGGCCAAAAATGCATCTACATTCTGAAATGTAATTTGAGCTATTTCTTCCATTGCTTCTTTAGTAAAAAAGCCCTGATGAGATGTAATCAGTACATTAGGAAAAGAGATTAAACGGGTAATAAGATCATCTTTAATTACATTTTCTGAGTGGTCATGAAAAAACAATGTGCTTTCCTGCTCATAAACATCGAGCCCCAAATATCCAAGCTGTCCTGTTTTTAAAGCCTCGATAACTGCTTTTGTATCAACCAGGCCTCCCCGACTTGTATTGATTAGCATTGCTCCTTCTTTAAAAAGTTTAAGCGTGTCTTTATTGATCAAATGCTTGGTAGTTTCGGTAAGGGGGCAATGAAGTGCCACAATATCTGCATCATTTAAAGTTTCCTCCAAAGTACCATACTTTACTCCAAGTTCCTGAAGTTCTTTTGATGGATATGGGTCGTATGCACTTATTAAACAACCAAAACCTCTTAAGATTTTACAAAATGCTTTACCTATATTACCGGTACCTATTACTGCTACTTTGTGTTTGTGCAAGTTAAAACCCATAAGTTTTTCTAAAGAAAAGTTACCTTCACGAACACGATTATAGGCTTTATGTGTTTTACGGTTAAGGGTCAGAATTAAGGCAATTGCATGCTCCGCCACTGCCTCAGGGGAATAGGCCGGAACTCTTAACACGGGAATATCCAACTCATTTGCGGTTTCAATTGCAACGTTATTAAAGCCTGCACAACGTAAAACAATTAGTTTTATCCCACCCTTATGTAAGGTTTTTATAATATCGGAACCTACGCGATCATTTACAAAAATACATACTGCATCAAAGCCTTCTGCAAGCTTAACAGTTTCTTCTGTTAAGGCTACGGTAAAAAAGGATAGATCATGGCCAGTATTAAATCGGCTTAAAAATTCTTCATCGTATCGGTAAGTACTAAATACAGCTATCTTCATATGTTTTTATGCGTTTAATGAAACGTAGAGTTCACTTTGTGTAAGCCATTTTCCATTTACCTTACGCCACATTGCGGCATAATTACCATGGTACTTTGCATTTTTATAATCCCACTTACCATTTTCCCATGCCAGATCACCTCCTTTACTTACAACAATTGTTTCGGGGATGCGTTCAAAAAGCGGGCTGCTTTTGGAGAACATATATTTCCAGTCGGCCACGATTTCGGCTTTGCCGACAGTATGGCTGCCATCACCTGCAATCTGTACAAAATCGTCCAGCCAATATTTAGACACGCCATCTACATCCTTTTTTGCAATGCAGCTATTTGAATCTAATCTTGCCTCTTTTATTAGTAATGCCTCTGATGAATTCATAATGGTAAAACTACAATTCTAAGTTGTAATTTTACCATTATTACTTAATGTATCTATTTGGCCTGAGGAAGGACTACCCATTTGTTCAGGGTATTGTCCTTAGCCTGAAGAACAACTTTATAAAACTCTGAAGGATAAGCTTTAACATCTGCAAAAAAGTGCTGTTGATTAAGGTCTACTTCTCCTAAAAGATGATAAGTATCTTTTCCTCCTGTTTTAAAATTATTTGTAGTGGTTAGCCAGACTTTAACCTTTCCGGTTTTCTGTAAAGCTTTCCAGCTAATATCAATGTGGTTTTGAGTATATATAGTTTTAAGCGATGCGACAGATACCGGACCAATAAAGGAAGTGCCATCTATTTCCTGCGCTACACTATCAGGTAGTTTTACATTTAAATAATGTGCAATGGAAGGCATTATATCAACCACACCAAGATCAAAATACTGCCCATAGGTATTCAGGTTTTTATAATTACTTACCATCCAGGTTGATCTTTGTCTGTCCGACTGCCCGCCATGTCCACGGCCACTTTTTTCATCACGACCATGATCTGTTGTGATAATAATTAACCAATCTTCTTTAAAGTTTTTCTGACGGTAACTTATTGCCTCCCAAACCCTGCCTACCTGTTTATCTAACATACCCACAGCATTATAAAATTCAGGGCTATCGCCATGAGCATGGCCCATATCATCAGTATACTCCAGATAAATCCAGGAAAGATCAGGTGCTTTATCATGAATAGTGGTAGCGGCATCAGTTATTACCTGCTCATCAATGCGATGCATATAATCTGCCTTTTTATCGTGTTTAAAACGAACAGTATCGAGCTCATAGCCATCAAAAAAGTAATCGACCTTTAAATTTCCAGCATCTGGCAGATTATGCCCCAATAGTTTGGTGCGGTTATCTGTCCAGCTAGAGAAAATAGCTGTTTTCTTATTGGGATATTGAGCTTTAAATAACCTGAATATATTCTGATAATTATAGTTAGGCACTTTAATATCATTGTCGGGAACATTGTGCTTATTTACCCAGGTGCCGGTAAGTAAACTATTATAACCAACTGCCGATATGGTAGGCGTTTCGCTGTAAGTACCTTTACCACCCCCTACATACATTCGGGAATACGATCCTTCTTGTATTATCCTCTTAAAATTAGGAAGATTTTGGTTTTCAATAACATCGGCAGGAATACCATCAGCTATAATATAAACAACCTTTTGTTGTTTTTGCTGAGCATATGTTGCCGCTGATAGCAAAACACTAAAAGCAAAAATAAATGAGATTCTCATAATGTTAAAAAGTATGTGGGAAATATTCATTTTCAACTGTGCCGTCTTCATATAAATTCAGCATTGCATAACCAGGAGGGGTTTCTAAATAGTATCCAGGTCCGGTAGACTCGGCATCGCCTTTACCCCACCAGAAACCACTCATTGCTCCATTACAACAGTACAAAACATTGTTGTAGCTGGTTTGATCTGACAAATGATTATGGCCACTTAAACAAACTTTCACTTTATCACGGTGCTTGTAAAAAAGATCTTTTAGCTTTTTACAGTCCGAGTGCCCGCCACCTACAAGAACCTGTGTAGTGCCCAAAATAGGATAATGCGACATCAGTAATGTTGGTGTTGACGCTGGTAGTTTCTCCAACTCTTTCTCTAACCATTCATATTGTTCCTGATCTAATGAGATGTTACTATTATTGCCATCAAGCACAATAAAATGCCAGTTCTTTTTAGAAAAGCTATAATACCGGTTAGGAATTTTTAACCGCTTAACCACATAATTTTTTCCATACATTTCATGCTCTTTAGAAGGAGCTTTCCACCATGGGTCGTGGTTACCAATACAGCTATGAACTTCGTATTTATCAAGTGTTTTTATGCAATCATCCCAAATACCCCATTGCTGAATTACCTGATCGTATTTAACATTATCATATGATGCATCATTAATGGAATCTCCTCCGTTTAGAAAGAAATCAGGTTTGTGCTTGTTAATGATTTGTTTTAAACAGCTTTTAAACCTTTCAGGTGCATTGTCTCCGTCTCTGATATGCACATCGGTTATATGTGCTACTGAGAGGGCAAGTTTTTTAGTTTTCTTATCCTGGTTTTCAGGATTAGAAGCAAAGGCAGACAGGCCGCTGGTTGCTACGGCGCCAACAGCTAGTCCTGCTGCCTTTAATAAAGATCTTCTTTTTAGTTTCGTCATCTCGTTTTTATAGCCAAATAAACTATTGGTTATTACCAGCCGAATATCTGTTTCAGGTTCGGGTTTAATACAACTTGTTGCTGAGGAATAGGGCGATAGTAATACTTAGGTTCTTCAAATTTACGAGTAACATTTTCAGTTACAATAACTCCACCATTTGCCCCATTTTTTAGGAATACTGTAGCATCAGATCCTATTTCACCTGTACGGTAATAGATAAGTGTTACCCCTAATGAGTTCTTTTCTTTACTAGCTTCGGCCGGGATAGTAACAGACTTGTCTATTAAAATAATATCTTCAACTCCATCGCCGGTCATATCATATTTACCTAAACCGGGGAAATACATTCCTTCAGGGCTTTTGGTAAGTAGTTTTCCTGCTTTCCATCTCATTAAATCATCGAACCTGCTATTTTCAAAAGCAAATTCAACCCTGCGTTCTCTTCTGATTTCAAGAATAACACCCTGGTTAGACTCAACATTATTAAACTGTTGCAATAATAATGGATCAGGAGAAGCATTTGCATCTGCCATGATAAGATTAGGCATACCTGCTCTCTTTCTAATCAGGTTAACAGACTCATCTAATTGCGATTGGTTAAGTGTTCCTAATTCAGCAAGGGCCTCTGCATAGCTTAGCAACACTTCAGCATAGCGATAAACAGGAAAATCAACACTGTTTAAGGTTACATTATCGGTACTGTTTACATACCCCTTTAACTGATGATAGCCTGTAAAGTTTTTATTTAACCTTTGTAGGTACGGCTGAGCATCAGGAACTCTAACCCAGCCTGGATAAGCCATTGTTTGAGCCAAACGAGGATCACGGTTCTCGAATTCCTTTACAAAACCAAGTTTATCATAGTTAGGCATTGCAGTAAAACGAGTTCCATCTTTCATTAAATAAGCCTGGATAAGATCTTTTGCAGGTGCTTGCTCATAATCGCCAAATACCACGCCATTTACATTTTGCGATACGTTTTTTGTCTGATCAAAGATGTTAGCCAATATAACTTCCGGGTTACTGGTTAAATCCTGACTTGCAAACAAGGTTGCATAATCTTGCAATGGCTTTCCGGTATTATAAATTGAGAACTTTTTAGATGCAATTATCTCGCCACTCACTCTTGCTGCTGTTTCTAAAAAAGTATTTGCCGAGGCTTTTAAATTAAGCTCATTATGGTATTTACGGTAAGTTCCTTCGTAGAGTGCTGCTCTTACATAAAATACGGCTGTGGCCCATTTACCTGGAGTTCCGGGAGTTACATTTTCTTTTACATTTTTATAGGCAAAATCCAGATCGGCCATAACACTATCCATTACCAAAGTGCGAGGGTCGCTTGCTTTAAAAAGCTCTTTATCCTGAGGGTTTAAAGTACCTGAATACCATGGCACATCAGAAAAGCGTTTCACTTTATCCAGATAGAACTGCGCACGATAGTATCTGGCAAGTCCGGCATAGTGCTTTTTAACCTCCAGTCCGATATTTGCTTTATTATAGTTCTCAAGAAAATAATTGATATTGCGAAGTCTGCTCCAGCTCCATCCACTATTAATATTTTGGGCATTTGTATTACCAGCCATCACATTTTTTACCTCAACAGCAGCAGTTGTTGCCACGTTATCACTGCTTTGGTCGTTCAAATAGCTATTACGATCTGGCATAGACAACAGTCCATTCACATACAAAGAAAGATCTTCTTCTGTATTAAAGAAAAGGTTTGGTGAAATAGAATCCTGAGGAAAACGATCGAGATTGCCCTTTTTACAAGCTCCCATTACAATTGCAAGAACCGTAAACAGGATATATATATTTTTTTTCATGACTAATTTTTAATGATTATTAAGTTCTGATTATTAAAAGTCCAGGTTTAAACCAACTGCATATTTCCTTTGAAACGGATATGCCCAAGCACTAGAACCTTGATTTACAGCCTCAGGATCAATAAATTTCTTAATAGCAGAGAATTCATAAATATTTTCTCCTGATACAAATATCCTTAAGCGGTTAACTTTAAAACGTTTGGTTAAACTTGTTGGCAGCGTATAGCCCAGGGTTACATTTTTAATCCTTAAGTAAGCGCCATTTAATAAATATTTTGTTTGCGGGATATCCAAACCACTACCGTAATTAGCATCTGCTAACCAAGATTGTAATACAGGGTACTCAGAATCAGTATTTGCATCGGCAAGGCCTGCTGCAATGTATGAGGCAGAGTGTTTAGCCCTTTGCTCAGGTGAATCAGATGTTCCCCTGTAGTAGTTCAAATTCCACGGATAAACGTTAGCATAAGGCTGCTGATAAGGACCCCAGAACAAATAATGATGAGGATAAAAATCTCTTTTTAATACACCCTGAACAAATACTGAAAGATCAAAGCCATTCCAGTCCATATTCAGGTTTGTTCCTATACTGTATCTATCTCTGCTATTTCCAATTACTTTAAGATCTTTTGGATCGTTACTGCTTAATCCTCTTTCAATTTTATTGTCACCATTTAGATCTTTATACTTTGGCCATCCCGGAAGAATTTCTAATGCTCCCCATGGGATAAGGCTTGTTTCATCCAAAGCAGCTATTTCTTCTTTGTTTTTAAAGAAACCATCATTCTCAAGTCCCCAGATTTCACCAATATCCTGTCCTACACGGTAAGAAGAGAACAAGTTCTGTTCATTTTTAAATTTAGTAATCTTAGAGCGGGAATCGGAAAGGAATATTTTTGCCTGGAAATTGAATGGTTTATCGGATATATCGAATCTATCTCTGTAGGTTACCGAAAGCTCCCAGCCTTTAGTTCTAAGATCTGCCGAATTTTGTGCAGGAGGTGTAGTTCCTAGCACTCCTGGCAACTCTTGCCCTGCTATTAACATTCCCTTAGTATCACGGATAAAGTAATCAAATCCCAAAAGGATCTTGTCATTCAATAATCCTACATCAGCACCCACGTTAGATGTTGAAACTCTTTCCCAGGTATAAGTTTGCGGATCAATATATAATCTTGGAGCTCCGGTGATAATCAAAGGTCGTTTACCACCTATCAAATAAGGAGAAAGATCTGTTCCCAGAGTTTGGATATAAGCAAAGTCACCAACATTCTGGTTACCAAGATCTCCATAAGTTGCACGTAACTTAAGAGTTGACAATACTGGAGCCAAAGGTTTAATAAAGTCCTCAGAACTTGCTATCCATGCAAATGAAGCCGATGGGAAAAAGCCCCAGCGTCTTTCTGTTGGGAAACGGGACGAGCCATCATAACGTCCTGTACCTTCCAAAATATAACGATCTTTATAAGTATAGTTTACCCTGCTAAATACACTATTGGTAGCATAAGCACTATAACCGGCAGACATTCTGGCATCACCAGTAGTTAGACTAAGAAAAGGAAGGGATGATGAGATAAGTACATCACGTTGCGCATTTACAGAAGAATAACGATAGTTTTCGCTATTAAAACCTACCATTGCGCTGAAGTAGTGGTCGCCGATGGTTTTTTTATACGTGGTATACATATTAAATACGTTACTGTATAAATATCCATTGGTTTCGCTTACATATCCATTACCACCTTCTTCTCTAACATCGCCCGGACCGTATCCAATTTTATACTTCTTAGAATCGTTATGGTATTTCCACAGTTCTCTTTTAAAAGACGCATCACCATTTACCTGCAAATCGCCATTAAGGAAAGTTGCCGTAGCACTTGTAATGTTATTAAAGCCAAACATGTTCTGAAGGTTGCCTCCACCATCAACAAGTCTGGCAGCCAGTCTACCAGCAGCTGTATTTGACCAGGTACCATCTGGATTTTTAGCAACATCAGTTGGTTGCAGATAATAAAGATCTCTAATATCGCTATTAGGCAATGCACGTTTAGTTTCATAAACGTTAAGGTTATTGTCTACCTTAAGCCAGCTTAAAGGAGAAAAACCTAGTCTTGACCTCAAACCATATCTATCCCAAAAATCGGGTGTAAGTTTATTAAGTCCATTATCTTTTGCGTAATCGGCCGAAAAATAATAAGTAAGTGGTTTGTCGTTTAACTTAGCTCCACCTGATAAAGATATTGTATGATTTTGCGAAATACTTGCATCATTAAAAAAGTAGCCGTACCAGTCATTGCTTCCCATATAGGCCCATCTTTTTGGATCAGCAGGATCCAGGCGTGTATCTGGAAGAGAAGGGTTTTCTGATCTTTCTTTTGCCCATTTATAATACTCGTCCGAAAAATTCACATAATCCCATGGAGTGTTATCTGTAGCGGTTTCTAAAACCCTCGAAAAGATATAAGGATCTGTAACCGGTTTAGGCAATACAGTAGGTTTACCCCATGAGCTGAATGCATTGTAGCTAATATTTTGTTTACCGGCATCTCCTTGTTTTGTAGTAACTAATATTACACCAAAAGCCGCTCTGGCTCCATAAATTGCTGCAGATGCCGCATCACGTAATACAATAAATGATGATATATCAGCAGGTGTTAACCTTAACATATCATCGTTTGTTGAAGGAATTCCATCAATAACAATTAAAGGTGAACCTCCGTTAATTGAAGTATACCCCCTAATATTTATGGCTGGAACTGTACCCGGAGAACCGCCTCCATAGGTAATGTTTAACCCAGGACTAAGCCCTTGCAATGCCTGCATTGCATTGGTAACCGGCCTCGATTCAAGTTCCTTTCCAGAGATCTGATCTATTGCCCCTGCAATGTTAATTTTTTTCTTTGTTCCAAACCCCACTACTACCACTTCTTGAAGATCACTCAAGTCAGGAGTTAGTGTTACGTTTACTTGTGTTTTTCCATTCAAGTTAATTTCCTGAGGCTTATATCCGATATAAGAAAATACCAGGATAGCTTTAGGGTTTACATTGGTTAGGGTGTAAATACCATTTGAGTTTGTTGCAGTACCCAGCTTTGTTCCCTTTACACTGATGTTAACTGCCGGAATAGGCCCTTTGGTTTCGGCATCCACAACCTCACCCTTTACGGTGATATTCTGGGCAAAACTCTTTGCTGCAAAAAACATGAAGCAAATTAGTAGTAGCTTTTTTTTCATAATTGCACTAAGATTAAGTTTGTTTGGTTTGTTATTGTATTTACTGTCTGAGCGCCGCAAATATCCACATGCAGTGTTAACAGTAGGTTAGAACTAAATTAATAAATTAATTGAACATACATTCAATCTATAAAAATAAATTTGCGAAATAAGATTACTTTTGATTAGTTTGGAAGAATAAATTTTATCATGGGAAGAAAGAGTCTTAAAGAGACAAGACAACTAGAAATTATTAAGATATTTTATAAGGTTGCTAAAAAAGAGGGGTATGAGAATACCTCGATAGCAAAAATTGCCAAAGTAATGGATATTAATCCAAGCCTTATTATCCATTACTTCGAAACAAAAGAAGACCTAACCTACGCCCTTATTGATTATATACTTGAAAGGTATCTGTTAATATATACTATTAAGAACAAGGATGCTGTTACACTTTCTGATTTGCAGAAAACAATTGAAATGCTTTTCTCTAAAAAATGGAATTTGCTCTTTGACGACGGGTTGTTTTATACTTTTTATGCTCTGGCATTCAGAGAAAAAAAGATTAAAGAGAAATATAAGACTATATTAGATTCTCTTAGGCTGGCCCTAGCTTCAATGATAGACCGTTGCAATGAAAAACAACTGATCAGAGTAGAAGATGCCAAAACGGCTGCCGATCTTATTTTTGTACTGGTTGATGGTGCCTATTTTTATCTTTCTTTAGAAAGTGATAAAAAGGCATATGCAGAAAGACTGGATTATTATAAAAGTAAAGCATATCAGATTTTAGGAATAGAGAAGTTAATCCTTTCTAACAGCACTCTGGGTTCTTAACTGCCGGCCAAAAGCATAAACCCCAATGAATACCCAAAGTAAATTGGCCATAACATTAGGCCAATCGCTGTTTTCGAATGCTATCGTTACTAAACAAGAGCCGCCCACAATATTGAGTAACTGGAAAATCCGAGAGTCGGAGGTTATGACTTTTGTGCTTAATAATAAGTAACCTAGTGTACATAAAACCACACCAAACCAGCCAATACCTGATATTATCATCTGAAACATGCTTGTAACTTGCTTTAAGAGTTAAAAGTAAAAATGCAATTTAATATGATACAGAGGAAATTTTATCGGATAATAGTTATACTTCCTTTTAATAAACCACATGCTCTTTTTAAATCAATTATATAATAGTAAGTCCCTACCGGCAAATCTTTCCCATTTTGTCGGCCATCAAAAGGTTGCTTGTATCCGGTTGACGCAAATACTTTTTGTCCGTAACGGTTAAAGATAAACACAGTTCCTTTGGGATAGTTTATCATGTCTGGTATTAACCAAATGTCATTGTGTCCATCATTGTTAGGAGAAATAGCATTCGGCACTTTAGACAAGCCTTCATTTTCTATAGTAACTCTTATTCTTCCGGTAGGACTCTCACATAATCCTACGACCTGACTAATAAAATAGTTTTGGCTATTTAGAATGTTAACCTTAAAAGTTCCAGATTTACTTTGATCTAAGCGTATTCCATTTTCATTATATAAAACATAGGTACCTATTCCAGGTTGCATTACCTGGATAAAAGCATCACCGGGAGCACAGATCTTTAAATCATTTAATATTGGAGGCAATAAAGTTTTCTCTTCATTTAAAACGGTATACAGAATCGTTTGTTTTGAACAAACAAGAGCATCACTAATCGTAAGTGAATAATTACCTGCAGAAATATTTTCGAGCACAGGCCCAGAACCGATTTGCTGACCATTATTGTCTGACCAGAAATAAGAGTATGGAGGTATTCCAGAAATACCTGGAGCTTTGATACTTCCCTTGCCTAAATTGCATTGATCGTTTGTGACTTTTTCTTCGCCTCGGTTTATTACAGCTGGATCCACATTTAGTATTGAGAATTCTCTGTAGAAGGATTCGCAGTTGTTATTATCAGTAAGATAAAGTTTATAGCTTCCAGCCAATGCAGTTAAAATCATTGAATTACCCACTGTTGTGCCTGAGGCATTAACCCACCTAACTCCCAAAGGTTGTAGTAAGCCATTAACTTTAATTGAGATTGTTCCATTAGATTGATTGCAATAAGCACTGCTTCCACCTACAGCTTGTACATCAAATAGTGTGGAGGGTAATTCTTTAACCTCATAAACCAGACTTTGTTTAGTACACCCAGAGGCATTACTTGCCAACAAATGATATTTCCCGACACCAATTCCTGTCAGATTCAGGGAATGTCCTACTTCCAGATTGGCTTGATTCATCCATTTATATGTAGTGGCTCCTGTAACTATTAAACCGGTTATGCCTCCAGATGTTGAATTACATGCTACTGGAATGAGTTTCGCATTCGCTTCATCAATGGTAATTCCATTTGTTTCTTTGACCTGAACGGGAGCAGATCCTAAAACGAGGCATGCCGTTCCATCTTTCACTTCAAGAACATACCAGCCTGATTGAACATTTATCAGGTCTTTTGTAGTGCCTACAGTTACTCCTGCCGCATTTTTCCATGTGTAAGTAATACTTCCTGTTCCTGCTACTTTAACGTTGGTTATAGAGCCATTAGAGCCGCCACAGGTTGCATTTTTAAAAATGGCGCCGGATAGATCAATGGACGGGCCGCTTTGATTAGTTAATACAACGGGGCCATAAGTTTTAATGCAATTTGAGCCGCTATATCTTGCCTCAAGAATGTATTCTCCTGAGGGAACATTTACCAAGTCAGCACTTGTCCCTAATTCTTGGTTATTTTTATCAAGCCATTTTAACTTCAAAGCACCAGGATCCACCATACCCACTAGTAAATTTTTAATGCTACCATTTTTCTGTCCGCAACTTGAATTAGTTACAATTATATTTCTATCATCGAATACTGGTGTTAGATCCTTAATATCGATAAAAGGTGATTCTTTACTGCAATTTCCTTCTCCCAGGATTAGCTTGTATTTACCTGGTTTAAGTCGAGTTATATTAAGCTTATCTCCTACAGGAGTTCCCAGTTCATTTACCCATTTGTAAACTTGTGAATTCATAGATTCTATACCTGAAATCGATCCGTTAGCTAATCCACACGATGCATTAATTACCTTAAGTCCATCCATATTCAAGGCAGCCTCTGTAAAAAGAGACGTTTGATTGTTTAGCGTTGCCGAGGCTACCACTGCTCCACTAATAGAACCTAGATATATCCACTTTCCATTAGCATCTGATTTCACTGTCGCTAAATAGATTTCGGGGGTACAACCTGAACAGGCATCATCATAAAAAAGTTCAACATCTGCCCCAGGTGTCGCAGTACCAGATAAGGTTTCAAATGGGGAAGAAGTAATTTCAACAACCGGAACATCATCAATATCAGAATGAATTAAAAAAGGTAATCCATAAAGACAAAACATTCTGTTTCTCGATACCTTACAGGTTCCTTCTGGAAAATTAGCGTCATAGACGCCATTTATCTGCGCATTTATGATATTACCATCTCCTTCGTTATCTCCTCCAATTAAACACTGAGCCTTGGTACTTAAAACGATAGCTATTCTAAAGCTAAAATTTGCAGGGGAAAAATCTAATGTACCTGTTAAATCTGTATTAAAGCTATTACCTTGTATAGCTACCGTACCGGATACAGCAGAAATGATTACTACATCTGAATTACATGCAGCTATTACATTTTTCTTTATTAATATATGATGCTCGTTGAATATAGGCTGTCCATTGTCAAAACTACCTTGAATTTCTATTCTTGGTTCCTCTACACCAAAACTCCGATCAGAATGATTTCGTGCGTAGTTAGCTCCAATATTATTATAACTTATATCTATATATTTTGGTCTAGTATCAGAAATGTTTACTTGGTCAGAATGTACCTGTAGTACGCCGGCGATCATGTTACCTTCATTTTCATTTCCACCGATCAAAATTTTATCCACAGCCTCCAAATAAATCCTGCCCCAATTCCCAACATTCCCATCTACACTTGAAAAGCAAACATTGCTTTTAAAAATAAATTCTTTAGTTTTACTAATAGTTATGCCATTCTGAAAGAAATTTCCTTTATTATTCCCGCCAATAATAATTTTACCCGAATTCAGTATTTCGATCGCATTAGTTGATGTACCACCTTCATATAGATTATTTATCCATAACCCATAAATCTCCAGATTATCTATAGCGTCTCCTTTTAAAGTTGATCTGTCATTAATTTGGCTAATTTTACTAAATATTCTAACTCGGCTGTTAGTTACACCAAAAGAACCATTTGGCTGGGTTGTTCCGTCTATAACTAAATTTGATGACAGAAGTGGTAGAGGTGTTAATGCAACTACGGTTCTGTCTATTTCAGTTGAACCGGGTAAATTAAAATGAATATAATCCTTTTCACTTACACCATTTGCGGCAGCCTTTTGAAGGGCATCTCTTAAGGTACCAACACCGCTATCTGCATTACTGGTAACCACGAAAGTGTTAGAAAAAGCATTAAAATTTAAACACAGTAAAATAAGAATCAGCGTAAATCTCATAATAGGAGCGTCTATTTAATTTAAATAGGCATTAACACCTATATTTAACAACCAAATTTAAGCTTTTATTAATATTTACGGTACCTGGGTTCCCATTAACAATCTGATTCCCTATACACCTGCTTTTTTAAGTACCTCTAGAGTTTTTCTTAATCCCGTTTCTGCTACCTTTTGCAAATCCTGCTTATAATATTCAGGATTATAAAGCTCAAGAGAAATACAGCCTTTAAAACCAGTTGCTTTAAGGTCTTTAAAAATCTGTGGCAGTGGTAAAATTCCGTCACCAGGAAAAACACGGTCTTTATCACCAAGGTCGGCAATCGCTGCGGGTGAAGCTGGAACATCCGAGAACTGGAATATAGCAATAGCATCTCCATTTATCAATTTCAATCCTTCAAATCCACCCTCAGAAATATACATATGATAAGTATCTGGAATAATCATAGCCTTTGGATGATTGGTATCCAAGGCAATCCCCATTGCCTGCCCCATTGTTTTTACCGGTTGATATTTGACGAATACGAGAGCGGGGTGAATATTAAACTCCTTCAACCCAATTTCAATAATGTCTCTATATCTACTGGCCACCCATTTCTGATTAAAGTTATCTCCAGCTGTATCTGGTATGGTTTGAATATGATGGGCACCAATATCAGCAGCCATACGCATTCGATTGCGAGTATCTACCAAAGATTTATCGAACAATTCTTGTGTAGGAGGTAATGAATTCCATAATCCAATTACACTTGGCACAAATAGCCCCAGATCTTTTATCTCTTTACCCAGATCTTTGAGGTTACCACCTTTTGCTTCATATTCCTGCAATTCTCCGTCCCAGGGTTCAATTGCATCGTAGCCTGCTTTCGCAGCTATTTTTACTTTATCTTTTAATGATGCAGGCCGTATGGTGGCAGTATCCAGACAAACGGGCCACGGACTGGCGCCTTTTTGAAAACGTTTTTCTTTTTTGTCTTTTAATAATCCATTTTCTCCAAGTACATATGTAGTTGGTGCAACAGAAACTGCCCCTGCAATAGTGCTAAGATTGATAAATTTTCTGCGGTTCATAATTAGCTAAAGGTTTTATAATTCGGTTTTCACGAATATAAAAATATTCCGACCTTTTTTAAGGCTTCTTATTGTTTAAAAAACCAATGCTAACCTCTGTTTTTCTTGTAAGCGCACTAATAGTTAATGTACTTTCGTACGGTAAACCGTAATAATCCTTGCCATCAATTACTCCATCATTATTAAGATCTACCCATTTAAAATTCCCTGGAGCAGCATTATTCTGTTTTGCAGCAGTATTTACTTCAGTATCCGATTGAAAGATTCCCGAAATAGCATACCCCATATAAAACCCGTTGTTTGGCTCAGCCGTACTTCTAAATGTATTCGTTTTGTTACCATAAATGGCTTCAATATAATATCTTCCGTTCACTAATCTCTTTAAGATTGCATGGCCGGCAGTGTTTGTTTTTCCGCTATACGCCACCTTACCTCTGGCATAGTCTGCTTGTGAGGCATAAAGATTTACCGTTGCACCAGAAGCTGTCTCTCCTTTAGCATTAGTAATGCTCCATTTAGAACTATCCCATACTGTAACCTCAATAGTTGTTGTGTGTAATTCATCGTTAGTAGTTGTAGAACTTAATGATGATTTTATTGTATGCACAGCATCATCGTCATTGTATATAATTTGTTTACCTCCTACCTGCACTCCATTTACCCATATTGTATCGGCAATACGACTAACCTTTAATTCTTTTCCGCTTAATGCTGTAAAAGTCCTTTTATTATGCAGTTCATAATGATTCAATGACCCTTTTACAATATGATCTTTAACCATTACCGAAGTAATGGGAACCTCATCATTTAGAAATGCGAATACAGTAACTCCATCTGATACTTCTTCTTTTGTAAGTGAAAGATTTTTAAGGGCATTAACAAAATTACTTATGCTATCAGCGCCTGCAAGTTCAGTAGTAATCTTTTTAATTAACTGTTGGGGCTCAAGGGATTTATCATTTTCAGATGCCGGTTTTTCTTTTTTACAAGAGAAAACAAAAGCAATTAGTATAAGAACAGCTAATAATTTACAGATTCCTTTTTTGAATGAGTTAATATCTCCTTTAAAGGAGAATAAATGATGAAACATAAATGAGAGAATTAAAAAGCGTTAATTTATAAGTTGGGTCAAGATACATCCTTACATGAATAAATCAAACAGCTATTTATCTGTAAAGATCAATTCACTGGTTATTTCCATTGGAGCAGTAACTCCTTCGGGCATTTTATCATTAGCTTTAATCTCAATACTGCCTTTAATGCTCTGGCTAATCTTTCCCTCAACTATCCAACCTGTCTTCTTGTCGATCTTAATAAGAGAATTCATAGTTCCCGCCAGATTATATTTTATTGGCAGGCCATTAGATTCTGTCGAAATATCTTTATTGGTAGTCATTGTCGAAGCGCCACTAAGTATAAATTGCGTGGGTGTAACTTCGTCCAGTTTATAAACGCCATCTAATGTTGCAGACATGCCTGCTTCCAGCTGCGTTTTTACACTCCAGGTATCTCCTTTGGCAACAGCGCGATCTGGAAATACAGCAGACAACATTTCTAAATTCCCTTTAAATGCCTTATCACCATAAGATTGCATAACCTTACTGCGTATCTGTTCTTTTTGCTCAGCGGTAAGCTGTGTAAACTTATCAAAGGCTCCTGCATATAAAGCTTCTATATTTTTAACTTCCGTTACTTTACCGGCTTTGGTCATTTTTATTTGAAATGGCTTATTTTTCATCATGGCAAAAACGGAAGACATGATATCCTTTTCATCATTTTTTTCAGAATCAAAGATAATTGAACCACCTGGATGAGCCATTTTCATAGATAAGTTTAAATAACTCAAGTCCATATTATATACCCCATCTGCATAATCAGTGACCATAAACTTCATTTGACCGGCAATGGTCATGTTAATATCGACTTGCTGCCCGTTAATAGTTTGTTTTACTACTGAGTTTACCACACTTTTTTGGAAATAAGCCTGGCCCTTAGTTAGATTCAATTCGATCTTTTGAGTTTGCGACAGACCTGAAAAACATATTACGAAGGCAAAAAAGAAACTTAAAATAATTTTCATAAGGCGTTAAATTAGCTTAATTGGTTACTATAACCAATGTAAAATTACAGGAAATTACGACATTCTAGCAATGTCATTAATAAATCATTTAAGTGTAACATTCCTTTGGTATGGCTTCCTATCTACATTATATTACTTTTCTTTGCGACCGAATGAACGTTCAATTAAACAATTCTAACAGTAAGCGAGACGCTATTTTAAACAGCACGCTAATACTCATTAAAGAGTACGGATTTCATGGCACTCCTATGAGCCAGATTGCAAAACATGCAAATGTAGCCGCAGGCACCATTTATCACTATTTTGATTCAAAAGAAACACTGATTGTAGAGCTTTACATAAGAACTAAAGATCAATTTGCAGAGGCCATACTTCAGGGCTATGATGAATCAAAACCTTATAAAGACCGTTTCTTTAAATTCATGATCAACCAATACAATTTTTACATACAAAATGAACCTGCAATGGTTTTTCTTGAGCAATACATAAACTCTCCTTTTGCAAAAAATTTTCCAGAAAAAGACAGTATATTGTTTAAAGAAAAAGTTATCGGGTTTTTTGAAGATGGGATAGCACAGGGATATTTTAAAAATGTTGATCCCAGATTGCTTGGCCCCACAATAAGAGGCACGTTAGTTGCGGCAGCAAACTTCAGATTATCAGAGCATATGATATACTCTGACGAGGATATTACGGAAGTGGTGCAAATTGTTTGGGACGGAATTAAAAGACAATAATAAATAATGGCTTTAACTACACTCAATTCCCCTTTTAAATATGAAAATTCATAAATTACTCGTAATGCTTCTTATTGGCTTACCTGCCCTGCTCCCCGAAAAAGCAGAAGCCCAAACGGTAAACAACGATAAACAGCTCAGCAATGCTACGCTCCAGGAAGTGATAGATTATGCACTAAATAACAGACCAGGAGTGAAGCAATCTCAGATCGATGAAGAGATTGGCGAACGCGATATCAAATCTGCGCTTTCGGGATGGTTCCCTCAAATTAATGGTACGGCAAACTATAACAACAACCTTAAGCAACAGGTTAATGCACTTACCACAAATGGCGAAACCAATTACATAACCTTTGGTACAAAACATACTTCTGCGCTTACTTTACAGGCAGATCAGCAATTCTTAAACGCCGGTCTTATCCAAGCTTCAAAAGCGTCTAAGTACTACAGACAACAATACAAGCAAAGTACAGAAAACACCAAAATAAACACCATTGTAGATGTAAGTAAAGCTTATTTTGATATCCTAACCAGTGGCGAGCAGCTAAACATTATCAATGAAAACATAGCACGCTTAGAAAAGCAACTGAAAGATGCATCCGCTCAATATGAACAGGGTTTGGTTGACAAGACAGACTTTCAACGTGCTCAGATTAGCTTAAGCAACTCCAAAGCCGACAAAAAGAGAACAGAGGAACTTCTCAAATACAAATACGCATACCTTAAGGAAATTATTGGTTATAGTACTGAAAAAGAGTTCAGTCTTAACCTAAAGTCTGACAGTATGGAGCAGGGTATCCTTTTAGATACCAACGCCCAACAGGCCTACCAAAATAGAGTGGAATATCGTTTATTACAAACACAAAAGCAATTACAACACTTAAATACCAGCTACAACAAATGGAGCTACCTGCCGTCTATTTCAGGTTTTGTAAACTACAGCTATAATTATTTAAATAACAATTTTGGCAACCTCTACGACAAAACCTTCCCTAGTTCTGTATTTGGGTTAAAATTAAGTGTTCCGATTTTTCAGGGTACCAAAAGAATCCAGGAGATTAGAAAATCTGAATTACAGGAAAAAAGGATTGACCTCGATTTGCTAAATACCAAAAACCGGATCAATACGCAATACGAGCAAGCAATGGCTACTTATAAAGCAAATCTGAACGATTGGAAAACTGCCAGATCAAACGTCGACATTTCAAGACAGGTGTACAATACTATTAAACTTCAATACGACGAAGGAATTAAAACTTATCTGGATTTAATGACTTCTGAGACAGATTTGCGTACGGCCCAACTCAATTATTTAAACTCATTATATAGCCTGCTTTCATCGAAACTAGACGTACAACAGGCATTAGGAACTATTACTGTAAATTAACGTAATTTAATAAGAACTCAAATGAATACTACTAACTACATAAAACTAGGCATTTTAATACTTGGAACAGTCACTTTAGCCTCTTGCGGTGGCGATAAAAAGGCTGCACAGCAAGGGCCGCCCCCTGCTACGCCCGTAACCACTTACACCGTATCGGATCAGGAAGTAATCACTACCGATTCTTATCCAGGCGTTGTAGTAGCTTTAAACGAAGTTGAACTGCGTCCACAAGTTGGCGGGTACATTACCGCGATCTATATAAAAGATGGCCAGAAAGTAACAAAGGGTCAGAAGCTGTATGAAATTGACCGCACAAAATATATTGCGGCAAACAATACAGCCAAAGCAAACCTTGCGGTTGCCAAAGCCAATCGTGATAAAGCAAAAAAAGATGCTGATCGTTATACCAGACTTGCAGAACAAGATGCCGTTGCAAAACAACGTGTTGATTATGCATTAACAGATCTGGCAAATGCAGAATCGCAGGTTGCCGCAGCACAGGCACAGGTATCTTCAGCTGCTAACGATTTACAACGTTCAATTATTGTATCGCCACTAACCGGAACAATAGGTATATCTCAGGTTAAACTAGGTGCCCTGGCATCACCTGGTACAACTTTACTAAACACAGTGTCTAGTAATAACCCAATAGCAGTAGACATTGCTGTTAACCAGGCCGAGATTCCACGTTTTGTACGTTTGCAAAAGAACACCGCAGCAGTAAAAGACTCGCTTTTCAATATCCAGCTTCAGGATGGCAGTATTTACACCGGACAAGGTCATATTACCGCCATCGATCGTGCAGTTGATCCTCAAACCGGAACCATTAAAGTAAGGATTAGCTATCCTAACGCCGAAGGAAAACTTTTTGCAGGTATGACAGTAAACTTAAAAGCTTTAAATAAAGCTACAGAACATGAGCTTGTAATTCCATACAAATCTGTTATAGAGCAACTGGGCGAATTTAATGTATTTGTTGTAGGTGATAGCAGTAAAGCCGAAGCACGCATTGTTAAGATAGGCAAACAGTTCGACAAAAGCGTGGTAATAAAAAGCGGATTAAAACAAGGTGAAGTAGTTGTGGTAGATGGTGTACAAAATGTAAGGCCAGGTGCTGTAGTTACAACAGCCGCTCCTGATGCAGGCCAGGGCGCACAATCAACAGCAGGTGCAGTTAAAAAATAGATTTAAAGAAATTCAGAGATATGATATCAGAAGTATTTATAAGGCGACCCATCACGGCTATCGTGATTTCTCTTTTGATTGTTCTGGTTGGTACCATCGTTATTACAACACTACCAATTAGTCAATACCCAAATATTGCACCACCAACTGTTACAGTTAGTGGCACCTATACAGGTGCCGATGCCCAAACTGTAGAGCAAACGGTAACTACTCCAATAGAAAGCCAGATTAACGGTACCCCGGGCATGAAATATATGTCATCGAACAGTACTTCCGATGGCCGTTCGGCAATAACAGTTACTTTTGATGTTGGTACAAACATAGATGTTGCCGCACTTGATGTTCAAAACAGGGTAGGTATTGCAGAACCAGCTTTGCCCGAAGCGGTAAGGCGTTTGGGAGTTACCACCAAAAAGGCAAATAACGACATTTTGATGGTGCTTGGACTTTACTCTCCTAACGGCACTTACGATCAGAAATTCATTTCGAACTATGTAAACTTATATGTAAAAGACGCCCTATTAAGGATTAAAGGTGTTGGAGATGTGCAGGCATTTGGTCAGCCATTTAGTATGAGAATCTGGCTTGACGCCAGCAAACTGGCAAGACTTAACATAACCCCGGCTGAGGTTTCGGCAGCAATTGCAGAACAAAACTCCAGGATTCCTGGTGGTACTGTAGGTGGACCTCCTCAAAATGACAATCAGACTTTTGAGTTTTCAGTAATCCTTGATGGCGACCTAAGTACCGAAGAACAATTCAGAGATATTGTAATAAAAACAGGTGCTGATGGCTCAGCCGTTTATTTAAGAGACGTAGCCAGAGTAGAGCTTGGAGAATTTAGCTATTCAACAACTGCAAAGGTAAATGGCAAAGTTTCTTCTATGATGGCTATTAACCAAACTCCCGGTGGTAATGCTGTGCAAACTGCCGAAGGGATAGACAAAGTAATGGCTGAACTGAAAAAGTCGTTCCCTAAGGATCTCGATTATGTAGTGGCTTACGAAACAGTATCAATTGTAAAAGTTTCTATAAACGAGGTTGTTCACACCCTTGTAGAGGCACTTATACTTGTAACGCTGGTTGTATTCTTCTTCCTTCAAAGCTGGAGGGCAACACTCATCCCCGTTCTTGCCATTCCGGTGTCAATAATTGGTACATTCATCTTCTTTACTCTTTTCGGATTTTCAATTAATGTACTTACCATGTTTGGTTTTGTACTGGCCATAGGTATTGTGGTTGATGATGCTATTGTAGTGGTAGAAGCCGTACAGCATTACATGGATCATGATGGACTCTCTGCACCTGATGCAACAAGAAGAGCAATGAAAGACATTACTGCTCCCGTAATTGCCATAGCCTTAATACTTGCTGCCGTATTTATACCAGTAGGCTTTATACCAGGTATGGTTGGCCAGTTATATCAGCAATTTGCAATTACCATAGCTGTATCGGTATTAATTTCCGCATTTATTGCGCTATCATTAACGCCTGCATTATGCTCGCTGTTGCTTACACCAATGAACCTGAATAAAGATTCAAGAGGATTAAACAAGTTCTTCTTTAAATTTAACACATGGTTTGCCAATGTAACCAGCAAATACTCAAACGGTGTTAAATGGGCATTAAAAAAAGCCCCGTTAATGATGATTATTCTGGTTTGTTTATACGTTGGAACTGTTGGCTTGTTTGCTAAAAAACCATCAGGATTTATACCAAATGAAGATGCCGGAGTATTTTTAATGGGTGTTACATTACCCGAAGCAGCCTCTGCAGCACGTACTGATGCAATGATTAAGAGGGTTACCGAAACTATCTTAAAAAAATACCCTGAGGTTAAAAACGTTACTTCAATTGGTGGTATCAACATCCTGAACAGGTCGTTCAAATCTAATGCTGCTACTTTCTTTGTGCAGTTAAAAGATTGGGATGACAGAGAAGGCGATGTAGCTACAACCATTGCTAGCATTTCTCAAGAATTTAAGGGCGATAAAGATGGAAGTGTAATTGTAGTTGCTCCACCTCCTATTCCAGGATTAGGTATTAGTGGCGGTTTCTCCTTACAGATTCAGGAAAAGCAAACCGGCGACATAAAACAGTTTGAAGCCAACGTAGGAAAGTTCCTTGGAGCAGCAAATCAGAGACCGGAAATTGCAATGGCTTATACCCTATTTAATGCCAGAACTCCAAATTATCAGGTTCATGTTGATCGTGACCAGGCCAAGAAAATGGGAGTTTCTATAGGTGCGGTTTACAGTACCATTTCGGCCTACCTGGGCAGCAGCTATGTAAACGACTTTACTAAATACGGCCGAAATTTCCGTGTGGTTACACAAGCTGACACCAATTTCAGAAAAGGAATTGAAAGCCTGAATAGCTTATATGTGAAAAATTCATCAGGCTCGTCAGTTCCATTAAGCTCTATAGTAAGCTTCGAGATAGTAGAAAAAGCATCTATTATAAACCACTTTAACCTGTTCAGATCTATTGAGGTTACTGGAGCCGCAAAACCCGGATTTAGTTCGGGTGATGCACTAAAAGCTATGGAAGAAGTGGCAGCACAAACATTACCGGCAAACTATTCTTATAACTTCTCGGGCTTAAGCTTAGAGGAAAAAGAAGCCGGTAACAGTACCACATTAATTTTTGCGTTGATTATTGTTTTTGTATTCTTATTATTAGCTTCATTATACGAAAGCTGGTCTGTTCCATTCTCTATTCTGCTGGCAGTTCCGCTGGGTCTGTTTGGGGCCATTCTGGCGCTTACATTTTTGCCAAAATTAGACAATAACATATACGCACAGGTTGGTTTAATTACGCTGATTGGTCTTTCTGCAAAGAATGCCATCCTGATTGTTGAATTTGCCAAAGAGCGTGTAGATTGGGGTATGGAATTAATTGCCGCTACAATTGAAGCAGTAAGGCTTCGTTTACGCCCAATTATAATGACATCCCTGGCATTTATATTAGGGGTTATCCCACTTGTTATCTCTCATGGTGCGGGTGCTGTTTCGAGGATGACAATAGGCTGGACAGTAGCTGCCGGGATGCTTTCGGCAACCATATTAGCTATATTTATTGTTCCAGTATTATTTGTATTAATTACTAAGCTGGCTTATGGTAAAAAGAAACTTGCCGAACTGCAGGCTTCATACAAGCCAGAAGACCATAAAGATACTTTACATGCCGACTAAGCTGTAAAGAGTAAGGTTTAAACAGAGAAAAAGCCGACCCTAGGGTCGGCTTTTTCTCTGTTTATTTTTCATACTTTAGCTATCACTATGCAAAAATCAATACTACTAAAAACCTTACTCGGTATTGCCGCAATAGGCTTCGCCACAAACCAACAAGTATCAGCCCAGCAAAAGCCAAATATTGTATTTGTACTAACAGACGATATGGGTTATGCAGATTTAAGCTGCTATGGAAATCCGGTAATAGAAACCCCCTTTTTAGATCAAATGGCTGCCAAAGGAGTTAAGGCTACCAATTTTGCACTGGCCTCACCAACATGTTCGCCATCTCGTGCGGCTTTCCTTACAGGCCGCTATCCTACCAGATATGATATTCCTGCACCTCTGGGGCCCGGTTCCAGCCAGGGCTTACCAGCCTCGGAACTTACCCTTGCCGAGATCTTAAAAACAGGTGGGTACAAAACAAATATGATTGGCAAATGGCATTTAGGAGACAACAAGGTTAACTTGCCAATGGAACAGGGATTTGACAATTATTACGGATTATTGTACAGTCATGATTATAAAAGCCCTTACGTTAAAACTGACACCACTATTAAGCTTTACCGTAATTATAAACCTGAAGTTTATAAACCTGCAGATAGTTCACTAACATCGCTATACAACAATGAAGCTGTAAAGTACATTAAAAAGCAAAAAAAGGGAGAGCCTTTCTTTTTGTATCTGGCCTATAACATGCCCCATTTACCTGTATACTTTGCTGCTCACAAAAAGAACAGCGATTTAACGCATGGCGGAGAACTGGGTTATGTAATAAATGAAATGGATAGAGGTTTAGACAAAATCTGGAAAACACTGGAACAACAAGGATTAGCTGATAACACTATTTTTATTTTTACCAGCGACAATGGCCCATGGACTAACTATCCCGAAAGAATGGCTTTAGATGGCAAAACAAAGCAAAACCATGCTGGGTATGCAGGTATATTCCGTGGCAGTAAAGCTACTACATACGAAGGAGGCACTAGGGTTCCATTTATTTTATATTGGAAAGGCCATACCCAGGCACAGGTTCAGAAACAGCTGTTTACCAGTGTTGATTTATTGCCTACATTGGCCGAATGGAGCGGTACCAAATTACCAGCCGACCTTAAAATTGACGGAGAATCAGTATCTCCATTATTCACTAGAAAGGACGCTGCCTTCAAACATCAGCCTGTATACTATGTGCATTATGGCGTTCCTGAAGTAGCTCGTGAGGGAGATTGGAAGCTTAGAAGAACTAAAGAAAGCGGAATTGAATTATTCAATCTGGCCGAAGATCCTTCTGAGCGTGTAAATTTAAATAATGACTATCCGGAAGTAACCAAAAAGCTATTAAAAATATTGGATAATTATCCCAATAAGTGAAACCACAGCAGGGCAGATAAATAGGCATTTTCAGGGCCTTGATAGGGTTGTAGCCCTCCCGAGGCCCTACGAAGGCCCTATCAACACCCCAGCAAGGCCCTGAAAACCGAAATCTGATTCTAAAGTGTATTTAACTTATCACTAAGCAACTTAGTTACTTCATTAAAATAGCGTTTGCGGCCATATCCCATTACCCAGCGAATACCTCCTACAGCATTGGTTATAAAAACTTCCTCTGCTTCTTTTAGCACTTCGGGATTTATTTGTGCTTGTACTACCGGAATTTCGTTGGTTTTAGCTATACTCATTACCACATTTCTCATAACACCTGCTATACATCCCTCTGATAGGGCTGGTGTATAAATCTGCTTATCGTAAACAACAAAAATATTAGAGCTGATACTTTCACATAAAAAGCCATTCTGATTTAATATAAAAGCTTCGTCCAGGTTATATTGCTTTTTATACAAACCCGCCATTACGTATACCAACGAGTTACAAGTCTTATAATTAGAAAGTTTATCAACAGATTTTGTAAGCTCATCAAACACGTCTATAATTAAGCCCTTTTTATTAAGTTCGTAAGTGTTTTCGGTTAATGGAGATGCTTCCAATACATATCCAGATTTATTACTGTTCGGAGTATACAGGCCATCGCCAGCTCTGTAAACAGATAATCTGAACCTTACATTATCCTTAAACTTGTTCTTTTTACAAAGCTCAGCTGTTTTTTGTTTCAGGAAATATTCGTCATATAGGGTTGCGCCTTCCAATTTAAGGGCTTTCATTCCGGCCTTTAACCTATCAGCATGAAGTTCTGGAAACTTAAGTTTACCATTGTTCATTCTCATAGATTCAAACAGGCCGTCGCCATACCTGAAACCACGATTATCTGCAGTTACAATAGGTTGGTTTTTTAATATAAATTCGTCGTTATGTAAAATGTACTCTTGCTGCATTTATTGAGGCTCTACAATATAGTTTCTCCATTTATTTAAAGCTGTATCGAAATCGGGTGGCAAAGGTGCTTCAAATTCCATATACTTTTTAGTAGTTGGATGAATAAAACCCAAAGTTTGTGCATGTAAAGCCTGACGCGGTAAAATATTGAAACTATTTTGAACAAACTGTTTGTATTTATTAAACGTAGTACCTTTCAATATTTTATCGCCACCATAGTTTGCATCATTAAATAATGGGTGCCCTATATGTTTCATATGTGCTCTTATTTGATGAGTTCTTCCCGTTTCAAGCTGACAGCTAATTAGTGTCACATATCCTAAACGTTCTAACACGGTATAATGTGTTACAGACCACTTACCTTTTTCTTCATCATCGTAAACATCCATCACTATTCTGTTTTTAAGGCTACGGCCAATATAACCTGTAACAGTGCCATCTTGGGCAATATCTCCCCAGGCAAGGGCAACATATTTACGGTTAATGGTATGATCAAAAAATTGCTTGGCCAGTTTGGTCATAGTAACCTCGTTTTTGCTAATAAGTAATAGGCCTGATGTATCTTTATCAATACGGTGTACTAAACCGGGCCTACCTTCATTGCCCGGCAACTGTGGCAATTGCTCAAAGTGGAAAGCAAGTGCATTTACAAGTGTACCGGTATAGTTGTTATATCCTGGATGAACTACCATTCCGGCAGGTTTGTTTACTACCAGAAGATCATTATCCTCATAAACAATATCTAATGGAATATCTTCAGGATAAACTTCTGTATCTCTTGGAGGGTGCGGAAATACAACAGATATCTCATCTGCCGGCTTAACCTTATAGCTTGGTTTTACGGGTTTTTGATTAACAAGAACATTACCGGCATCTATTGCATTTTGAATGCGGTTTCGGGAAGCGTTTTCTACCCTATGCATTAAAAATTTATCAATGCGCAATAAAGACTGTCCTTTATCAACAACAATGTTCAAATGCTCGTACAGATCCTGCTCTTCAAATTCCGACCCGTTATTGTTGTTTTCCATTAAAGTTGTGTTTTATTTCTATTAATTAATTGTGAAATTGAGCCACATTACCTACTTTTTTTAACATTTGAGTGTTGTAGCTATTTCGTTTTGCAAAACTAATCTTTAACAACAATATATTCAGAAAAGAAATTGGCCTATTATTTGAGAAGAGCATGATCTAAACTAAATA
Source organism: Pedobacter ginsengisoli (assembly GCF_002736205.1). Lineage (NCBI taxonomy): Bacteria > Pseudomonadati > Bacteroidota > Sphingobacteriia > Sphingobacteriales > Sphingobacteriaceae > Pedobacter > Pedobacter ginsengisoli. The sequence continues at coordinate 111,074 of NZ_CP024091.1, read as the reverse complement.
ATCTCGCTTATGAAAAATTTTACTCAAAACGTTAAGATAATTCTTAATTTCTTCCCTTATTTGATTAAAAAAATCTATTTCAAACATTAACTAATACGGAGTTATAAAAGGGAATTTATATTTGTAAAATGTTTACAGATATTTACAGCCCTATACATCAGTTAAAACATTCGGCAAGAAACCATGTATTGGTAAAAAGGGATGATTTAATTGACCCTTACATCTCGGGGAATAAATGGCGTAAGCTTAAGTACATTTTAAATGATGTACAAAAAAAACAGAAAAATCATATTATTACTTTTGGCGGGGCTTTTTCTAATCACCTCGTTGCAACGGCATCGGCATGTGCCAGGGCTGGCTTAAAAAGTACAGCTTTTGTACGTGGCGAAGTAGTAAGCAATGAAATGCTATTACTTTGCAAACTGTTTGGTATGAATTTGATTTTTACCGATAGAGACAGTTACAGAAACAAAAAACTATTATTTAATACTCATTTTGGAACCGCATCTGACGCATATTTTGTTGATGAGGGTGGCGCCAGTGCCGAAGCGGTTAGAGGCTGTACCGAGATTATTGCCGAACTGCCACATGATATTGACCACTTGTTTTGTGCTGCCGGAACCGGAACAACCGCAGCGGGGTTATTAAAAGGAATTCATCAGCGCAAGCTAAAAACTCAACTTCATGTTGTGCCGGTATTAAAGGGTGGCGATTTTATTGCAGATGAGATTTATAAGCATACCGGGAACATTGAGCAACTGATTATACATACTGATTATCATTTTGGTGGATACGCTAAAACCCCTCCCACTTTGATTGAGTATATCAAAAAGTTTATTGCGGATGAAGGAATGCTTATTGACCCGGTATATACTTCAAAAATGTTCTTCGCTCTTGATGACCTGATCAGCAATAATTCTTTTAAAAAAGAAGACAAAATAGTTGCCTTACATACAGGCGGTTTACTGGGAATATGGGGTATGAAAGACAAGTTTATTTACTAACGTTTGTTAGACCAAAATAGATTTTATTTCAAAAACATACTTTAAACTGTTTAAACCCTGTTTTTTCGTTTACGGGTTCAAATAGTGCCTGCATTTGTTTATTTAGGGGTTTTTATTACATTTGATACATACCAAAACATAGAAATTATGTATCAACTAACTGTAGCTCCAGAGCAGGTAAATGAAACTTTAAGCAAACATATTTTAGCAGATGGCTTTGACCTTACATATGATATGGAAAAAAGTCAGGGAGCATATATTTATGATTCGAAATACAAGCGTTCGCTACTTGATTTTTTCACTTGCTTTGCATCTGTTCCTTTGGGTTACAATCATCCTAAAATGATAAAAGATGAAGGGTTTAAAAAAAACCTTCTGGATGCTGCACTGGCCAACCCTTCTAATTCGGATGTTTACACACAACAATATGCTCAGTTCGTTGATACGTTCTCTAAAATTGGAATCCCGGCTTATTTACCTCATGCATTTTTTATTGCGGGCGGCGGATTAGCAGTTGAGAACGCGCTTAAGGTAGCTATGGATTGGAAGGTTCAAAAGAATTTTGCCAAAGGGTATAAAGAAGAAAGAGGGTTTAAAGTACTTCATTTCGAGAAAGCTTTTCATGGCAGAACTGGTTATACTTTAAGTTTAACCAATACACTTCCTGATAAAACCAAATGGTTTGCCAAGTTCGATTGGCCAAGAGTGTCTGTTCCGGTAGTAAAATTCCCATTGGATGGAGATAATTTAAGAGTGGCTGTTGAAACAGAAGAAACATCTATTACTCAGATAAAACAGGCTTTTGCTGACAATAAAGATGACATATGTGCAATCATTGTAGAGCCAATTCAATCTGAAGGCGGAGATAATCATTTACGTGAGGAGTTTTTAATACAACTAAAAACATTGGCCGATGAAAATGATGCTTTTCTGATTTATGATGAGGTGCAGACTGGAGTTGGCCTTACAGGTAAATTCTGGTGCCATCAGCATTATAGTGAAAAGGCCCGTCCGGATATTATCGCTTTTGGTAAAAAGATGCAGGTTTGTGGTATTTTGGTCGGAAACAAGGTAGATCAGGTAGAGAGCAATGTATTTAAAGTGCCTTCGAGAATTAATTCGACATGGGGAGGCAATTTAGTTGACATGGTTCGCTCATCGCAAATCCTTCAAATTGTTGCCGAAGACAACCTATGTGAAAATGCTGCAATAGTTGGTCAATATTTAAAAGAAGGCTTGCAAACACTAGCTGGAAAGTACGATAAAATGGCCAACGTTAGAGGCAAAGGTTTGTTATGTGCTTTCGACTTTCCAAATAAGAGCATGCGCGATGAGTTTATAAAAAAAGGAATGCTGCATAATGTAATGTTTTTGGGTTGCGGAAATCAGACCATCAGGTTCAGGCCTGCTTTGTGCATGGAGAAGAAACATATTGATGAAGGTTTAGCAATTATGGAAACTATTTTACCGGCTTTATAATGCAGAGAAAATATTTGAACATCCTGCTGGGTATTACTATTTTGGTTTTAGTTGGATGGATGTTAAAGGGTACGTTTACCCAACCCGGAATAGATGGACTGAAAGGCGGATTCAAGGAAATTGCACATTACAGGAACGACAACAATACAGGCCCTATACAGTATGTGTTTGCTGTTACTGTAAAGGACACGGTTTGGGATGAAATGATCACCTACGGAAACTTTAAACCTCATCATAAAGGAGGAAATACTAAAGTATATTACTTTTTGGAGGGTACACCTGTGCCAGACAAATTATATGCAGGTAAAGTAAATTTTGATCCCAGTTTTAATAAACACTGTATTGCCCTTTATGAAAAAACGGCAATGGGCAATACTAGTATCGAAAAGGCTCCTTTTAAGTAATCACACGAAAGCTGAAAAGCCAGTTATAGCACGCCCCACAATAAGGGTATTGATTTCTTTAGTTCCTTCGTAGGAGTAGATGGCTTCCGCATCGGCCACAAAACGGGCTACATCGTACTCTAATAAAATGCCGTTTCCACCCATAACTTCGCGGGCCCGGCTTACTACATCTCGTGTGCGCATTGAGCAAAAAACTTTAGCTAACGAAGCGTGTTCATCGGTAAGCAGGTTCTGATCCTGCAACTGAGATAACCTGAAGCAAAGTGTTTGCATTGCCGTTAGGTTAGAGAGCATTTCTACAAGGTGGTTTTGGATGAGCTGGTAAGAGGCGATAGGTTTACCAAATTGTTTTCTGGTTCTGGTATATTGAAGAGCACTTTCGTATGCACCCCTGGCGCAACCTACTGCCTGCCATGCTACCCCTGCTCTTGTCATTTTTAACACCTTTGCCGTATCCTTAAATGAATTGGCATTTTGCAGTCGGTCTTCTTCGTCAACTTCGCAATTGGTAAGCGTTATGAGCCCGTTTTGTACAATACGCAAAGCCATCTTGTCCTGCATTTTCTCAACCGCGAATCCTTTAGTTCCCTTTCTAACCAGAAAGCCTTTTACTTCATTATCGTCCACATCTCTGGCCCATATTATGGTAACATCAGAAAAGGTAGAATTACCAATCCATTTCTTTTGTCCGTTTAATATCCACTTACTTCCTTGTCGCTTAGCGGTGGTAGTTAGTCCTCCTGCAACTCCAGAGCCTACCTCAGGCTCAGTTAGTCCGAAGGCGCCAATTATTTTCATCTGCTGCATATCTGGAAGCCATTGCTGCTTTTGTGCTTCAGATCCTAAAAGATATATGGACCCCATAGCCAATCCACTCTGTACTCCAAAAAAGGTAGACATAGAAGTATCTATTCTGGCCATTTCCATTGCCAGCATCCCTTCCATCAGGTTAGATTTGTTAGGGCATCCATAACCCTGATAGGTTAACCCACAAATGTTTAGTTCTGCTATTTTAGGAATAAGCTCAAAAGGAAATTCGGCCTTAAGCCAATATTTATTTACTACTGGTTTTACTTCCCGTTCCAGAAATTCGCGTACACTTAATTGCAATGCCCTGTCTTCATCTTTTAAAGCCTCATCGCCCAAATGGTAAAAGTCACCTTCAATTGGCGGGAGTTCTCGTTTTTTATGAGGGGCTCCCATCATTTTCATGAGTCCCTGCAGCTGGGTTTCATCAAGATTAGATACTGAATTTACAATTTTTGGAAGGTCAACTTTTTTAGAAAGTTCTTCGAGTTTTTTAAAATCTACGCTTTTAAAAAGGGTGTATGCGTTCTTTAGGGAAGAAAATATATTGGCCATATTAAACTGTTTATGTATAAAACAGAATTTATCTCCTTTTGTTGGAGTATGGCCAATTTTATGTGTTGGTTAGATGAGATCGAAAAGGCTATTTACCCCTAAAAGTTTGCGGCAGGTAAAACCTTCGGCATAGGTTGTTCCTATAGATTTACCAAACTCCCGTGATCTGCCAATTACACTTTCAAAAAAATCAGGAGAGGAAATATAGGTGGCAGGCCCATCCAATTCCGGATTAAAGAATTGGGTTTTAAACGCTTTTATTGATGCCAGTTTAGTTTCTATATAAGGTGTAATATCAATAATAATATCTGGCTTAATATACCGATCCTGAATGTATTGAAGCTGTAATCTTGGTCGCCATTCTTGTTGCGGCACTCCATTAAGTTCAGTAATTATTTTGGGTAACCCAGATAGGAAACTAGCATCGTGTGCAAGGTCTCCGGCCCTGCCATGATCAGGATGTCTGTCGTGCAATGCATTTGTTAAAATGATTTCAGGTTGATATTTACGGATCATTTTAACAATTTCCAGCTGATGCTCTTCATCATTTTTAAAAAATCCATCTCTGAACCTCAGGTTTTCACGTGCGTGGACACCTAGTATTTTGGCTGAATCTTCTGCTTCCAGATCACGTGTTTCTGCCGTTCCACGGGTACCGAGCTCTCCTCTGGTAAAATCAATTATCCCTACCTTTTTACCAAGGGCAATGTGTTTGGCAATAGTTCCTGAACATCCAAGTTCTGCATCATCTGGATGAACGGCAAGTACCAATAGATCTAACTTCATGATATGTATATTTTATGAAAGATTGCCTTACAGCAATTTTTGTATTTTCTTTTTTACTTTGGATGAAAGTGGTGTAGTAAACGGGAAAAAATAATCTACCACTTCCCCATCCTTATTGATTAAATACTTATGAAAATTCCAGCGCGGGGTAGATTTTTGCGTTAGGAATTTGAAAAGTGGGTGAGCGTGAGCCCCACGTACCATTATCTTATCGAACACCGGGAATTTAACACCATAGTTAACTTCGCAAAATGTATCAATTTCTTTTCCATTAAGGGGCTCTTGTCTGCCAAAGTCATTTGAAGGGAAACCCAGTACCTCGAAACCCTGAGCACTATATTCTTCTCGTAAATCTTGCAGTTCTTTTAATTGAGGTGCAAAACCGCAAGCAGAGGCTATATTTACAACCAAAAGTACTTTATCTTTATAATCGGATAGATTTTTTTCGGATCCATTAATAAGTTTTGCTTTAAATTGATGTATGCTCTTGGAATTTTCAGCCATGATTTTATTGATAAAATCCTGAAGAAATAATGATAGATTCAATATCTCTCTCTTCTTGAGGGTTATATGTACTTTTCAAATTATGCCCTACTACTCTTGCAACAGATTGATAAAGAAATGCGGTAAAGCCTCCTTTAGTTTCTTTAACAATATCGTAGGTTGTTCTGCCCAGTTCGCGATCAATAAGTTTGGTAAGTATTTGACCCTGGGTTATGGTAAGTTCTTTTATTTCTCGGTTAAACATGTCTTTTATTTCTTTATCACATTGTTTAACCAGTTTTTTCTGTTCTTTTTTTTCTGTTGTTAGCGCCAGGTCTTTTTCCAGCTGTTCATACCTTTGTTTTGCGTACAGGGCATAAGGCATAACTTTCATTACATTATACCTTAATCTGCTATATGCAGCACGCTCAGCCGGGGATTTGAAGATCCGTACGCCATAAATAACAACCTCTTGCAGGGGTATCCATGGTATCATTTCGCCGTTTTCATTAGTCCCGGCAACACGGATGGTATCATTTTTTCCAAGTACAGGCATTTTCACAGTAACGCCATTAACCTGCGCCCTAACCTGGGCACCGCTAATAATGACAATTAACAGAATAAATAACCTATAAAATTTCATAAATTTATACCCCTATAAAGGTAAAGCTAATTTATATTTTAGTTTTCATTTTCAACTCTAATATAATCTTTTAACGATAAAGAGCCATATTTTTTACGTAAATAATACAATACTAACCAAATAAAGACAAACTTAATTTTGGAAGAATTATTGCTCATATTAGTTACATCTTTATAAAAATCTTATATTGATAGAGGGAGTACAAAAACTTGGATGCTGTGGTTAGCGGGATTCATAACAATAAAAAAAATAAACACAAATGAAAAACGCTTTAGTGATTGATTTAGAAGCAGAGAAGCAAGAAATCTTAAAAAGATACAGAGCTCTTTTACGCGCCTGTAAGCCGACACTTCAGAGGGGGGATAAAAAGGAAATCAGAAAGGCATTTGACATGGCTCTGGAAAGCCACAAAAACATGCGCAGAAAATCTGGTGAACCATACATTTACCACCCTATTGCTGTGGCCCAAATTGCTGCTGAAGAAATTGGACTTGGAACCACCTCTATTGTATGCGCATTATTACATGATGTAGTAGAGGATACCGACATTACGCTTGAAGATATAGAACGTGAGTTTGGAAAGAAAACAGCAAAAATTATTGATGGTTTAACCAAAATCTCGGGCGTATTTGACTACAACAGCTCTTTACAGGCAGAGAATTTTAGAAAGATGTTGCTTACCCTGGCAGATGATGTGAGGGTAATTTTAATTAAACTAGCCGACAGACTGCATAATATGCGGACTATGGATTTTATGCCAAGACAGAAACAGTTAAAAATTGCTTCTGAAACCATTTATCTGTATGCTCCTCTTGCACACAGGCTGGGTTTATATGCAATTAAATCTGAGCTGGAAGATCTTTCAATGAAATATCTTGAACCTGATACTTATAAATACATTGCAACCCAGTTAAATGAGAAAAAAGCAGAACGGACCTTATTTATCAAAAGATTTGTTGAGCCTATAAACGAAATACTGGCGGAACAAGGTTTAACAGCCGATATTTATGGCAGACCGAAATCTATCCATTCTATATGGAATAAGATGAAAAGCAAGAATATTCCTTTTGAAGAGGTTTATGATCTTTTTGCCATCAGGATTATATTAGACAGTGCCCCTGATCATGAAAAAGCAGATTGCTGGAAGGCATATTCTATTGTAACAGATCTTTACCGCCCTAACCCAGACCGATTGCGCGATTGGGTTTCATCGCCAAAAGGAAATGGATACGAATCATTACACACTACGGTCATGGGTCCTAAAGGACAGTGGGTAGAGGTACAGATACGTACACAGCGAATGAATGAAATTGCTGAGAAAGGTTTTGCTGCACATTGGAAGTATAAAGAATCAACTAACGATAATGGTTTGGATCAGTGGATCATGAAGGTTAGGGAAATGCTAAATAATCCGGAAGCTAATGCACTTGATTTTCTGGACGACTTTAAGATGAATTTATTCTCTGACGAGATTTTCATTTTTACTCCAAAGGGGGCTTTACTACAATTGCCTTTGGGTGCCACTGCGCTTGACTTTGCCTTTGAGATACATACTGATGTAGGTGCTAAGTGTATTGGCGCTAAGGTAAATCATAAGCTTGTACCGCTTTCGTACAAACTTCAGAATGGGGACCAGGTTGAGATTATTACTTCTGGCAAGCAAATACCTAAGGAAGATTGGTTAAACATTGTTGTAACAGCAAAGGCTAAATCTAAAATCAAATCTTCTTTAAAAGAAGAAAAAAGAAAGATTGCAGATTTAGGTAAAGAAACTTTAGAGCGTAAGCTTAAATCTTTAAAAATTACTTACAATACAGATAATTTAAATAAGCTTACTTATTTCTTTAAACTTCCGTCAACGCAAGAGCTTTTTATAGCCGTTGCCAATGGAAAAATTGAGGTAAAAGACTTAAAAGATTACCTGGCAAGTGAAAAAGAGATTGAAAACAGAGGGGCCGAAAGAAATGACTATCAGAAGATTGAAACGCTACTTAACAAGGTAAAAGGGCCAGAATCTGATACATTACTAATTGGAGAAGACCTCCAAAAAATTGATTATACCTTAGCTGCATGCTGTAACCCAATACCTGGCGATGATGTTTTTGGGTTTGTTACTGTAAATGAAGGAATTAAAATTCATCGTACAAATTGCCCTAACGCGGCACAGTTAATGGCCAATTATGGTTATAGGGTTGTGAAGGCAAAATGGAATAAACAACAAGAGCTTACATTTTTAACTGGCCTGCACATTATTGGAATTGATGATGTGGGATTGATTAATAATATTACAAAAGTTATCTCTAACGATTTTAAGGTAAATATGCGTTCTATTACTGTAGATACAGATAATGGTATTTTTGATGGGTCAATAATGATCTTTGTAAATGATAAGGAGCACTTAGACAACCTGATCGAAAATCTGCTTCGGGTGAAAGGTGTAACGGGAGTTACGCGCTTTGATGCCTAAAATTGCTAAAAAATCGTAGAGTTTTATATAAAAATTGGTACCTTTGAAAGGAGTTTAAAAACTATGTCTACAAACCACAACAGCGAGTTGGTAAGAAAGATTTTCGAAGCCTATCTCGAAAATAAAAGTCTGAGAAAAACACCGGAGCGTTTTGCCATCTTAGAAGAAATCTATTCAAGAGATGATCATTTCGATGTAGAGACCCTCTATATCCATATGAAAAACCAAAAATACCGTGTTAGCAGAGCTACAGTATACAATACTTTAGAATTATTGGTTTCATGTGATTTGGTTACCAAACATCAGTTTGGCAAAAACATGGCTCAGTTTGAAAAATCATACGGTTATCATCAGCATGATCATATCATCTGCATTGATTGCGGTAAAGTTGTAGAATTCTGCGACCCTCGTATTCATCAGATTCAAAGTATGGTTGGCGAACTTTTAAAGTTCGAGATTAAACACCACTCTTTAAATCTTTACGGCGTTTGTTTTGATTGCTCTGCCAAGGCATCAATGGAAAATCAGAATGCCGCTATTAAACATGCAAGTTAAAATTCAATTATTATATTTCCATTTTTAAATTTAAATAATGACGCAAGTAGACGTGCTTCTTGGCCTGCAATGGGGCGACGAAGGCAAGGGTAAAATTGTTGATGTATTAAGTCCACAATATGATTTGATAGCTCGTTTCCAAGGCGGTCCGAACGCCGGACATACTTTAGAGTTTGATGGTAAAAAATTCGTTTTGAATACTATACCATCAGGTATCTTTAACGAAAAAACAATGAATCTAATTGGAAATGGTGTGGTTATAGATCCAATCATTTTAAAAAGAGAATTAGATAACCTACAAAAAGCGGGTCATGATCCGGTAGCAAAAGGTAAACTTGTTATAGCACGTAAGGCACATTTAATTTTACCTACTCATCAATTGCTGGATGCTGCAAATGAGCAAAAAATGGGTAAAGATAAAATCGGTTCAACCTTAAAAGGAATCGGCCCTACTTATATGGACAAAACTGGTCGTAATGGACTAAGAGTTGGAGACACTACACTTCCCGACTTTAAAGAACGCTACAACAGATTAGTTGAGAAACATAAAGAGATACTTTCTCATTATGATTTTGAATATGACCTTACTGAAAAAGAAGCTGCCTTTTTTGAAGCGATTGATTTCATTAAAAACATCCCTCATGTTGACAGTGAGCATTTTGTTAACGGATATTTAAAAGAAGGAAAAACAGTTCTTGCTGAAGGTGCACAAGGAACTTTATTAGATGTTGATTTTGGATCTTATCCTTTTGTAACTTCTTCTAACACTACTACTGCTGGTGCTTGTACCGGCTTAGGTATTGCCCCTAATAAAGTTGGAAGTGTTTATGGTATTTTTAAAGCTTATTGTACAAGAGTTGGTGGCGGTCCATTCCCTACTGAACTTGATGATGAAGTTGGAGAAACCTTGCGTAAGGTAGGTCATGAATTTGGTGCAACAACTGGTCGTGCGCGCAGATGTGGATGGATAGATCTTCCGGCACTTAAATATGCAATTATGCTTAATGGTGTTACTGAATTAATTATGATGAAAGCTGACGTATTAGACGGCTTTGATACTATTTATGCCTGCACACATTATGAGCACAATGGTGAAACTATTGATTACATGCCATACGATATTATAACGGTAAAACCTACACCGGTTTTAAAAGCTATAGATGGCTGGAAAACTGATGTTACTAAGGTAAGTAAGGTTGAAGAGATACCTGCTAAACTTAGCGAATACATCGCTTTCTTAGAAAAAGAACTGGAAGTTCCGATTAAATATCTTTCTGTTGGACCTGACAGGGTACAAACACTTGTTTTGAATTAATTTCTCTGAAATAAAATTGAAAAAGGCGGCTATTTGTCGCCTTTTTTCGTTTATGCTATTCTGATATTCTATACATTTGCGCAAACAAAATGAAAGTACAGGATTTAGATTCGTTTAAAGAAAAAGCACTGCAATGGGCCAGCCTATTTGATGTTTGCTGTTGCTATGATTCGAATAACTATCCCGACTCCTATGGAGAATTCGACTTTCTGCTGGCAGTTGGGGTTAGCGAGTCAATTAATCTTAAATACGGCGCTGCTTTTGATACCCTAAAAGAGTTTTATGATGCCAGAAGATGCTGGATGTTTGGGCTGCTTAGTTACGAGCTCAAAAATGAGGTTGAACAACTAAGTTCAAAGAACTCTGACAACCTTAATTTTCCTGATTTATTTTTCTTTGTTCCCCAATATCTGATTACAGTGATTAAAGGTGAGGTAAAAATTGTCCTTGGTGATGAATCAGCGCTAAATCAAATTGAGGGGTTTAATAGTAATGAACCAGAAATCCACTCAGATATTGCAATCCAAAGTAAACTATCCAAAGAGCTTTACATCAAAACTGTTAAAGAGCTTCAAGGACACATTATTAGAGGCGACATCTATGAGATTAATTTTTGCCAGGAGTTTTTTGCTGAACATGCACACATAAATCCCTTAAATATTTATACAAAGTTAAAAAAGGTATCACCTACTCCGTTCTCTGGTTTTTTTAAAATAAATGATCAATATATACTATCTGCAAGTCCAGAAAGGTTTTTATGTAAACGGGGGAATAAACTGATCTCACAGCCAATTAAAGGTACTGCAAGAAGAAGTAGCAATATAAAAGAAGATGAACTTATAAAGCTAAATCTGCAAAATGATGCTAAAGAACAGGCAGAAAATGTAATGATTGTTGATCTGGTTAGAAACGATCTGACCAAAAGTGCCGTGAAGGGCAGTGTTATGGTTGAAGAACTTTTTGGCATTTATGGCTTTGCCCAGGTTTATCAAATGATATCAACAGTTACCTGTCAGCTAGATCCGGAAGTACATTTTATTGATGCAATAAAAAATGCTTTCCCTATGGGTTCCATGACCGGAGCACCGAAAATAAAGGCAATGGAATTGATAGAGGAGTATGAATTTAGTTGTCGTGGCGCTTACTCTGGAACGTTTGGATACATAACTCCTGATGGAGACTTTGATTTTAATGTGATCATCAGAAGTATCCTTTATCAATCGTTATCAAAGTACCTTTCTTTTCAGGTTGGAGGTGCCATTACATATGCATCTAACGCCGCTGCCGAATATGAAGAGTGTATGCTTAAAGCATCTGCAATAATACAAACTCTTGAAAACTAAAAAGCCTGAATCGTAGTGAAACAGGCTTTTTGGTTTATTTTATTGGTTTCCCCGTTGTAGATTTATAATATTTCTGTGCTTCGGGTATGCTTCTCTGTATTTGTGCTATCCTTGTAGCGTCACTAGGGTGGGTGCTTAAAAATTCTGGTGGTTTCTGGCTACCTTGAGAGGCTGTGGCCATTCTTTGCCAGAAGGTAGTTGCACTTTGAGGATTATACCCCGCCATTGCCATAAAAATAAGACCTAGTCTATCAGCTTCCAGCTCCTGATTACGGGAATAGTTAAGCATTACCAAAGGTGTGCCTACTCCGTAAAGTGTGTTAAATACAGATTGTGTTTTTGAATTTTTTGATAAAGCCACATTTCCTGCTACGCCTATACCTTGCGAAACCATTTGCTGCGACATACGCTCAGCTGAATGCCCTGCAATGGCATGGGCAATTTCATGTCCCATTACGGTTGCTAAACCAGCATCATCCTGGGTAACTGGTAATAATCCGGTATAAACTACAATCTTCCCCCCTGGCATACACCAGGCGTTCATTTCTTTATTTTCTACAACATTTACTTCCCATTTATAATCCTTAATTAAATCTGCATAACCATTGTTATTCATATAACTTTTCACAGATAAAATAAGACTATTACCCACACGTTTAACACGTTGTGCCTGGGCATTTGTTGAGGGCAATACCGCTGTTTTGTTTTCGGTAAGGAATTCTGAGTATGCCTGAAAAGCCATAGGTAATACCTGATCATCGCTCACCAGATTTAATCTGCTTCTTCCAGTTAAAGGAACAGTAGAGCATGAGGAAAACGCCAGCCCTATTGCCGTTACTCCTATTATTAATATCTTTTTCATTAGGTTAAGGTTAGTTAATTTGTCGTTTTTTAAACAGATAAACTTTTGATTCTTTGCCTTTGAGCAGGCGTTCAAGGTTTTTTTGGTGTGTTACTAAAATAAGTATGCAAACACACATACCATATAAAACCTCGGACTTTACTGACGAATGAATTATGAACACTATACTTAATGGGAAGGTAAATCCTGCACAAATAGAACTTAGAGAAACATATTTAGTTGCCAGTAATACTACTACAAATACAAGAACACAAAACATTGCTGCAGTAAAGTTAACTGCCAAAATCATTCCAAAAAGAGTTGCCACTCCCTTCCCACCTCTAAATCCGGCAAAAATAGGGAACAAATGACCCATTACGGCAGTAACACCGAGTGCGAGCTCGTAATTAATAAACTGGGAAGAATTTTGAGGGCCAGTAACTGAAAGACCTATAAAGTATGCAAGCTTTGTTGCTGTATAACCTTTAGCAATATCTATTGTCATTACAGCTATACCTGCTTTTTTGCCTAATACCCTGAAGGTATTGGTTGCGCCGGCATTACCACTTCCATATTCTCTGACATCTACACCATAAAACGCCTGGCCAAGCCAAACCGCTGTTGGTATAGAACCAAACAGGTATGCCAAAACAACTGCTGCAATAGAATAGATGGAAATCATAACCTAAAAGGCTTTTAAACTCATGTCTAAACTCTTCACAGAATGGGTTAATGCCCCCATGGAAATAAAATCTACTCCACAAGCAGCGTATTCTGCAACATTTTCTTCGGTAATACCTCCGGAGGCCTCCGTAATGTACTTACCATTAATTGTTTTAACGGCCTCTTTAAGATCAGCAAAGGTAAAATTATCAAGCATAATCCTGTTTACTTTACCATTTTTTAGAACTTCGTCCAGCTCAGACAAGTTCCTTACTTCAATCTCTATATCAAGTGCCTTGTTGTTATCTTTTAGGTACTGATTGGCAGAATTAATGGCATTAGCAATACCACCTGCATAGTCAACATGATTGTCTTTAATTAAAATCATATCATACAAGCCAATTCGATGGTTTACACCGCCTCCAATCCTTACTGCCCATTTCTCCAGATATCTCAATCCCGGAGTAGTCTTTCTTGTATCTAATAGTTTTGTTTTATAGTTGCCTATAAGCTTAACTACATGATCTGTTTTTGTTGCAATACCGCTCATGCGCTGCATACAATTTAAAACTAAACGCTCGGCCAGTAAAATTGAATGTGTACTACCTGATACCGTTAAAACAATATCACCATATTTGACAGCGGCACCGTCTTTAATAAATGTTTCTACAATTAATCTAGGGTCAATATGGTTAAAGATTGCCAATGCCAATTCTACTCCGGCAACTATTCCATCTTCCTTAATTAGCAGTTTTGCTTTCCCCTGGGCATTTGCAGGAATGGTTGACAAGGAGGTATGATCTCCGTCGCCCAAATCTTCCGCAACTGCATTTTTTATAAATTGATCTATGATTAGCTTATCCAAAACTTAAATTTAAACCCAAAAATAGCATTTTACAACTATTTCTCAGTCTCAATTCTTAATTCAGTAATAAAAAAAGCATTGCCTGCCTTTTTCATTGTAATGGAAACTCTGAAAGTTCCATTTTTTGTGACAAGAGAAAGTGCTCCATACCTGTAATTTGGGTTAGTATTTAACCGATGGATTACCGATGATTTTACAGGAATATATTTAGTGAAAAAACTTCTTAATATTTGTTCAGCTTGTGCTTTTGAATATACATCTTCTTCATCGATTATAATTAAATCGACAGAAGGAGAAAAATGAGAAGCTATTTCTTTTGAATTTCCAGCTTTAAAATTTGTTGATAAACCATCAATAATATCGCCTTGAAGAGCCGCAAAAGAGGAAAAGTGAACAAAAAAAATCAGTAATGAAAGTAAGGGCTTCATAATCTCTAAATAGCTAATGCCTATTATTGCACATAAACTATGCCATAAAAGCCATTTAAAACATAAACCACTAGCCATATGATGTTATAAAATTATTGACATGTTCTTGTAAAAAGAGACAAATATTGATATGAATTGCAATTAGGTTCAAAAAAAAGACACAATAGACTTATCTTTGTTAATAAACGAAAAGTAGACAATAATGAATAATAAAAAACTAGTATTACTTATCCTTGATGGTTGGGGTTATGGAAAAAAAGACAAATCTGATGCTGCTTATGCTGCCAACACTCCTTTCTTTGATTCCCTGCTAAAAAATTATCCTAACTCAAAGCTTGAAGCTTCGGGAGAAGCTGTTGGTTTGCCGGCAGGACAAATGGGCAACTCCGAAGTTGGCCATATGAACCTTGGTGCCGGACGAGTGGTATATCAGGAGCTCGGACGAATCAACAAAGCAATAAGCGATAGAACCTTGCATCAGAATGAGGTTTTACTAGATGCTTTTAATTATGCTAAAAAGAATAACAAACAAGTTCACTTTATTGGACTAGTTTCGGATGGAGGTGTTCATGCCCATATTAACCACTTAAAGGCATTATGTGATGCAGCGGACGAACAAGGTTTGAAAGATGTATTTGTACATGCTTTTTTAGATGGAAGAGATACAGATCCTAACTCGGGATTAAACTTTATAAAAGACCTTAATCAGCACTTAGAAACCTCTTCAGCTAAAATAGCCAGTTTAATTGGTCGCTATTATGCAATGGATAGAGATACCAGATGGGAAAGAGTTAAATTAGCGTATGATCTACTTACAAAAGGAGTAGGCGAACCTACAAACAACCCTATTGCCGCAATTGAGCAATCGTACAGCAACGGTATAACTGATGAATTCATTAAGCCGGTTGTAATTACAAAAGCAGATGGTTTGCCTGTTGCAACAATACAACCAGATGATGTTGTAATCTGTTTCAATTACAGGACAGACAGAGGAAGGGAAATAACTTCGGTATTAAGCCAAACTGATTACCCTGATTTTGGAATGCATAAACTACCATTGTACTATGTAACAATGACAACTTATGATGAAAGTTTTGAGAATGTTAAAGTTGTATTTACAAAAGATGATCTTTCTCAAACTCTTGGAGAAGTCCTGGAAAAAAATCACAAAAACCAAATCAGAATTGCGGAAACTGAAAAATATCCTCACGTAACATTCTTCTTCTCGGGAGGAAGGGAACAAGAATTTGAAAATGAAAAAAGAATACTTGTGCCTTCTCCAAAAGTAGCAACTTATGACCTGCAACCCGAAATGAGTGCCGCAGGAATTACGGAAGCTATTTGTAAGGAATTAGAAACAGGCTGGCCTGATTTTGTTTGCTTAAACTTTGCAAACCCAGATATGGTTGGTCATACAGGAGTATTTGATGCCGTTGTTAAAGCTGTTGAAACTGCTGATCATTGCACTGAGATAGTAGTAAATAAAGGAATTGAAAATGGCTACTCTTTTATTATACTGGCAGATCATGGCAATTCTGAATATATGATAAATGGTGATGGTTCTGTTAACACCGCTCATACCACCAATCTTGTTCCTTGTATTTTAATTGATAAAGATTTCAAAACTGTTGCTGATGGTAAACTAGGAGATATTGCTCCTACCGTTTTACAAATATTAGGTATTCAAAAGCCAGAAATCATGACTGGTAACAGTTTAGTATAAATGAGAAAACCAATCTTGTTATTTTTAAGTTTTTTACTTTTTATCGGCTGTAATAATTCGGCTGATAAAAAGCAAAAAACTGACTTAAACTATTTTGACATAAAAGGCTATTTTGAGAAAGAAGTTGCACAACTAACCTTAAAAAATCCTTTAATAACCAAAACAGTTAGTGTAAATGGGGCTACAGAAAGTAAACGCATAAAAATTACTGACTGGAAAAAAGAACTTACTCTTTTTTCGGATGCTGATATTAACAGAGCTTCATGGAAAGGTTTATTTGAACTTAAAAAATCAAATGATCAGGAACTTTACTCATCCAATAATGAAAAAGTGCCTGTTAAAGAGCTGATGGTAATTTATAAAAACAATAAGGTACTGGGCATTAAAATTCTGATAAAGAATGTAAACTCATTGTATACTTCTATTGATACCTTAAGCTATTACACCGACAGCCTGTATCAGGTAAAAAAAATGCAAAACATTAAATTACTGTCTGAAAAATCCTATACAATTACCGGATCTTTCAAATAATAAAGAAGGCCAATGTAAAATAATACATTGGCCTTCTTTATTTGTGCTAATAGAGCTATTATTTTAAGCTGGTTACCTGTGCCTTTACATAATCTATTAACGATATAATGTCTTTACGTTGCGGTTGCACCAGTAATATCTTTTGAAAATCGGAAACCGAGCTATTGAATAAAGCAACACATGCTTTTTTCTCTACTGACTTTTTAATTTTATAGGACTTATAAATTCCATAATCTTTGTAGGCCAATCCTCTGTTTTGTAACAATTGAGGATCCTCCTCCCCATTTATCTCTATAGCTTTCGAAAAATCTTTAATTGCAGCAAGGTAAAAGCTCTCTCTCATCTGATTTAATGATTCTTTTGGGTCATTGGCTACATTTAACCTGGCTTTTCCTCTGTAATAGTATGCAGAATAATCTGAAGGTTTTAAAGTAAGGAAACGGCTATATGTGTTTATTGCATTTTCATAATCGCCACACTGATAGTAAGAATAGCCCAGCATTTTTAAAACGTTAGAATTATTAGGATCTTTAGTATCAGCTTTCTCTAATTGAGCCACAGCACCTTTATAATCGCCTTTTAACCATGCCTGCATTCCCAACTTATCGTAATTATTGTTTTGGGCAATACTGCTGTTGGCCGAAATAACAAGTAATACCAGAATCGTTTGCTTTAAATAGTTCATTAATTTTTATTAAAAAATAAATATATTTAGTTTTATTCAATACCCTCACAAATTTTAAAACTTTTTTTCCAGGTACCCCTTGAATATTTATATCAGGCAACTATCATACCATTTACAAATATGATATACTAAACGTTAAATAATTAAAAATATGATAAGTATCAATTTTTAATTATTATCTGACTTTTTAACATAGAAAACATGCTACTGAGCTTTTGGCACAAGAGTTGAAATTACGGGTATTAAATACAATTAATAATTTCGCAAGCGACATGCTGTCAGATTGTCGTTTTTTTAATTTTAAGAAGGACTATATTAATGAGTAAACAAGATCAGTTTGATTTTAGCAATGCACTACCTATCATAAATGAAGATACAGAGTTCTTTCCATTGATGTCTCAGCAGGACGAAGATGAAATGAACAATGAAGAAACACCAGAGGTCCTGCCCATACTCCCACTTAGAAATACAGTTTTATTTCCAGGTGTGGTTATTCCTATTACTGTAGGTAGAGATAAATCAATAAAACTAATAAAGGAAGCCTATAAAGGAAATCGCATAATTGGAGTTGTTTCTCAACGTGATGTTTCTATAGAAGACCCAACTTTTGAGCAGTTAAACAGTGTAGGTACAGTGGCCCACATTATAAAAATGCTTCAAATGCCTGATGGTAACACTACTGTAATCATTCAGGGAAAACAACGTTTTAGATTGATTGAAGAGGTTCAATCTGAGCCTTATATTAAAGTTACAATAAGTAAATTCACTGAATCAAAGCATAAGAGCGATAAAGAGTTTAAAGCTTTAGTTGCTTCTATTAAAGAGATGTCGAGCCAGATTATCCAACTGTCTCCAAACATCCCTAGCGAGGCCGGAATTGCATTAAAGAATATTGAAAGCACTTCCTTCCTTATCAACTTTATATCATCTAACATGAATGCAGATGTGTCTGACAAGCAAAAAATGCTTGAAATGACCAACCTGCGTGAACGTGCCATGATGGTAATGGAACTGTTAACACTGGAGCTTCAAATGCTTGAACTTAAAAACCAGATACAGTCAAAAGTTCGAACCGACCTTGATAAGCAACAAAGAGATTATTTCCTGAACCAGCAATTAAAAACGATACAGGAAGAACTTGGAGGTAATTCGTCTGACCTGGAATATGAAACTCTACAGACTCGGGCCAAAAAGAAAAAATGGGCGTCGCAAATTGAAAACCATTTCAACAAAGAGCTGGAGAAACTTGGAAGAATGAACCCTGCAGCTCCAGATTACTCTGTACAGATTAATTATCTGGAATTATTGCTTGATTTACCATGGAATGATTTCACTAAGGACAATTTTGACCTAAAACGTGCACAACGTATTTTGGACAAAGATCATTTTGGCCTTGAAAAGGTAAAGCAAAGAATTATTGAATATTTAGCAGTACTGAAGCTTAAACGTGATATGAAAGCCCCTATCATTTGTTTGGTAGGCCCTCCCGGAGTTGGAAAAACATCACTTGGAAAATCAATTGCCAAAGCATTGAACAGGAAATATGTTCGTATGGCACTTGGTGGGATACGAGATGAAGCGGAAATTCGCGGCCATAGAAAAACCTATATCGGTGCAATGCCGGGCAGAATAATACAGTCTATTAAAAAAGCGGGTGCTGCTAATCCGGTATTTGTTTTAGATGAGATTGATAAGGTGGGCTCTGATTTTAGAGGAGACCCTTCATCTGCCCTTTTAGAAGTATTAGACCCGGAACAAAACAATGCTTTTAATGATCACTATGTTGAAGCAGATTACGATCTATCTAATGTTCTTTTTATTGCAACAGCAAACTCTTTAAGCACTATTCAGCCAGCTTTATTGGATCGTATGGAGATTATTGAGGTAAACGGTTACACCATTGAAGAAAAGATAGAAATTGCCAAAAAGTATTTGCTTCCAAAACAAAAGGAGCAGCATGGCATCAAATCTAAAGATATTGCCCTAAAAGGAACGCTAATTGAAAAAGTGATCGAAGATTATACTCGTGAATCGGGTGTTCGTGGTTTAGAGAAAAAAATTGGTTCACTTGTACGTGGGGTAGCTACAAAAATTGCTATGGATGAAACTTATGAGCCTAATTTAAGCTCAGAAGATGTTGAGCGTATACTTGGAGCTCCAATTTATGATAAAGACTTGTACGAAGGCAATGAAGTTGCTGGTGTAGTAACAGGCCTCGCCTGGACACAAGTTGGCGGAGATATCTTGTTTATTGAAGCAAGCTTAAGTCCTGGAAAAGGGAAATTAACCTTAACAGGTAATTTGGGCGAAGTAATGAAAGAATCTGCCATTATAGCATTAGCCTACTTAAGAGCTCACGCTGATTTGTTTGGGATTGATCATTTATTGTTTGATCAATGGGATATCCATGTTCACGTTCCGGCAGGTGCAACACCTAAAGACGGGCCATCGGCAGGTATAACCATGCTAACCGCCTTAACTTCTGCTTTTACCCAACGTAAAGTAAAACCTAATTTGGCCATGACAGGGGAAATTACCTTACGTGGAAAGGTTTTACCGGTTGGAGGTATAAAAGAAAAGATACTTGCCGCCAAAAGAGCAAATATTAAAGATGTGATTCTTTGCAAATCAAATAAAAAAGACATTTTAGAAATTAAAGAAGGTTACATTAAAGATCTAAACTTCCATTATGTAACTGAAATGCAGGAGGTAATTGAGATTGCACTTACTAAGGAGAAAGTTAAAAACCCTCAAAATCTTAGTGTTAAGCCAAATCAAATTGCTAACTAGGTATTTTTTATTTAATATTGCCGGCAAACAAACCATTAAAATGAAGAAATCCATTCTGCTGCTTACTATCCTGTTTTCAACAATAGGACATAGCAGCATTTTTGCGCAGGAAAACGACCCTGCAATAAAACGAGCACAAAACATATTTATTGAATTAGGAGGGCAAGGACTTACCTTTACCGCAAATTACGATTCCCGTTTTACCAATAAAAGAGACGGATTAGGTGGAAGAGCAGGGATTGGATACTATGCTCAGGATGGAGATAAAATTACAACTGTACCACTTTCATTAAATTATTTGATGGGTAAGGGTAATAAATTTTTCGAAATGGGCCTGGGAGCAACTTATATTTCAACCAGTGGCGATAGTGAAGTGCTGTTCAATAAAAATGAAAGCAATGTAATTGGAACTTTAAGTTTCTTTTACAGAGTACAACCTGCTGATGGTGGTTTTGCATTTAGAGCCGGTCTGAGTCCTGTTTTTAGTAAAGATTTCTTTTTACCGTATTACGGTGGCCTTAGTTTAGGATATACATTTTAGTCATTAAGTACTATATTAGACTCCGGTAATTATACCGGAGTTTTTTTTTACAACAAACAAATGAACAGCAGATCTATTCTCTTATTTTCAATTTTATTTATACTAACATTTAGCGCTTCGGCCCAAACTTTTAAAAATGAGTTCGGTTTTAAAAGCGACAACGACTCTTATCTTGCTCAAGGTTCTGATCGTTATTATACCAATGGTTTATTTATTGATTATCGCAGAGCAATGGACCAAAGCAAGCTAAAAAATGGACTGGAAAAGAAAATCTATGAGATATCGGCCGGACAAAAAATGTACAATCCTATTTCTGGCTATTCACCTGATCCCGCAAAACAAGACAGACCATTTGCCGGATACTTGTATGTTGGCGGTGCATTAAGCTGGTTTCATAGTAATGAAAGTATATTAAAAACTAGTATAGAACTAGGAACAACCGGACCAAATTCTTTAGCAGAAGATGGACAAGAATTATTACACAATACTGTTGGATTTTATGAGCTTGACGGTTGGCAATATCAAATTAAGAATGAACTGGCTGTAAATCTTTCAACCCAATACACCAGACTGTTACATAGGGCATCAAATAATGCTATAGATTTTTCATTTGATGGTTATGCAAATATTGGTACTACATTTAGCGGTGCAGGAGCGGGTATTTTATTCAGAGCCGGCGGTATTAATCAGCTATTCAACTCTGCTTATACAAATTCAGTGATTGGGAATAATCCAAAAACAAAAGCACTGATAAAAAGAGAGATTTTCTTTTACGCCAAACCGCAATTGAATTTTGTTGCTTATGATGCTACCGTACAAGGAAGTATGTTCAATAATAATAGTCCCGTTACTTTTGGCGTAAAACCTATTGTTTTTGCGCAACAGATTGGCTTTAACTACAGTTCACAACGCTTCACCTTTGATTTCGGCATGTTATTTAAAACAAAAGAGATAAAAAGTACTGCTAAAGCACACCAATACGGATCAATAAGTATGTTTTACAGGTTTAATTAGAAATTTAATCCAGCTGAGGGCGCCTTCTGTTCTCTTTTTTAGTTGCGGTTAATTGTTTATCTGCCAACCTTTTTCTGATAACTGATTTAGGAGTTTTTGTCGGTTTCCTGCTTTTTTGAATATGGAGAGCAGATTTCAACAGTGCAATCATTTTAATGATGGTTCTTTCCTTATTCATGAGTTGACTTCGGTCCTCTTGAGACACAATATGCAAATTGCCTTCCTGATCTAGCCTGTTTGCTAATCTTTCCTTTAAAAGCTCTTTTTCGCTCTCATTTAGGAAGAAAGACTCATCTATATTTAAAATCAGCTCCACCTTACTAGAAACCTTATTTACATTTTGTCCGCCCTTACCTCCACTACGTGAGGTTTTAAATAATGCAATCTTAAGAATGTCTTCTTTACTGGGTATCATACAGCAAAAGTAACTATTTACTTACCTCCAATTTACTTTATTGGAAATTTTGATAGAAAATCTGTCATCAAAATACTAACTTTGCTTTATATGAGAAAAAACCTGGTTATAGCTATTGACGGCTATTCTTCTTGCGGAAAAAGTACTCTTGCAAAAGCATTGGCCAAAAAACTGGGTTTTATTTATATAGACAGTGGCTCAATGTATCGTGCTGTTACCCTGTTCTTTCTACGCAATAATGTTGACATTAGTAATCCTGAGGCTGTAAAAGATGCACTCCAGCATATCGAACTAAACTTCCACTCCAGAGATTATGAATCCCATATCACTTTAAACGGCGAAGAGGTTTCTGATGAAATCAGGCAAATGCCTGTTTCCGAAAAAGTTAGTGAAGTTTCTGCCAATAAACTGGTTCGTCAGGAAATGGTAAAACAGCAGCAACGTATGGGTAAATCCAAGAACATTGTAATGGATGGACGGGATATAGGTACAACTGTATTTGCTGATGCCCAGGTAAAGTTCTTTATGACGGCAGATCCTAAAATCAGAGCAGAGCGCCGTTTCAAGGAACTACAAAGTAAAGGTGATACTACCACATCTTTGGAAGATGTTTTTGAAAACCTTGCTCATAGAGATTATGCTGATACCACACGTGCCGAAAGCCCATTAACCAGAGCTGAAGATGCCATAATACTTGACAACACAGAATTGACTCAAGAGGAACAGCTAAACTTTGCATTAGAACAGGCTCACCAGCATTTACCCGTCTGATTTTATAGTCACCTACCCCATTATCTTTTCATTATTTTTCTGCAAAGCTTTAGTTACATAAGCTTACATAGCCTAAACATTACATTTTGATGTTTTATCTATTTTAAAGTATCAATAATTTCGCAACCCGATAGTAAATATCTTAAAATCCTGCTACACGAATGAAAACAAAGATCCAATCTATTTATTTTTTATTGCCAGTTTTATTAATCGTTAGTTCTTGCGGAAGTAATGATAAAAAAAAGGATGCCTCGGCGGCAAATCAGGTTCAAGCCTACCCTGTTGTTACATTAACAGCCCAGTCTACATCTCTTGAAACAGATTATCCGGCAACAATTGAAGGCATACAAAATGTAGACATCAGACCCAAAGTTGATGGCTTTATTGAGAAAATTTATGTTGATGAAGGAGCCCTTGTAAAAAAAGGCCAACGCCTTTTTAGTATTGATGCCCCGCAATATGAACAACTTGTTAGAACTGCAACCGCAGCAATTAGTAGTGCAGAGGCTGATGTAAATGCAGCTCAGCTACAAGTTAACAAAACAAAACCTCTGGTTGAAAAGGATATCATCAGTAAATATGATCTGGATGCAGCTCAGCTCACACTTCAAAGTAGAAAAGCTGCACTGGCCCAGGCAAAAGCCGAACTGGTAAATGCAAAAGTAAACCTCGGTTACACTACCATTACCAGCCCTGTTGATGGTGTAATTGGCAGCATTCCTTTTAAAACAGGTAGCCTGGTAAGTGGCAGCACTGCTGAACCACTAACCACTGTATCAAACATTTCAAAAGTTTACGCTTACTTCTCATTAAATGAAAAACAGCTTCTTGACTTTTCAAGAAATTATAAAGGGGCTACTCTTGATGCACAAATGAAAAATATCCCAGCCGTTTCTTTAGTATTGGCTGACGGGAGTGCGTTTGCTGAGAATGGAAAGATTGAATCTATTAATGGTTTAATAAATACTAATACTGGCTCAGCAAGCCTAAGAGCTACTTTTTCTAACCCTTCAAAACTTTTAAGAAGTGGTGCAAGTGCATCGGTACGTATCCCCCAGCATCTGGAAAATGCCATTCTTATTCCTCAAAAATCAACTACTGATTTGCAAGGTAAAAAGTTTGTTTTTCTTGTTGACGGCAAGGGAATCATCAAAAATACTGAGATCGAAATTATGGAAAATGCAAAAGGCAATTTTTATGTTGTTACCAAAGGACTTAAAACTGGAGATAAGATCGTGCTTGAGGGTTTCCAATCTTTAAAAGATGGTGCTGAGATTAAACCTGAAGAGAAAAGTGCAGATTCAGTATTCGCTGATCTTAAAAAATAAATAACAGTTTATCTAATCCGGCACTAACCGGTTGAAATAGAATATATGTTTAAGAAATTTATAGAGAGACCTGTTTTATCAACAGTTATATCCATTATAATTGTAATATTGGGGATATTAGGTTTAATTACTTTACCTGTATCTCAATATCCTGAAATTGCACCACCTACTGTTCAGGTATCTGCATCTTATCAGGGTGCCAATGCCGATGTTGTAATGAACAGTGTAGTTGTTCCACTAGAGGAACAGATTAATGGAGTTGAGGATATGACCTATATGACCTCAACAGCCAGTAATGATGGTACGGCAACAATTACAGTAAACTTTAAGTTGGGTACAAATCCAGATCTGGCAGCGGTAAACGTTCAGAACCGTGTGTCAAGGGCTACTAGTTTATTACCTGCTGAAGTGACACGTTCAGGAGTAATAACCGCAAAAAAACAAGCAAGTAACGTTTTGATCTTTGGTATTTATAGCGATGACCCATCATATGATCAGAAATTTCTTCAAAACTACTCCAACATTAACTTAATACCACAAATTAAGCGTATTAATGGTGTGGGTGATGCCAATGCTTTCGGATTAATGGATTATACCATGCGCATATGGCTTAAACCAGAGGTAATGGCAACTTATGGTCTGGTTCCAAATGACATTAACGTAGCACTTGCAGAACAGAATGTTGAAGCAGCACCCGGGCAGTTTGGAGAACAAGGGAACCAATCGTTCCAATACACATTAAAATATTCGGGGCGCCTAAAAAATGAAAGTGAGTTTAGCAATATAATTATCAGAACCGCAGCAAATGGACAAGTACTCCGCCTTAAAGATATCGCCAGGATTGAATTGGGAGCTCAAAGTTATGCAAGTTCAGTAAGGTTTGATGGAAAGCCAGCACTTGGTATTGCCATAAACCAAACCGCAGGCTCCAATGCAAAAGACGTTATTGAAGGGGCAATAAAGGTATTGGATGATGCTTCTGTGAACTTCCCCAAGGGTGTTCATTATGCGCCACTTGTAAATGTTAATGATTTCCTTGATGCATCCATAGAAAAAGTAATACATACCCTTGTTGAAGCATTTATACTTGTGTTTTTAGTGGTATTTATATTTCTTCAGGATTTCCGTTCAACTTTAATCCCGGCTATTAGTGTTCCGGTGGCTATTATTGGTACCTTCTTTTTCCTTAATTTATTCGGTTTTACCATAAACCTGCTTACGCTATTTGCCTTGGTTCTGGCAATTGGTATTGTGGTAGATGATGCTATCGTAGTAGTTGAAGCAGTCCATGCTAAACTCGATCATGGTTATAAATCAGCCAAAAAGGCTACAATTGATGCCATGGAAGATATTACAGGAGCGATCATATCTATCACATTGGTAATGGCTGCTGTATTTATTCCAGTGAGTTTTATTCAGGGATCCTCAGGTGTATTCTATAAGCAATTTGGTTTAACTCTTGCTATTGCAATTATACTTTCTGCCATTAATGCATTAACATTAAGTCCAGCACTTTGTGCGCTATTCTTAAAACCACATGAAGAAGATCATGAGAAAAAGAAAAGCTTCCTGCAAAAATTCTATGTAGGGTTTAACACCTCATTTGATTTAATGACTAACAGATATAAAAGGTCTGTTAAGTTTCTGGCAAGAAGAAAATGGATTGCCGGTTTAGGAATTGCTTTGTTTACGGTAGTTTTAATCTGGACAATGAACACCACGCCGAAAGGGTTTGTTCCAAATGAGGATTTGGGTACCATCATGTCCGACATTTCATTGCCAGCCTCTACCTCACAAGAACGTACAAATGAAGTTATTGCCCAAATTGACAGCATAGTCCATTCCATTCCTGAAGTAAAAAATTCCATCAGAGTGGTTGGTAGAAGTATGATTAGCGGATCCGGAAGTTCTTACGGTATGGTAATTTCCAGGTTAAAGCCATGGAATGAAAGAACCCGAGATGTAAAACAAATTATTGGTGAGTTGTTTGCAAAAACCGGCAGTATTAAGGGTGCAAAAATCATTTTCTTTGCGCCGCCAACAATTCAAGGTTTCGGTACCAGTGGAGGTTTTGAGTTCCAGTTACAGGATAAAACCGGTGGTGATATTAATAAATTCAATGCAATAGGAAATGAGTTTCTTGCTGCCCTTAGTAAACGTCCTGAAATTCAATATGCATCTACCTCTTTCAATCCAAATTTCCCTCAGTATCAAATAGACGTTAATGTTGCAACAGTAAAACAGGCTGGTCTAACTGTAACTGATGTATTAAGTGTTTTGCAAGGATACTATGGTGGTGTATATGCCTCAAATTTCAATAAATATGGCAAGCAATATCGGGTTATGTTTCAGGCAGATGCTCAATACCGAGCAAATCAGGCAAGCTTAAATAATATCTATGTAAGAAATGCGAGTGGTAAAATGGCACCTGTTAGTTCATTTATAACCTTAACTAAGGTGTATGGCCCTCAGGCAATTTCCCGATTCAACCTGTTTACGTCTATTGCCGTTACAGGGAATCCAAACAGTGGATATAGCTCTGGAGATGCATTAAAAGCAGTACAGGAAGAAGCTGCAATCCATTTACCAGTTGGTTATGGCTATGAGTTTTCAGGATTATCACGGGAGGAGATGTCTAGTGGCAGTCAAACCATTTTCATATTCCTTTTATGTGTTGTATTCGTTTACTTTTTACTTTGTGCCCAGTACGAGAGTTATATACTTCCCCTTGCGGTTTTGATTTCTCTTCCTATAGGTTTGGCCGGTGTATTTATTTTTGATAAGATTTTCGGAATAGACAACAATATATATACTCAAATTACCCTAATCATGCTTGTAGGACTACTTGCCAAAAATGCAATTTTGATAGTTGAGTTTGCTGTAGACAGACGAAGAAAAGGAATGAGCATAATAAATTCTGCCATTAATGGTGCTACGGCACGTCTTCGCCCTATTCTAATGACATCCTTTGCTTTTATCCTTGGGTTGTTACCATTAATGCTTTCAACAGGCGTTGGTGCTGCCGGGAATAAGTCGATTGGTACAGGTGCTGTTGGGGGAATGCTTATAGGAACAATATTCGGAATATTTGTTATTCCGGCGTTGTTTATCATTTTCCAGACATTACAAGAAAAGGTAAGCTCAAAATCTCCTTTTGAAGAAGGTATTGTTAAAGAGCAAGGGGAACTTGAATTTCCGGAGGTAGATACCCGTGAACATTAATTTTAATCACATGAACTTTAGATATAAATCTTATATAATCATCGGTTTTGCTACGCTCTGTTTAACTGCCTGCGTAACTAAAAAATACGAGCGACCAGCCTTAAATAGCAACGATCTTTATCGGGACAACTCAGGGACTGATACTGCAACTATTGCTAATTTACCCTGGAAAACTTTATTTGGTGATGCTACACTTCAGACTTTAATTCAACAAGGATTAGATGAAAACCTTGATTTAAAGCAGGCAATTGAACGAATTAAAATTGCAGAAGCAACTTTAAGACAGAGCAGAGCAGCCTTTTTACCAAGTTTGACTGGCGATTTGTCGGTTACTGATGCAAAGCAATCCAGAGCAGCGTTAAACTTTCCTCCGGGAATAAATATTAATACAGAAACGCAGACCTATAAGGCACAATTAAGTACTAGCTGGGAGGCCGACATATGGGGTAAACTTAGTAGTGCCAAAAGATCGGCATACGCTTCATTGTTACAAACAGATGCGGCAAAAAGGGCTGTACAAACACAACTTATAGCCAATATTGCCAATACTTATTACAGCCTGCTTGCTTTGGATAAACAATTAGCAATTACAGAACAAACTGTAAAAATCAGAGAAACAGATGTTGAGACCATGAAGTCCTTAAAGGAAGGGGCAATAGTTAATGGAGCAGCAGTAGTACAAAGTGAAGCTAACTTATATGCAGCTCAGGTAACAATTCCGGATCTTAAAAAAAGTATAAAAGAAACGGAAAATGCACTTAGCGTCCTTTTAGGAAAAGGCCCCGGTACTATCAACCGAAATACTTTAGATGAACAACAACCATTTAGTAATTTACAGGTAGGTGTGTCTTCACAACTTTTGCAAAACAGACCGGATGTACAGGCGGCAGAATTTGCTTTTAGGGCAGCATTTGAAAACACCAATACAGCAAAAACATACTTCTACCCTGCCTTAACATTAACTGCAAATGGTGGATTATCTACTCTTGACCTTAAAAATTTCTTTGATCAGTCTATATTTTATAATCTGATTGGTGGAATTACGCAACCTATCTTTAATAAGGGACAAAACAAAGCGAGACTAAAAACTGCGCAGGCTCAACAGCAACAAGCATTTTATGGCTTTCAGCAAACGCTCTTAACCAGCGGACAGGAAGTTTCGAACGCATTATTTGCCTACCAAACTGCTTCTGAAAAAGAAACAACCCGAGCAAAACAAATTGCTTCTCTTACCAAAGCGGTAGATTATACTAAAGAGTTGCTTCGTTATAGCTCTGCTACTAATTATACAGACGTTCTAACTTCTGAGCAAAGTTTACTTGCTGCCAAGCTGAGCAGCACAAATGATCGGTTACAGAAACTTCAATCTATTGTAAATTTATACAGAGCCCTTGGTGGCGGTTGGAAATAGAAATCAATTTCATTATTATTACAGAAGCCTGCATAAGTTTATTATTTTTAGAATAATATACCTTATGCAGGTTTTAACATAATAGACTAAGCTGCTTTCTGATGAAAATACTGATTGTTGAAGATGAAAAAACATTAGCACTGGAAATGGCAGAATTTCTTGGCAAGGAAGGATATACAATTGAACATGCCTGGAAAAAATCATCTGCTGAAGAAAAGATCTTTGTAAATTCTTACGACTTCATTTTACTGGATTTGGGCCTGCCTGGTGGCGATGGGTTTGAACTGTTGCGCCAGCTAAAACAAATCGGTGGTCGTGAGGATGCTGTCATTATACTAACTGCTCGAGGTGATGTTGATGACCGCATAAAAGGTTTAGAGGCAGGTGCTGACGATTATCTTGCAAAACCTTTCTCCTTAACAGAGCTTTTAGCAAGAATGCATGCTATAACCAGACGCAAGCATAAACTCGAAATGAATGAAATAAACATTCATCAATTCACGCTCGATATTAAAAATCATAGCGTTTGTTTTAATAGCGAAAAGATCAATTTAACAAATAAAGAGTTTGAAATTTTTAATTATCTGGTATTAAACAAAAACAGGGTCATTTCAAGAGTAAACCTAACTGAGCATGTTTGGGGAGATATTCTTGAAATCAACTCTGATTCGAACTTTGTTGACGTGCATGTTAAAAATTTACGCAAAAAGCTATCTGTACATGCGCCAATTGATTGGTTTGAAACTGTTAGAAGTATTGGCTACAAAATCAAGTTCTAATGTGTAATTTCATAAAGATAATCCAATTATGAAATTACAGTTTAAGCTTGCCTTTTATAATACAATAACAAAGATCGCCATTATAACATTCCTCGGCATACTTATACTGGTATCTATAAATCATATTTCTGTAAAACACCTTCAACAACGTCTGATTCAAAAGAAAGCCAAGTTTGTATCAAACCTATCAACCGGAGAAATTAACGATTTACTTACACAACAAAAAACCTTTACAGATTATAACCTGCTTAAAGAGGAATACATCATTTTAAAACAAGTAAAACAGAATAACAAACCGCTTAAAAACCACTTTAGTCAGGAGATACGCAGTATAGAAGATAATGAAGAAGAATACCAGATATTAACTGCCGACCTTGTTTTTGAAGGGACCAGATATGAACTGGAACTTGGCGAAACAATGGCTGCCGTATCTCAGCTGGAGCACACCATTTCGGTTTTTACATTCTTCATACTTTTAGCCGCTGTTATCTTAACCCTAATAACAGATCTTGCTTTCACTCAATTCTTATTAGCTCCATTTTATCGAATTATAGATCAGAAGCTTAATAGAGTAAACGATCCAATTAATTTCAATTACGAGCCAATAAAAACTACAACAGAAGACTTCAAAATACTAGACAACAGCATTAGTATATTGATGAATAAAATTGCAACGCTGTTTCTTACAGAAAAGGAATTCATTGCTAATGTTTCTCATGAATTGCTTACTCCTATTTCAGTTTTAAATACCCGTTTAGAGAATTTATTAAACGATGAGCAGCTAACCCAGGAAGGAGAAAACAAACTATTTGCCTGCCTAAAAACTTTAAGTCGACTAAAATCAATAATAAACAGCTTATTATTAATCTCCAAAGTTGAAAACAATCAGTTTAACAAACCAGATCTTATTTCTATAAAAGATACGGTAACAGAAGTATATGAGGAATTAGAGCATAGGTTATTAATGATGAAGTTAAAGGTGAATATCAATCTTCCCGAAGATTATAACTTTACCGGCAATCGTTCATTACTCCATACCTTAATAAGCAATCTGGTTAGCAATGCTATTAAGTACAATGTTCAATCAGGGCTAATAAACATCTATGGTAATAAAGAAATTGATGGTTTTCATCTATACATTGCTGATACCGGACAGGGGATGAATCCCGAAGAGGTGAAGAATGCCTTTGTTCGTTTCGAAAAATTCCAATCAAAAAAGGAAGATAGTTATGGTCTGGGCCTTGCTATAGCTAAAAGTATAGCAGCCTTTCATCAAATTATTGTAGATATTAAATCAGAAAAAGATAAAGGCACAACGGTTGAACTTATTCTCCCTATTTAGCCTTTATCGATCTTCATTAAATCTTCATTTTTGGTTTGCATCTTTGATCTAACAATTAACACAAAATAATTTTAGATATGAAAAGAACAATCTTAGCGTTAGCATTAGTTGCAACAACTTTTGGCGCATTTGCACAAACTCCTGCTGCTCAAAAACCAGCTGCACAAACAACAGCTGCTGCTCAAAAACCTGTAGCTCACAAAACTAAATCACATAAAAAAGCCGCAGTTAAAAAAGCTGCTACAGCTGCCACCCCAAAAGCAGCCGAGAATAAAAAATAAGGCAATTAATTAGGTTCAATAGTTTTGTCTAGCCGTCTGCTTATTAGCAGGCGGTTTTTTGTTAAAAGCCAAAAGCGGGGTTATCTCGTAAATAAGCTCTTATAGCCAGTATAGCATCATCTCTTAACTGTCTAATCCGTTCCTTACTCCGGTTTAAGAAAATTGATATGTCTTCTAAAGTACGTTCAGTTTGTCCTATTCCATAAAACATCTTTAATATCAATTGCTGTCTGGAGGGCAGTATCTTAAGTACTTTTTCTATATTATAATGAAAAGAATCTAAAAGTAGAGCAGCATCTGTAGGCGGCACATTTTCATCGGCAATAGTATCCATTAGGGTATAGCCTGTTTCTTCGTTTATCACCATATCAAGAGAACAAGTCCTTTCTGAACTTAATATACATTCTGTTATTTTCTCTTCAGAAACACCTATTTCTTCGCTAAGTTCCCAATAAGTGGGTAACCTTTCATTCTTTTGCTCAAAAGAACTACTTGCCTGATTAATCTTCAGCAAGTTTAAAATCTTATTTCCTGGTAATCTTACTACACGATTACTTTCTTGTAAACATCTCCAGATATTTTGGCGAATCCACCAAACAGCATAGGTAATGAGCTTAAAGCCATGTGTCTCATCAAATTTTTCGACTGAATGTATAAGACCGATATTGCCTGCACTAATCAAATCAAGCATTGAAAGACCTCTGCCTTGGAATGTTTTGGCAATAGAAACAACAAACCGCAAATTCGCTTCTACTACTCTATTTCTGGCACCTGCTACACTTTTTCTTACATC
Source organism: Pedobacter ginsengisoli (assembly GCF_002736205.1). Classification (NCBI taxonomy): domain Bacteria; kingdom Pseudomonadati; phylum Bacteroidota; class Sphingobacteriia; order Sphingobacteriales; family Sphingobacteriaceae; genus Pedobacter; species Pedobacter ginsengisoli. Next base: position 78,810 of record NZ_CP024091.1, on the reverse strand, counting down.
TCTTATAAGGCGGGCTTCCTCGTCCATAGATAATAATGCAATTTTATTTATCTCATTCAAGTATATAGATAGTTCCCCAGAATCCCTGTTTAAGATGGATTGAGTAATCTTTAACTTTCTCATACTGCGTTTATATTTGTTTAAGTTTAAAGTTTTTAAATAGATCTTTATGTATAAAATCGCTCATACATTGCACCAGAAATTCCACTCCTAACATATCCATTGCGTTGTACAGAGAGGCCCTAAATCCCCCTACAGAACCAAAGCCTCCAATTCCAACCACTCCTCTGCTTTCAGCAAAATTCAAAAACTCAGGTTCGCGTTCCCTATTGTACATTTTGAAGGTTATGTTCATCCTAGACCTGTCGGCCTTATCCGCTAAGCCATAAAAACATTCACTGCTATCAATGGCATCATAAAGTAGTTTTGCCTTTGCTATATTTGTTTCTTCGGCTTGTTTAATTCCACCCATTTCCTTTAGCCTGCGTAAATTCAGCATTGCTACATAAATCGAGAATAAAGGTGGAGTATTAAACATTGAATTATGATCATTATAAATCCGATAATCAGACATAGAAGGAATTAAGTTTTGAATTCCCTTTAGTAAAGCTTTTTTAACAATAACAAGTGTTAAACCAGCCGGCCCCATGTTCTTTTGGGCGCCTGCATAGATCAACCCAAAATCAGCGACATTAATTTCCCTGCTAAAAATATCGGACGACATATCACATACAATCGGCACATCCGTTTCAGGAAAATCAAAAATTTCTGTTCCTTCTATTGAATTATTCGAAGTACAATGAAAATAGGCAGAGCCACGCGGGATATGATAGCCAACAGGTATATAATCGTAGTCCCTATCTTTAGAGCTTGCAACAACCTGCACTGGCCCGAACATTCTGGCTTCTTTAATGGCTTTTAATGAAAAATATCCTGTATCAAGATAAACAGCTCCTTTATGCGGTTGCATCAGGCACATTGGTACCATAGAAAACTGCGTACTCGCCCCACCCTGCAAAAATAAAATACTGTAATCAGCTGGTACCTTTAAAAGTTCCCTTACTAAATCCTCGCATTCGTTTATTATTTTTTCAAACTCTGATGAACGGTGAGAAATCTCGAGAATACTCAATCCGGTTCTATTATAATCTTTAACAGCGTCTGAAGCACTATTTAGAACCGAATCAGGAAGAATACATGGGCCTGCTCCAAAATTATATTTTTTCTTAGACATTGCGGTTTATATTAATAAACACAAAAGTCGTAAGCATCTTTATCAAAAATGCAGGCAGTATAAAGTTCAGTAAACTATCCAGAATTAGAACAATTCACCAAATCTTATTAGTTATACAACTTCAATAATGAAATTAACCAAATATAATTCTTAGATTATTTTTACTTTGCAAGCGTAGAATCTCTGATGTTTAGAACTGTAGGTAATACAACCTCATAAGGTTCTTGGTCACCTTTTTGATTATCCAGTCTATTCAGCAATATGTTCATGATATTTTCAGCGATATCTTCAAGCGGCTGAGCTACTGCAGTAATTGGAGGTGCAGAGAATTCCAGTAACTCAAAATCATCAAAAGATAACAAGGCTATGTCGTTAGGAATTTTTAAGCCTAATTGCTGTATAGCCCTTAAACTTGCCATGGTAATATAGTTTGTAGCACAGATAACTGCATCAAGCTTTTTTTCTTTTTTCAAGAATGAGGTAACTTCTTGAATCAGTTCAGATGAAGGAGCATAAGTTAGTTTTTTAATATATGGTTTTAAACCTTCTGCTTTAACAGCATCTTCATAACCACTCAATCGGTCAAGCATTTGCTGTTCAATTGTATCTATAGTAATAAATCCAATATTTTTATACCCTTTATCCTTCAAATGTTTAACAGCACTGTATGTTCCTTCATGATTATTGATCGTTACATAATCAGTTTTTAAATCAGGGAAATACCTGTCAAACAACACCACTGGTTTTTTGCTATTGGTTAATAACTTAACCTCGTCTTCCAAACCATGTGGTAACGCTATAATATATCCGTCAACATGTCTGTCCTGGAAAATTTGTAATAATTCCTGCGCTTTGGTTTTGCTATTTTTTGTACTGCTATATATAATTTTATAACCCTTTTGGGAAGCTTTTTCATCTATAAGTCGGGCAATGCTTGAAAAAAAAGGTTCAGAAATGTCATCTACCAAAAAACCTATAATATTGGTTTTTCCAGTACGAAAACTTTTTGCCAACGCATCAGGCTTATAACCCAGTTCTTCAACAAGCTCTAAAACCTTCTTCGTTAATGGTTCACTAATTCGTTTTTCTTTAGCCTTACCATTTACCACAAAAGAAACTGTACTGATTGAAATCCCCAACATTTTGGCGATGTCCTTAATTGAAACTTTTTTTTCCATTAATTTAACTTCCCTATTAACACTGCAATATAGTAAATCGGTAATTATTTCCTATTCTACCATTAAAGTAATATTCTAATCTACGCTATAATTGATTACTCAATTGAGAAAAGATTTAAAATACCCCTATGTATCAAAGACCATTTCTCAAAATTATGAAACTAACAAACACAATCAAGTTAGATTAATTCTAAATAAATTTTGATTATAAACTATTAGACGCTTACTTTGCAATTAATTAGAATTAATCCAAATAAAAAAGAAAAGAATAAATGAATAAATTTAGACTAGTTAATTTACTTATAACGCTCTTATTCCTCTCAGTGAGTGCCATTGCCCAACAATCGGGCAGCATTACCGGAAAGATCACTACATCAGATGGACATAATGCTGCATTTGTATCAGTTAAGTTAATTGGGACTCCATTTGGGGCAACTACAAACGAGAAAGGCGATTATGAAATCAACAAAGTAAACCCCGGAAAATATACAATTAGAGTTTCGGCAGTTGGTTTAAGCCCTCAGGAAAAACCGGTAGAGGTTATAACTTCTGCAAATACCAAAGTCGATTTTGTATTAAGAGAAGATCTTAGCACACTGGAAGAGGTTAATATATCTACAAATACCAAAAGATATAAAGTAGATCAGCCATCATCATCTTTAAGATTAAACCAACCATTATTAGAAATTCCTCAAAATATTCAAATCGTTAGCTCACTAGCTCTTGCAGATCAGCAGATAATTAGTATGAGCGATGGTGTTCTAAGAAATGTTAGTGGCGCTGCAAGATTAGAACATTGGGGCGATATGTATACTAATATTACAATGCGTGGCTCCCAAATCCAAGCAATGAGAAATGGCTTTAACTTTGTTTCATCATATTGGGGACCATTAACAGAAGATATGAGCATGGTTGATCATATTGAGTTTGTAAAAGGACCCGCTGGTTTTATGATCGGTAATGGCGATCCAAGTGGTATGTATAACGTTGTTACCAAAAAACCGACAGGAAACAACCGCGGTGAAGTTTCTTTTACAGCAGGCAGTTTCGACCTGTACCGAACCAGTATAGATTTTGATAGACGATTAACTGATGACGGCAAATTATTGTTCCGGTTAAATGGTGCAGCCCAAACAAAAGGCTCATTCAGACCGTTTGAGAAAAATGATCGCTATACTTTTGCCCCTTCACTGAGTTACCAATTTTCTGAAAAAACAAAATTAACCGCCGAGTATGCATTGCAAAATGCAAAAATGACGGAAGTTGGCTCATACTACATCTTTTCTCCTGAAGGATACGCTACCTTACCTCGTAATTTTACACTTACCCAACCGGGTGTACCTCCAACCAGAATTAATGATCACAGTGCTTTTATTAATTTACAGCACGACTTTAGCAACTCATGGAGGGCGACAGCTCAGGTAGCTTATTCAAAGTATCTGCAAAATGGATATAGTTCATGGCCATCTGCAGTATACGCAAACAGTACCTTAATTAGAAATGTTGGCATTTGGGACGCTGAAAGCACCATGAAACTAGCTCAATTCTTTATCAATGGAAAGGTAAAAACAGGCGGTATTAGTCATAATATTCTGGCAGGTTTTGACGGAGGAAAGAAAAACTACATCGCAGATTGGGGACAATCGCATGATTTGGATCTTCCATCTTCACCTTTTGATTTAAATAATCCCAACTATGGTTTCCCTTCAAATGGTTATCCAGAATTTGACAGAACAACTAGTTTAAAAGACCGGGCAATTGCTGCTGGAGGTTTAATGGATCAAAAATACCTAAGCGGGTATTTACAGGACGTAGTTGGCTTTATGGATAACAGAATTCGCTTAACGCTTGCTGGAAGATATACTTATGTAAGCCAGTCGGCCTGGGGTGGAAGCCCCGATAAGGCAAAACATTTTACACCACGGGTGGGCCTCAGTGTTTCGGCAGACAAAAACACATCCGTATATGCTGTATATGATGAAGCATTTACACCTCAGAGCGGTTTCTTACGAGACGGCGGAAATATTGAACCGATTACAGGAACCAACTACGAAGTAGGTATTAAAAGAGATTGGTTCAATGGAAAGTGGAATACTACTTTATCTGTCTACCGAATTCTTAAACAAAATGAACTTACTGCAGACCCTTTCAATAAAGCAGGTGAAAACTTCAGTGTGGTAGTTGGCGAAAAAAGAGCACAAGGTATAGAATTCGATTTAAAAGGCGAGATCTTTACCGGACTCAAATTAATAGCAAATTATGCATACACAGATGGCAAAGTAACTAAAGTGGCAGAAGGTGTAACCAGTATGGTTGTTGGCCAGGTGGTTCCAGGCTTCTCAAAACACACCTCAAATGCATGGTTAAGCTATACATTACAACGAGGAGCTCTTAAAGGCACGGGTATTTCATCAGGCTTTACTTACCTTGCAGGCAGAGCTATGGGTACTTATAGTGGCGACAATTCAGAACAGAATCTGCCAGATTACTTTAAGCTGGATGCAGGACTTTTCTGGGAAAACAAAAGCCTCAGAATTACTGGAAATGTATTTAATATACTTGATAAGTATTTGTATTCAGGTGCATATTACACCAATTATTGGAATGCCCCAGATTATAACCAGCCTATATACTCATGGCAAGCAGAATCTCCAAGAAACTATAGATTGAGCATAGCCTATAAATTTTAAATGATCAACAATAAGAAATACAGATTCAAATATTGGATCGGAAAAGTACATTTATGGCTCGGATTAACATCCGGGCTATTTGTGTGTTTTTTGGGCATTACTGGTTGTATACTCGCATTCCAGAGAGAGATAGAAGATACTGTACAACTATACAGATATGCTGAGGTAAGAAATCAACCTCTACTCCCTCCTTCTGAAATAAAGAAAATTGCCGACCGCGCCCTTCCCGGTAAAGAAGCACACAGTATAGGATACCAAGATGGAAGAGCCTCAATAGTATCTTATTTTAAAGAAGGCGAAGATTATTACTGGACTGTATATGTAAATCCATATTCAGGAGAGGTATTGAAAGTTAAAGACATGGCCTGGGATTTTTTCAGAGTCATGATTATGGGACATTATTATCTGTGGCTACCTCCAAATATTGGCCAGCCTATACTGGCTACTGCCACATTGATGTTTACTTTTCTATTATTTTCTGGACTGGTACTTTGGTGGCCAAAAAATAAAGCAGCAAGCAAAAAACGCTTTACGGTAAAATGGAATGCAAAATGGCGAAGGGTAAACTATGACCTGCATAATGTGTTTGGATTTTACATGACATGGGTCTTAATTTTCATCGCATTTTCTGGACTGGTTATGGGCTTTCAATGGTTTGCCAAATCAGTATATTGGGTATCTTCGGCAGGTCGCCAAATGATTCCTTTTGAAGAGAGCATCTCAAAAAGCGCTTCTGATGCGCAATTAGTCGCATTGGCGGCTGGCAAAGCTCCAGCTGAGGATATTCTTTGGGCAAAAGCCAGAACTGACAGGCCAGGTTTTAAAGGGAGCATGGATGTACATCCCCCTCATGCTAAAAACTCGTCTGTAGAAATATCAATTAATCCTGATCCATACACTTATTGGAAAGCAGACTACCTCTTTTACGATCGTTACACACTTAAGGAAATAGAGGTAAAACATATGTATGGCAAACTTGCCAATGCAACAGCAGCAGATAAGCTTGCCCGCATGAATTACGATATCCATGTTGGTGCAGTACTGGGGCTCCCGGGAAAAATAATGGCCTTTGCAGCCAGTTTAATTGCTGCCAGTTTACCAATTACCGGCTTCCTTATTTGGCGCGGACGCAAAAAGAAAAGCAGGCAATCCCACACATAGTTCACGCCTTCTACACACATCCTTCACAAAAAGGTACCCTTTTGTGTATTTGGTGTGAAGGATGTGTGTAGAAGGCGTGAAGAAACAATAATCTTGTGAACATATGCAACACAATCTGTTCTAAATCAACAACATTTATCAAAAAAATCTTTTCATTAAAAATAATAATTATTATCTTTGCCGTCCCTAAACGGGAAAAGGAGATTTAATTTTAATGGCTAAAAAACAAGTAGCAGAAAAAGAACTAGAGGCTAAAACAGCTGAACTACAAGGCGCAGACGCTCGTCTTGCTGAAAAAGAAACCATTGAATCAGAAGCTGATTCAGTGTCGATCGAACAGATCAAATCATCATTAGCGACACCTGATCAAGATTTTGACTGGGATGCTGATGATAAAGTTTTCGGAAAATACTCTGACGAAGACCGTAAAAAGTTTGAAGACATGTATACCGATACTTTCAATCAAATCACTCAAGGTGAGATTATTAGCGGTACTGTTGTTTCAATTAACAACAAAGACGTGGTATTAAACGTTGGATTTAAATCAGACGGTTTAGTATCTACTTCTGAGTTCCGTGATACACCTGATTTGAAAGTTGGCGATAAAGTTGACGTTTTCGTGGAAGCCCCTGAAGATGCTAACGGCCAATTGATTTTATCTCGTAAAAGAGCTAAAACTCAGAGATCATGGGAAACTATCAATGAAGCTCTTGACAATGACAGAATCATCAACGGATTTGTTAAAAGCCGTACTAAAGGTGGTCTTATCGTTGACATTATGGGTGTTGAGGCTTTCTTACCAGGTTCTCAAATTGACATCAAACCTATCCGCGATTACGATGTATACGTGGGTAAAACAATGGAATTCAAAGTTGTTAAGATCAACCACGAGTTTAAAAACGTAGTTGTATCTCATAAAATCTTAATCGAGGACGACTTAGAAAGCCAAAAAGTTGAGATCGTATCTAAACTTGAAAAAGGTCAGGTTCTTGAAGGAACTGTTAAAAACATTACAGATTTCGGTGTATTCATCGATTTAGGTGGTGTTGATGGTTTACTTCACATTACTGATATTTCTTGGGGCCGCATAGAGCATCCAAAAGAAGTATTGAGCTTAGACGAAAAAATCAATGTTGTAGTTCTTGATTTTGATGACGAGAAAAAACGTATCGCATTAGGATTAAAACAATTAACTCCTCACCCTTGGGAATCTTTAGATGCTAACTTAGCTGTTGGTTCTAAAGTTAAAGGTAAAATTGTTACTGTTGCTGATTACGGTGCTTTCCTTGAAATCATCCCTGGTGTTGAAGGTCTAATTCACGTATCAGAAATGTCTTGGTCTCAAAACTTACGTAGCCCTCAGGAATTCCTGAAAGTTGGCGATGAAATCGAAGCTGAAGTTTTAACTTTAGATAGAGATGAGCGTAAAATGAGCTTAGGTATTAAACAATTAACTCAAGATCCTTGGCAAAATGTTGCTGAAAGATATCCTATCGGAAGCAAACATACTGCTGTAGTTAAAAACATGACTAACTTCGGTGTATTTGTTGAAATCGAAGAAGGTATTGATGGTTTAATCCACATCTCTGATCTTTCTTGGTCTAAAAAAGTTAACCACCCTAACGAATTCACTAAAGTTGGTGATACATTAGACGTTGTTGTTCTTGAATTAGATGTTGAAAGCCGCAAATTAAGCTTAGGTCACAAACAACTTGAAGAAAACCCTTGGGATACTTTCGAAACTATCTTCACTGTAGATTCAATCCACCAGGGAACTGTTGTTAAAGTAACTGATAAAGGCGCTGTTATTGCTCTACCATATGGTGTTGAAGGTTTCGTACCTACTAAGCACATGGCTAAAGAAGATGGTACTACTATCAAAGCTGAAGAAACTAATGATTTCAAAATCATTGAGTTTAACAAAGATGCTAAACGTATCGTTGTTTCTCATGCCCGTATCTGGGAAGAGGCTAAAGCTGAAGCTGTTGCTGAAGAAAGAGCTACTAAGAAAAAAGAAGCTAAAGCATCTAGCAATGCAGTGAAAAAAGTTAAAGATTCAGTTGAAAAATCTACATTAGGTGATTTAGGAGTGCTTGCACAATTAAAACAACAAATGGAAGGTGAAGAGAACAAAGCTAAAAAAAGCTAGTTCCATTTAACTTTATATAATTTAAAAGCCCTCAAATTTTGAGGGCTTTTTTTATGCTAAAATTTGTACTCCTATTTATTATTTTTGAGCAACACACATCATGTCTTTTAGTATGAGAATAACGCTTAGCTTAGTTTTACTTATCCTTATTTCCCTTAAAGTGAGTGCACAGGACATAATACCAGCACCCGTAGAAATGAGGGAAGGCTCCTTCCCTAACGAGAGATTTAGCTTAGATAAAAACACTGTAATCTTTATTAATACTTTGCAGGCACAACCTTCTGCACAGTTTTTATCAGACTACATTTCAAAACACTATAACATACATCTGCCCATAATTACTGATATTGCAAAAATTGGCTCGCGGCAATCTATAAATTTAATTACCAACAGTACCATATATACCAATCCTGACAAGTATACACTCTCTGTACTTCCGACCATAATAAACGTAGGATCCTCATCTCCTCAAGGTATATTCTACGCTGTACAAAGTGTTATACAACTCTTACCATCAGGAACCAACAATACAGATAAGTTAGCTATTCCAACTGTTGAGATTATTGACTATCCCCGCTTTGCATATAGAGGAATGCATCTTGACGTTAGCCGGCATTTTTTTGATGTTAATTTTATAAAGAAGTATATTGATTACCTAGCATTACACAAACTAAATTATTTCCATTGGCACCTAACTGATGATCATGGTTGGCGAATAGAGATTAAAAAGCACCCAAAACTTACTGCGATTAGTGCATGGCGTAACGGAACTATTATTGGTCTGTATCCTGGGACAGGGAATGATGGGATTAGATATGGTGGATATTACACACAGGAGGAAGTTAAGGAGGTAATAAAATATGCTATGGCCAGATACATTACTGTTGTTCCGGAAATAGAAATGCCCGGACATAATATGGCTGTGTTAGCCGCATACCCTGAATTAGGAACCACTCCTGCTATACCAACCCAGGTTGCGCAAACATGGGGAATTTTCAATAAATTCAATAACGTACTGCAACCGAGGGAAAAGACTTTTAGTTTTCTGGAAGATGTTTTGACGGAGGTAATGGAATTATTCCCTTCTCCATACATTCATATTGGAGGAGATGAATGCTCCAAGATCTGGTGGAAACAATCTGCATTCGCTCAAAAACTCATTAAAGAAAAAGGATTAAAAGATGAGAATGGTTTACAAAGCTATTTTATTCATAGAATGGAGAAATTTGTAAATAGTAAAGGAAAAACAATAATAGGATGGGACGAGATTTTAGATGGTGGCCTGGCCCCTAATGCAATTGTAATGAGCTGGCGCGGAGAAAAAGGCGGTATTGCAGCAGCAAAACAGCAGCATAAAGTTATTATGACTCCCGAAAATTCTATGTACTTTAATCATGCACAGTTTATGAAGGATGATTCGCTAACAGCGGCTAAATTTTTACCGCTAAAAACTGTTTATGATTATGAACCTGTACCGGCTGAACTTACGCCCAAGGAGGCGGAATATGTTTGGGGAGGACAGGGAAACCTATGGTCTGAATATATTGCAAATCCGGCTAAAGCAGAGTACATGCTTTTCCCAAGGCTGGATGCACTAAGTGAAGTGCTATGGAGCCCTAAAAGTAAGCGTAATTATATCGATTTTAGAAGAAGACTTAAAACACAATTTAAGCGATATGATTTATTAAAAATAAACTATAGTAAAAGATACTTAACTGATCAGTAAGCAATTCGTACTTCTTTATTCAATTTTATCAAAAACACCCATTAAATTTAATCCGATTTTTTTATATTTGCCTAATCATTAGTCAATGCAAAAGAGAACCCTGCTAGACGGACAAAAATTCCAAATCACAATTAAGCGACTTTGTCATCAATTAATTGAGAATCACATCGATTTTTCTAATACTGTTTTAATAGGTATACAACCAAGAGGTAGTTACTTTGCCAACAGGGTGCAACAAGAGCTTTCCCAAATTCTTAAGAAAACCAATATTAAAAAAGGTAATCTGGATATTACTTTTTTTAGAGATGACTTTAGAAGAAAGGATGGAATTGTTTCAGCAAACAGCAATACCATAGATTTTATAATTGAAGGTCAGAATGTTATCCTTATTGATGACGTATTATGGACAGGCCGAACCATTCGGGCTGCTATGGATGCATTATTAGCATATGGACGACCTGAAAAGGTTGAACTAATGGTGTTAATTGACAGGCGTTTTTCGAGACAGCTACCTATCGAACCAGATTATATTGGCCAGCAGGTAGACAGCCTAAACTCACAAAAAGTTAAGGTAAGCTGGAAGGAAACCGAAGGAGAAGACAAAGTTATCTTATTATCAGAAAGCAATAAATAGTATGGCAGCAGAGAAATTATCAACCCGACATCTTTTAGGTATCAAAGATATTAACCGGAATGATATTGAATTGATTTTTGAAACTGCAGATAATTTTAAAGATGTAATTAACAGACCGATTAAAAAGGTTCCATCTTTAAGGGATATAACTATTGCAAATATTTTCTTTGAGAACTCTACCAGAACCAAACTTTCGTTTGAGCTGGCAGAAAAGAGACTATCTGCTGATGTAGTTAATTTTGCAGCATCTTCCTCTTCTGTAAGTAAGGGAGAGACGCTAATAGATACTGTAAATAACATCCTGGCCATGAAAGTGGATATGGTAGTAATGAGACATCCATATGCCGGAGCCGGCCAGTTTTTAAGTAAACATATTAAAGCCCAAATTGTAAATGCCGGAGATGGCGCCCATGAGCATCCTACTCAGGCTTTACTTGATGCTTTCTCCATTCGTCAGAAACTTGGAGATGTGGCTGGTAAAAAAGTAGTAATTGTTGGAGATATCCTCCACTCCAGAGTTGCCATTTCAAATATTCTTTGCCTGCAAAAGCTTGGTGCTGAAGTAATGGTATGCGGCCCTACTACCTTGATACCTAAACACATTCAAAGCCTGGGCGTAAAGGTTGAACATAACCTGATTAAAGCGCTTAACTGGTGTGATGTGGCTAATATGCTTCGCATCCAGCTGGAAAGACAAGACATTAAATATTTCCCCTCATTAAGGGAATATGCCATGATGTATGGCTTAAATAAACAGATCTTAGACAATCTGGATAAAGAAATTATTGTAATGCATCCAGGCCCTATTAACCGTGGCGTAGAGATCACCAGTGATGTTGCCGACAGTAAGCAATCAATCATTCTGGAACAGGTAGAAAACGGGGTTGCAGTAAGGATGGCGGTACTTTATTTGCTTGCCTCTCAAAGGGATTAACTTTCTTTAACAGCTTTTTTATACCATTTCCTTTTTCTGTTCGTTAAACCTGTGTTATTAACACATGTTAATTTCTTATGCTATCAAGACACAATACTATATCTATATTAGTACCAACCATATTTGAAATCAGATGCAAAAAAAATACTTTTTTATTCCGCTGTTACTAGCAGGCGGCTTTACTGCAAGTTATGCGCAGTCGAGCCTACTGGTTAACCTCAATAAAAATTATCAAACAGGCTTAGAACTGCTTGACAATGAAAAATACGTTGCTGCTGCCCAGCAATTTAAACTGGTTGAACAGCTCAGACAAAAACCCGGCACACAACAGGAAAGTAATTCTGAACTTTCTTTACTTAAAGAAAATGCTAAATTTTATGCTGCCGTTTGCGCATTAGAATTAGGCAATAGTGATGCTGAAAGCCTGTTCCAGAATTTTATAAAAGACTATCCCCTTAATCCGAATACAAAACTTGCCTACTTTCATGTAGGAAAATCTTATTTCGATCAAAAAAACTATAAGAAAGCATTAGAATGGTTCGAAAAAACAGACCCATCTACCCTTTCTGCCAAACAGCGTTTAGAATATCAATTTAAACAAGGGTATGCTTATTTTCTACAAAATGATATAGAAAAAGCTGAGCCTTTATTTGAGGCTGTTAAAAAAGAGAAATCTCCTTTCCAGGAAAGCGCAACCTACTATTTTGCTTACATCAATTACCTTAATAAAGAGTATAAAACTGCGCTAAGTAACTTTGAAAAGCTGAAAGGATCCCCAACTTATGAGGCCAGCTATCCTTACTACATTACCTCAATGTACTATCTTGATGAAAGATACGATGATGTATTATCATATGCATTACCTATCCTTAAATCTTCAAAGCAACAGTATGAGGCAGAAATGTTAAGTCTTATTGCTGCTTCTTATTTTGCAAAGTCTGATTTTGTAAATGCAGAAAAGTACTTTAAAGAGTTCTATGCCAAAGATAAATCAAATGTTAAAAATAACCTTTTCATTTATCAGTATGGCTACTCGCTATTTCAATTGAAAAGATATCCGGAATCAGTTTCTATCTTAGAAAAACTGGATACTGATGATGTGTATCTTCAAAGTGGTATGTACACTTTAGGTCGCTCTTTCATTATCCTAAAAAATAAAGAAAAAGCAAGAAGTGCTTTCTTCAGAGCATCAAGACTTGATTTTGATAAAGTTATACAAGAAGAATCGTGGATTAACTATGCAAGGCTAAGCTATGAGCTTGATTTTAACCAGCAAGCGCTTGATGCAACTCAGAACTTCCTGAAACAATTCCCTAAGTCGCGCAAAATAAACGAGGCCAAAACGTTACTGGGAGAAATTCTATTAACCAGCAAAAACTATCAGGCCGCCATAGATATACTTGAACCAATACAAAGTAAATCGCCGGAAGCAAGAGAAGCCTACCAGAAAGTAACTTACTTTAGAGGACTTGAGTTTTACAACGAACGTGCATTTCCGAATGCTTTATCAATGTTCTTACGCTCTGAAAAATTCCCTGAAGATAAAGAAATCCATGCATTGAGCACTTATTGGAAAGCTGAGGCTTCTTATGAATTAAGAAAATTTGGTGAAGCTGTTAAACATTTTGAAACTTTCCTTGGAATGCCAGATGCTGATAAAACCGGTGTATACAATTTCGCTAACTATGCACTTGCTTATGCTGCATTTGAAAACGAGAGTTACGCTAAAGCTGCTACTTATTATGAGCGCTTTTTAGCTGGTAACGACAAAGATCAAAAAACAGTTAACGATGCTATTATTAGACTAGCTGACTCTTATTTTGTGAATAAGAGCTATGGTAATGCACTCGTAAATTATAACAAGATCATCAATGCCAGATCTACCGGCGAGGATTATGCATTATTTCAGCGTGGTATGATCCAGGGATTAGAAAACCAAAACGAAGCTAAAATTGGAACTATGCAGGATTTGCTTAAGCAATTTCCTAATTCCAACTATGCTGATGATGCTGGTTTCGAAACCGCTTATACTTATTTCAATATCGGAAATTTCGATAAATCGAGTACAGATCTTATAAGCTTGGTTAGTCAATATCCTAACAGTAGTTATGTTCCAAGAGCTTTGGTAACTATAGGACTGGTACAATACAATCAGGATAAAGATGACCTGGCATTAGAATCATTTAAAAAAGTAATCAGAGATTATGCAAGTAGCGAAGAGGCAAAACAAGCTTTAGAATCTATCAAAAACATCTATGTGGATCGTGGCGATTCACAAGGTTTTATCACTTATGCCAACTCAACCCCGCTAGGTAATTTCACCGTTGCAGAACAAGATAATATAGTTTTTCAGGGAGCCAATAATCTTTATTTAAAAGGCGACTTTAAAGGCGCATTTGAAGCTGTAAATGCTTATTTTGATAAATATCCGAAAGCAATACATGATAAAGAGGCTAAGTTTGTTAGAGCCGAATCATTGGTTAAACTTGGTCGCCCGCTAGAAGCTGTTGCTGATTACGAATATATACTTAATGACTGGACAAGTGATTATACTGAACGTTCACTGGTTAGTATTTCGCAATTGTTTTTAGATCAGAAAAAATATAATGAAGCGATTGTTTATTTAAAAAGATTAGAAACAACAGCCGATTATAAAGTACACCATAGCTATGCTATAAATAACCTTCTCAAAGCTTACGATGCTCTGAAAATGCCTGATGACATGATCAAGTATGTTCAATTAATCAAGGAATCTGAAAAAGGTTCGGAAGAAGAAAAAAACAGTGCAGACCTATATGCAGGTAAGGCATATTTATTAAAATCAGATACAACAAGTGCTGTAAAGGCCTTTAATAATGTAGTTAGTAAAACTAAAACACTGGCTGCTGCCGAAGCTAAATACAATATTGCTGCGTTGCAGTATGCCAAAGGTGATTATAAAACATCAACAAAAACATGTTTTGATCTGATTAACAATATGGCATCTTATGATTATTGGGTAGCTAAATCATTCCTTTTATTAGCAGATAATTATTTAGCACTAAAGGATAAGCTTCAGGCCAAAAGTACGCTCTTAAGTCTTATAGACAATTATGAAGGCAAGGACGATATTGTTCCAACTGCCAAAGAAAAATTACAGAAAATTAAATAAGATTAAGCAACATGAGATTTACTAAATTAATATATAGTACCCTTTTCTTTATCACAGCGGCATCGTTAGGATTGCAGGCTCAGGATACAAAAACTACAGAAAAGAAAACGGAAGAGAAAGCTGTTACCGAAGAAATTGAAGTTGTAAGACCTTACAAACCTATTTTAGCAGAGGCTGTTAAACTTAGAAGAAGCCCGGATCTGAATGATATTAAAACATATAAAGCTAAATTTAACTATAGCCTTACCGACAGAAAATTAGAGCTGAATTCTGACATTAATAAATTGCAGGCCCAGGAAGTAGTTGCTGCAAAGCAGGAAGAATTGATAAATAATTATGTTAAAGGTGGTTTTGGATCAGCAAAGACCATTTTTGGTGAGGCCTATATCAATATCGGACGTGATGAAGCAATGCAAGCAGGTGGATATTTTCAGCATTTTAGCCAATCAGGAAAGTTAAATAAACAACAATCAAGTCAGCAAAAGCTAAGCATTTTTGGCCGTAGCATTGGTGATGTGGTTACATTAAGTGGTCGTGTTAACTTTCAAAGAAATGGATTGTATTTTTATGGAATTGATAAGAATAACCCTACTTTAAACCCAGATCCGGAGAAACAAACCCTTAATTTCTTTGAAGCAGAGGGTGAACTGGTAAACAAGTATACCGAAGACCCTGATGCACTTAGCTATGCGCTTAAACTTAATGGATATATCTGGAGTGATAAGTTCAATGCCAAAGAAAATTCAGTTGTTTTAAACGGATATGTAAATAAGAGGATCAGTAAATTTAACCTTGGCCTTGCTGCATCTACTGAATTTGGAAGCACCAAAGATGAATTGGTAAGTGTAGGCAATAACCTCTTAAAATTGAATCCCTATATCAGATTACAGGCCAGCGGTGTAAAAATTACTGCCGGAATTAATTTTGTACAAGAATTCGGGGCATTCTCATCTACCAGAATTTTCCCTGCCGTAACTGCTGATTTTACACTAATACCTGATTACTTACAAATATTTGGAGAGGTAAAAGGCGATGTAAACCGTAACTCATTAAAACAGTTTACTGATGAGAATCCTTTCCTGAACAACAATATTACCATTAGAAATTCAATTGAAAAATTAAGTATCAGTGGTGGAATTAAAGGTACAGGTGGTCCGGGTTTTGGATATAAAGCAAGAGTATACCATAAGAGTATTGAAGATATGCCGCTGTTCGTAAACAACTTCTCAAACTTCAATAAATTTGATGTGATTTACGATTTCGGTACTATGAAACTTATTGGTCTAGAAGGTGAACTTTCTGTTCAGGTAAGTGACGCATTAAAATGGACTGGAAAGTTAAATTTTGAAGATTATAAACCTGCAGCAGAAACGCAAAGCTGGTTTAAACCTCAAATGCGTTTAAGTTCTGATCTCTCTTACGTAATCAATAACAAAGTAACCCTTAATGCCTCTGTAGCAATTCAGGATGATAGCAAAGCAAAAATTTATACTTCAGCTCCTGCTAATCCTTACTACACACCTGATCCTGCTAATGAAACTGTAGTTACAGTTAAAGGGTTTGTTGATCTGGGTGCCGGAGTATCTTACAAGATAAATAATAAGTTTTCTGCATTTGCCAGAGCAAACAATTTGCTAAACACATCATACAGCAGATACTTGCATTATGAGGTAATTGGGCTTAATGTTTTTGGAGGAATAAGCTATTCATTCTAATAGCTTTTTAATTAATAATTGGTTGATACGGAATTAAAATTTATTTTTACCAGAATGGATATCTTATCATACCTTACTGAACTTATAAAAACCCGTAAAGAAGTGGGAATTTCCGGACTGGGTACTTTTTATAAAAAGAAGTCGCCAGGAAGGTACGATGTTGAAACACACTCATTTCTGCCTCCAAGTTATACTTTGGCTTTTATGGAAGAGCTTAGAGAACAACAATCTCTTATCACTTACATAAGTAAAAAAAGAAGTATATCAACAGAAGCTGCAACTTATTATATTGATCAGTTTGCAGAAGGGACACTAAAACAACTGGCTGAAACGCAGCGTGCTGATTTTGGAGAAATGGGTATACTAACTGGTACACCTGGAAGCCTGACCTTTAACCCTAAAGACGAGTTAAGCTTTGGGTTCGACTTTTATGGCTTGCCTCCTTTAAAAGAGGAACCCATATCTGAAATTGAAACAGCAGATGAGGCCGTTATCCAACAACCACCTTCTTTTGAACAGGAACCTATAATTACTGAAGAGCAACGCAACCTTGAAGATAACAATGCCGATTTAAGTGATGGGTCAGAAGAGATAGAGGTTATTGTTCATTCTCATGAAGAGAAACCTGTGCTTGATGAACAACCTGTTTACGATGAAATATCAGAAGTTAAAGTTGTTCAAAAACCTGCTGCCTCAGTTTCAATTGAAACCGCAGAAGGCTTAACTGATAGTTCGGATTTATCTGAAGAGGTAGTAACACCAAAGGCAACAAATACTCCTTTCTTTAATACCCCTAGCCCTTTAGACACAAGAATAGCTGAACCCATAATTACTGAAGAAGAAAGTCAGGGACTTCCTTTCTATTTAAAAACTATTATAGCTTTTGCAATAATAGTAATTGTGGGTTTGGCAGCATATTTTATAAAACCTGAATTATTCAATGGTGTTCTAAATAAATCTGAGAATACAGTTCAGGATAATATTCTTCCTGATAATTCCGACACGATTCAAAATAATGATAAAATCAGGACTGATTCAATTGCCGAAGCAGATAGTTTAAGAATAAGTAATGAAAAAGCTATACAAACAGCCGATTCTATAAAGAAAGACAGTATAGCAACTACTCCTACTACTGCAAAAACTATTGCCCCTGTTACTGCAGCCACTGGCTCCGAAACAGTTACCTGGGAGGTTATTGGTGCTTCAGTAATTAATCAGAAAGAAGCAGACAAATTCATTGCTCAAATGAAAGCAATAGGCATAACCGCAAAAATTATCCCAACAATGCCAGGTAAGAGAAGACTAAAAATCAGCATTGCTACATTTAAAGATGAAGAAAGTGCAAAAGAAGGTCGGAAGTTACTAGTTACAAAATTAAAAGATCCGGGAATTTATATACATCAAAATAAACACACACACAAACCACAATAAATATGATCGTTTTACTACAAGGTGCAACAGATACCGCTAACAAGATTATTGATTCTGCTAATAACTTAAACCAAGCCATTACAACTGCCCCACCAGAACTTCACTTTATCGACCTTCTTTTTAAAGGCGGCTGGGTAATGATTCCTTTAGCATTTTTGGCATTCCTTGGATTAGTAATCTTTGTTGAAAGATACCTGACGATAAGAAAAGCTTCTAAAACTGAATCGAATCTGATGCTTCAGATTAAACAATACATTCATGATGGAAGGCTGGAAAACGCAATAACTTTATGTCGCAATAACAATTCTCCTTTGGCCAGAATGCTTGAAAAAGGACTAAAACGTATTGGTAGACCAATAAAAGACATTGAAGCTGCTATTGAAAACAATGGAAAATTAGAAGTATCTAAATTAGAGAAAAACATAGGCATATTAGGTATTATTGCAGGTATTGCACCCATGCTTGGTTTCGTTGGAACAATTATCGGGGTAATTACTATTTTCCACGATGTATCTATTAAAGGAGCAATCGAAATCGGTACAATATCTGGTGGTCTTTATACCAAAATGATTACATCAGCAACAGGACTTATCATAGGTATTATTGCATATGTACTTTATCATATTTTAAATATGATGGTTGAGCGCATAATTTTAAGAATGGAAACTGACGCTATTGAATTTATTGATCTATTAGAGGAGCCAGGAAAATAATGAATTTACGCAAAAGAAATAAAGGAACTGTAGAGGTACATACCTCTGCATTGAACGATATCATGTTCTTCCTGCTTTTGTTTTTTCTATTGGCATCAGCTGTAGTTAATCCACAGGTAGTGAAGTTATTATTACCCCGTTCAGAGTCTGGGCAACAATCTAATGCCCAAAAAACCGTTACTGTATCTATAGATGATAAATCAAATTATTTTATAGACAAGAAGCCAACTACGATTGAAAATCTTCAAACTGCAATAGAAACTTATCAAAAGACATCACCAGATCTAACTATTGTACTTTACGCTGAAAGAGGTGTTGCCATTGAAAATGTAATGCTTGTTTATGATGTGGCTAATAAGTTAAAACTAAAAGTTGTACTGGCTGTAGAACCTAAGAAATAATGACAACTTATCCTAAAGAAGAAAACAATTATCCTAAGGCACTGGCAATATCTACCGGTATCATGGCTGCATTGCTTGCTTTAAGCTTCTTTATTGTTATTGGGAGCTTCGAGCCGGAAGATGCAGGTATGGGAGGAATGGTGGTTAACTACGGAACTTCTGTAACAGGTATGGGTTCAGATTATACCAGTATTGAAGAGCCATCTGCAGATCCTAACGCAAATAATCGTCAACCTGATAAAGTAACACCAACAGAAGTAACCAAAGAGACTCCAACTCCCCAGGTAAGTGAAAAAGAAATCATTACTCAAAACTCTGAGGAAGCTGTAGCTGTAAAAAGCAAGGAAACAAAAAAAGAAGCGACCCCTACTGCAACTAATGCAGAAACGAAACCTTCAAAACCGGTTGTAAACCAAAATGCCCTGTACAAAGGAAAATCCAGTAAAGGAACCGGCGGGGGTGATGGAACCGGTGATACACCAGGAAATCAAGGAAGCAAAAACGGAGATCCTCTGGCCAATAATTATGGTGAAGGTGGCTCTGGCTTTGGCGAAACCCCTATTGCCTTAAGAAAGTTTACAAATCTGGTTACGCCTCAGGATGATGGGCAGAAAACAGGTAAAATTGCCGTACGTATAAAAATAAACAAAGCTGGTCTTGTTATAGACGCTACTCCCGGAGTTAAGGGAACTACCCTGAACGACAGAGAATTATGGCAGAAATGCAAGGAAGCTTTAATGGGTGCCCGTTTAGCTCCCTCAGAAACAGCTCCTGATATTCAAATTGGTGTAGTTGTTTTCAATTTTAAAGTTAAATAATCAGGTAGCTTTGATACTTTTGTGATGTTATTAAACATCAGAAATGAATTACGAACAAACTATTGATTATCTGTACCGCAAGCTACCAATGTTTACCAGAGTTGGTGCGGTTGCCTTTAAAAAGGATTTACACAATACCGTTGCTATGTGCGAAAGGTTAGATAATCCGCAAAATAAATTTAAGACAATACATATTGGCGGCACAAATGGGAAAGGTTCAACCTCTCACATGATTGCCGCCATTTTTCAACAAGCCGGTTATAAAACCGGATTATATACCTCCCCCCATTTAAAGGATTTCAGAGAGCGCATCAGAGTTAACGGAGAAATGGTTTCTAAAGATTTTGTGATAAACTTTGTTGAGCAACAACAAGGAATTATTGAAGAAATCAGTCCTTCTTTTTTTGAAGTAACCGTTGCAATGGCATTCTCATATTTCTACGAACAGAATGTTGATATTGCTATAATAGAAGTCGGTTTAGGTGGCCGGTTAGACTCAACAAATATCATAACACCCGAGTTATCTGTAATTACCAACATAAGTCTTGACCATACCAATATTCTTGGCAATACATTAAAAGAAATTGCAGGAGAAAAAGCTGGAATTATAAAACCCGGTATTCCTGTTGTTATTGGCGAGAGTCACCCCGAAACTGATCCGGTGTTTATTCAAAAAGCAAAGGAAACTCAAAGTTCAATTCTCTTTGCCGATCAGCAATTGCAGATTAGCAAATCTACTAAGGAAGGTGAATTTTTAAATGTTTCTGTTTCCAAAAATGGGAGCAACCTATTTGAAAACATCCTGCTAGATCTTACAGGAACCTATCAATTAAAAAATATTTTAACTGTTATACAGGCAGTAGAAACCTTAAAAACATTAGGCTTTAAAATTCATAATGATGCACTTTATTCAGCCCTAAAGAATGTAAAGGATTTAACAGGTTTAATGGGCCGCTGGCAAATACTAAGTAAAAATCCTTTAATAGTTTCTGATACCGGACATAATATTGCGGGCATAACAGAAGTAGTACAAAATATTAACACTACACCACACAACAAACTTCACGTTGTAATCGGCATGGTAAAGGATAAAGACATTAATGGAGTTTTAAATCTTCTTCCTCCTACAGCCTTGTATTATTTCTGTCAGCCACAACTTGAAAGAGCACTTTCTGCTCAGGAACTTGCAACTGAAGCAGAAAAACATGGCTTAAAAGGTTCCGTCTTCACCACTGTTGAACTTGCAATAAATGCCGCCAAAGAAAATGCAAATGCCGACGATCTTATTTATATAGGTGGAAGCACTTTTGTAGTTGCAGAAATACCATAAAAACTTTACATTATATTAAATGATACTTATTGTTAAGTAACTAACTTTATAAATCCTAACTACCTTACACACTGTTTTTACCTTATAACCTCTAAAAAATTTAACATATAATGAAGAAAAGAATTCTCCTTTTATTTACCGCTATGGCCCTCTTCTGCACTGGGTCAATAGCTCAAAAAAAGACACTTACCGCAAAAAGAGCACCTTCTACAACACTAAACAGGCCAAAATTAGTTGTCGGATTAGTTGTAGATCAAATGAGATGGGATTATCTATACCGTTACTATAACAGATATTCAAATGGCGGATTTAAGCGTATGGTAAATGAAGGATTTTCTGCTGAAAACACGTTCATTCCCTACACTCCCACATATACAGCATGCGGACATTCAAGTATTTATACCGGGTCAGTTCCTGCTATAAATGGTATAATCGGAAATGACTGGTACGATCCTCAATTAAAACGTAGCGTGTATTGTGCTGAAGATACAACAGTGAAAACTGTAGGCAGTGATACCAGGGCCGGATTAATGTCTCCAAAAAATCTACTTACCACAACCATTACTGATGAGCTTCGCTTAGCTACAAATTTTAAGAGTAAGGTAATAGGTATATCATTAAAAGACCGTGGATCAATTTTGCCTGCAGGCCACTCGGCCAATGCTGCATATTGGTTTGACGGCGGAACAGGTGACTGGATTACAAGTACTCATTATATGACAAAATTGCCAACATGGGTATCAGATTACAACAAGTTGAAAATGGCCGATAAGTATTTTGAAAAAAACTGGAATACATTATATCCAATAGAAACTTATGACCAAAGTACAGCCGACAACAAAGATTATGAAGGAAAATCCAGAGGAGAGCAAACACCAACCTTCCCACATCCTTTTAAATTGTATACAGGAAAGAACTATGACATGATAAAGAGTTCTCCTTATGGCAACACAATGACTTTAGATTTAGCTAAACTGGCTATTGATTCTGAACATCTTGGCCAAAGCGGTTCAACCGACTTCCTGGCCGTTAGTTGTTCAGCAACTGATTATGTTGGTCATCAATACGGTCCAAATTCCATAGAGGCTGAGGATACATACCTTAGATTAGATCAAGATCTGGAACAATTTTTTAATTATCTGGATACTAAAATCGGAAAAGGAAATTATCTTGTTTTCTTATCTGCCGATCATGGTGCTGCACATGTTCCTGGCTTTATGACAGAAAATAAACTTCCCGGAGGATTATTCAATGACTCTCCAGTTATAAAGAGCCTAAACACTACAATTGAAGAAAAATTCAAAGTCAAAAAAGCTATTGTCACTTCTGCAAACAGCCAGTTTTATTTTAATCATCAGGCAATTAAAGATGCAAATGCTGATTTTGATGCAATAAAAGCTCTGGCAATTGAAACATTGAAACAACAAGATGGTATTATGGATGCTGTAGATGTTACCAAAGTAGCCAGCTCAACCCTACCTGAACCTATAAAGAAAGCCATTACTAATGGATACAATGCACTTAGAAGCGGCGATATCTATTATATTCTGAAATCAAACTATTTCGAGGGAGGCAAAACGGGAACAACTCACGGTGCCTGGTTCCCATATGATTCGCACATACCGTGTGTATTTATGGGATGGAATGTAAAACCCGGAAAAACCAATAAAACGCATTACATGACAGATATAGCAGCTACCTTAGCTGCAATGCTCCGTATTCAGATGCCTAGTGGCTGTATAGGAGAACCAATAACTGAGTTAACACACCAATAATATTTTCTACAGATGTAAGAAGGCCACTCAAGTAAATTTTGAGTGGCCTTTTTGTTACCTTTGAATACCAATTATAAAACCAGATATGGAACAAATTGAAATCTATAAGCCCAAACACAAAATCCGTTTTGTAACTGCAGCTGCGTTATTTGATGGCCATGATGCTACAATTAATATCATGAGGAGGATTCTTCAATCCTCGGGGGCAGAGGTCATACATTTGGGACATAACCGCTCAGTTGAAGAAGTGGTAAACTGTGCTATACAGGAAGATGTTCAAGGCATTGCAATGACTTCTTATCAAGGTGGCCATATTGAATATTTTAAATACATGTATGATTTGCTGCAGGAACGCGGTGCATCTCATGTCAAAATATTTGGCGGAGGCGGCGGGGTAATCCTGCCCTCAGAAATTGCCGAATTACAGGCTTACGGTATTACAAGGATATATTCTCCTGATGATGGCCGTAAAATGGGCTTACAGGGCATGATCAATAATATGCTTGAGCAGACCGACTTTATCACTACAAAATCGTTAAATGGGGAGTTAAAAACTATCCCTAAAAAAGATATCAAAAGTATTGCAGCTGCAATTACAGTGGCAGAAAATGACCCTGATGCTGCTCAATCTTTTGTAAATGAGTTAAAAAAACTAACCATCAATAACGATGCTCCTGTTTTGGGCATTACAGGAACAGGAGGATCGGGCAAATCATCTTTAGTTGATGAACTGGTAAGAAGATTTTTAATAGAAGTAAAAGATAAAACACTTGCAATTATCTCTGTTGATCCATCCAAACGCAAAACCGGAGGTGCTTTACTTGGAGACAGGATCAGGATGAATGCAATTAATAATCCCAGAATATACATGCGTTCACTGGCTACAAGGCAAGCCAACTTAGCACTTTCAAAAAATGTTCAGGAAAGTATTGATATCTGTAAAGCTGCAGGTTACGATCTCATTATAGTTGAGACTTCTGGTATTGGACAATCTGATACGGAAATAACCGAACACTGCGACATTTCGTTGTATGTGATGACCCCTGAATTCGGGGCGGCCACACAATTGGAAAAAATTGATATGCTAGATTTTGCAGACCTTGTTGCAATAAATAAATTTGATAAACGCGGTGCGCTGGATGCTTTACGTGATGTGAGGAAACAATACAAACGTAATCACAATCTGTTCAACGCTGATGACGATAGTATTCCTGTTTATGGAACTATGGCCTCCCAGTTTAATGATCCGGGCATGAACAACCTCTTTACTGCCTTAATGCAAAAAATAAAAGAGAAAACTGGTACCGATTTTAAAGCCCAAATGGAACTTATAGGTGGACAATCTGAAAAGATTTATATTATACCGCCTGATAGGATAAGATATCTCGCAGAAATAGCTGAATCCAGTCAAACCTATAATGAATGGGTAAATAAGCAAACCACAATAGCCAGAAAACTATATCAGTTACAAGGTGTGATTCATCTTTCAACTGACGAGCAGCTAACCACTACCTTAAAAGAATTGTATCAACAGCTGGAAGAGCAGCTGGATGGAGAGTGCAAAAAACTATTACGGGAATGGCCAGAAACAAAAGCTAAATACCAACAAGAGTTCTTTGTATACAAAGTAAGGGATAAAGAAATTAAACAGCCACTCTTTTATGAGTCACTGTCTAAATTACGAATACCAAAGGTATCTCTGCCGCGCTATAAGGATTGGGGCGATATTTTAAATTGGTTACTAACAGAGAATGTACCAGGTGAATTTCCTTATGCTGCAGGAGTTTTCCCACTAAAACGCGAGGGAGAAGATCCAACCCGTATGTTTGCAGGAGAAGGCGGACCAGAACGGACAAATAAAAGATTTCATTATGTATCGTTAGGTCAGCCAGCACATCGCCTGTCTACAGCTTTTGATTCTGTAACACTTTACGGAGAAGACCCACATATACGTCCAGATATTTATGGCAAAATAGGTAACTCTGGTGTAAGCATAGCAACCCTTGATGATGCTAAAAAGTTATACTCTGGCTTTGATCTCTGCGCTTCATCAACTTCCGTATCTATGACAATTAATGGGCCTGCACCTATTTTGCTAGCCTTTTTTATGAATGCTGCTATAGACCAGCAATGCGAGAAATACATAATTCAAAACGGCTTACAGGAAGAAATAGAAAGTAAAATTAATTCTATATATAAGAATAAAGGCCAGGCCAGACCAACATATAATGGTTCCTTACCAGAAGGAAATGATGGTCTCGGCCTAATGCTACTGGGAGTAACCGGTGATCAGGTATTACCCTTAGATGTATATGCTAAGATCAAATCCCATGCAATAAGTACGGTACGTGGTACCGTTCAGGCAGATATTCTTAAAGAAGACCAGGCACAAAATACCTGCATTTTCTCTACTGAATTTGCATTAAGAATGATGGGCGATATTCAGAACTATTTCATTACTGAAAAAGTACGCAACTTCTATTCTGTATCAATTTCCGGGTATCACATTGCCGAGGCAGGTGCCAATCCCATATCACAGCTTGCCTTTACATTAAGTAACGGCTTTACTTTTGTTGAGTATTACCTTAGTAGGGGAATGAACATCGATGATTTTGCACCTAATCTATCCTTCTTCTTCTCTAACGGCATAGACCCTGAATATTCAGTTATTGGGAGGGTAGCAAGACGTATATGGGCAAAAGCTATTAGAAATAAGTATAAAGGTAATGACAGATCTCAAAAGCTGAAGTATCATATCCAAACTTCTGGTCGTTCATTACATGCCCAGGAGATCGATTTTAATGATATACGTACAACCCTGCAGGCATTATACGCAATATATGATAATTGTAATTCACTTCATACAAATGCTTATGATGAGGCTATAACCACCCCAACAGAAGAATCTGTACGCAGAGCCATGGCTATTCAGCTTATCATCAACAGAGAGCTTGGATTAGCTAAAAATGAAAATCCACTACAAGGAGCTTTTATTATCGAAGATCTGACTGATCTTGTTGAAGAAGCGGTATTGTTAGAGTTTAAGCGGATTAATGACAGAGGAGGAGTTTTAGGAGCTATGGAAACTATGTATCAACGTGGTAAAATACAGGAAGAAAGCTTATATTATGAAACCTTAAAACATACCGGCGAATATCCTATTGTAGGTGTAAATACCTTTTTAAATAAAAATGGTTCACCTACTATAATCCCAGGAGAAGTAATTAGGGCAACCGAAGAAGAAAAACAATATCAAATTGGAGCACTTAAGGCCTTTCAAGACAGAAATTTAAACCTGTCAAAATCAGCACTTAAAAAGCTTCAAAAAACGGCTGTTGCCGGGGAGAATATATTTAATGAACTTATGGAAGTCAGTAAAATATGTTCTTTAGGACAAATTTCTAACTCCCTTTATGAAGTTGGTGGGCAATACAGAAGAAATATGTAATTAAGCGTGAATCCAGCTAAATTTATATTCTATTGATGGGTTATTCATCCGCTCAGCTACGCGCAATAATCTGTTTGGCAACGCCATGATATAGTCACGTGCTTTTTCACCAGCTTCATTTAAATCACGCATACTTTCAAGCTTCCACTCTTCTATTAACTGCTGCATAATCTCAACATAATCCAGCGCAGTATATACGCCTAAACGTTGTGCAGCATCAGTAAAGTGTCCAAATGTTTGGCCAATCTTCATACCCATTTCACGCAAAAAATGAGCTGGCATTACAATTTTCTTTCTCATCATATCCTCAAAAGCAACCATTGCCTCATTTGGATCAACCTCAAATATCTTCGTCATGAAATCTTTATAAGCCTTAGCATGACGAGCCTCATCCGAAGCAATTACTCCACACATTTTAGAAAGTAAGGTATCACCATCCTTTTTAGCTAAAGAGGCAACTCTTCTATGAGAAATATTTGTAGCTAGTTCCTGAAAACTGGTATATATAAAGTTTCTATACGGGTCATGGCCTGTTCCAATATCAAATCCATCAGCAATTAAATACTGAGTTGATATTTCCATCTGACGCATATCAACACGTCCCGATAAGTAAAGATATTTATTTAATAAATCGCCGTGTCTGTTTTCTTCAGCCGTCCAATGACGTACCCATTTCATCCATCCGCCTTCTTCATTTCTGGTAATACCGTCAACCATGCATAACCACGACTCATAAGTTGGCAATGCCTCTTCTGTAATGGTATCACCTATTAGAACAGCTACTAGATCATAAGAAAGATCTTTAGCGTTCTCACGCAATAATTTTATATCCTGATAGAATGTTTCACTGGTAGAGTCAGGTAAAAAATCAGATGGCTGCCAATTTGTATCAATTGGTTTCAGATATGTTTGCATCATATCTAGCATATAGCCTTCTATATGTAACATTACTTCCCTTCTCTTTTCCTCGAATAAATTCATCCGTTTATATAATTTAAATTTGTATCAAATATACCAAATTTATTGCACAAAGAAGGTTGTGGTAATACTTTATTAAGAAATAATCCAAAGACTCATCCTATTATTTTGCAGATTAATGAAGAAAATATTTCATGAGTCTATAAACGCCAAAACCCTGTAATTTAACATTACAGGGTTTTGGCTTTAAGATTTGGCACCGACCTACTCTCCCACGTGTTACCGCAGTACCATCGGCTCTGGTGGGCTTAACTTCTCTGTTCGGAATGGGAAGAGGTGGACACCACCGATATAGGCACCTAAATATTTTTAATTGTTCACATCATAAGTGGTAAATACCAGCTCTGATCTAACAAATGACATATTATTGAAAGAAGTTAAGTTTTGAAGAACAAACAACAGTTTACTGCTCTTGAAAGCTTCGGATTATTAGTATTACTCGACTTTGATGTCACCATCTTTACATCTGTAACCTATCAACGTAGTAGTCTGCTACGGTCCTATATGGAATTCTCATCTCGTGGCTAGTTTCGCACTTAGATGCTTTCAGCGCTTATCTATTCCCAGCGTAGCTACTCTGCAATGCCCCTGGCGGAACAACAGATTCACTAGAGGCTAGTCCAACCCGGTCCTCTCGTACTAAGGTCAGCCCCACTCAAAATTCCAACGCCCACAACAGATAGGGACCGAACTGTCTCGCGACGTTCTGAACCCAGCTCGCGTGCCACTTTAATCGGCGAACAGCCGAACCCTTGGGACCTTCTCCAGCCCCAGGATGTGACGAGCCGACATCGAGGTGCCAAACCTCCCCGTCGATATGAGCTCTTGGGGGAGATCAGCCTGTTATCCCCAGCGTACCTTTTATCCTTTGAGCGATGGCCCTTCCATGCAGAACCACCGGATCACTATATCCGTCTTTCGACCCTGATCGACTTGTTTGTCTCACAGTCAAGCAAGCTTATGCTATTGCACTCCTCATACGGTTACCAAGCGTATTGAGCTTACCTTTGAAAGCCTCCGTTACCTTTTTGGAGGCGACCACCCCAGTCAAACTACCCATCAAACAATGTCCTCCGACCAGCGGAGTTAGACACCGAATACAGAAAGGGTGGTATTTCAACGTTGACTCCACGACGCCTGGCGACGCCGCTTCATAGTCTCCCACCTATCCTACACATCCTGTATCCAATGTCAATGTTAAATTGTAGTGAAGGTGCATGGGGTCTTTCCGTCCCGTTGCGGGTACCCGGCGTCTTCACCGGGACCACAATTTCACCGAGCTCATGGCTGAGACAGCGCCCAGATCGTTACACCATTCGTGCAGGTCGGAACTTACCCGACAAGGAATTTCGCTACCTTAGGACCGTTATAGTTACGGCCGCCGTTTACTGGGGCTTCGATTCAATGCTTCGCCTTACGACTGACATCCCCTCTTAACCTTCCAGCACCGGGCAGGTGTCAGGCCTTATACTTCATCTTTCGATTTTGCAAAGCCATGTGTTTTTGTTAAACAGTCGCCTGGGCCTTTTCACTGCGGCTGATATTGCTACCAGCGCCCCTTCTCCCGAAGTTACAGGGCCATTTTGCCGAGTTCCTTAGCCATGATTCACTCGAGCACCTTAGAATTCTCTTCCCGGATACCTGTGTCGGTTTGCGGTACGGGTTTTTATAACCTGAAGCTTAGCGGTTTTTCTTGGAAGTCTGATTACCTGCACTATCCACGCCCCCGAAGGTTTGCGGTACTATCAGCCTTCAGCTACACCGGCGGATTTGCCTACCGGTACAATACCTACAGCCTTCAACGATCTATTCCGTCAGATCGCGGCAGTGTCACTACTCCGTCCCCACATCGCAGTTATAAAAAGTACGGGAATATTAACCCGTTGTCCATCGAATTTCCCTTTCGGGTTCTCCTTAGGCCCCGACTAACCCTGATCCGATTAGCGTTGATCAGGAAACCTTATCCTTTCGGTGGGCGGGTTTCTCGCCCGCCTTATCGTTACTTATGCCTACATTTGCTTTTCCAGAAGCTCCACCACAACTTACGTCATAGCTTCGCTGCCGCTGGAATGCTCCCCTACCGTAATATTAATATTACCCATAGCTTCGGTGTACAATTTTATGCCCGTTTATTATCCATGCCCGATCGCTCGACTAGTGAGCTGTTACGCACTCTTTAAATGAATGGCTGCTTCCAAGCCAACATCCTAGCTGTCTATGCAATCGGACCTCGTTAGTTCAACTTAACTGTAACTTGGGGACCTTAGCTGATGGTCTGGGTTCTTTCCCTCTCGGCGCGTGACCTTAGCACCCCGCGCCTCACTGCCGTGTATATTAAATAGCATTCGGAGTTTGTCTGGATTTGGTAGGATTTGACTCCCCCGCACCCAATCAGTAGCTCTACCTCTATTTAACTCTACCACGACGCTGTTCCTAAAAACATTTCGGGGAGTACGAGCTATTTCCCAGTTTGATTAGCCTTTCACCCCTACCCACAGATCATCCGGAAACTTTTCAACGTTTATCGGTTCGGTCCTCCAGTACGTGTTACCGCACCTTCAACCTGTCCATGGGTAGATCACAAGGTTTCGCGTCTACCTCCCCTGACTATACGCCCTATTCAGACTCGCTTTCGCTTCGGATCCGTGTCTGAAACACTTAACCTTGCCAGAGAAGAGTAACTCGTAGGCTCATTATGCAAAAGGCACGCCGTCACGCCACCTGGACGCTCCGACCGCTTGTAAGCACACAGTTTCAGGTTCTATTTCACTCCCCTGTTCGGGGTTCTTTTCACCTTTCCCTCACGGTACTGGTTCACTATCGGTCTCTCAGGAGTATTTAGCCTTACCGGATGGTGCCGGCTGATTCCCACAAGGCGTCTCCGACCTCGCGGTACTCAGGATACTACTAGACTAATGGTACTTACGTGTACGAGGCTCTCACTCTATATTGCCAGGCTTCCCATCCTGTTCCACTTCATCGCATTATAATCACATCGTAGTCCTACAACCCCAGTTATGCCGTAACATAGCTGGTTTGGGCTCTTTCCCTTTCGCTCGCCACTACTCAGGAAATCATTATTATTTTCTCTTCCTCTGCTTACTTAGATGTTTCAGTTCGGCAGGTTTGCGTATATTACGACTGGTCTTCAACCAGCCAGGTTACCCCATTCGGAAATCACCGGATCAAGTCATATTTGCTAATCCCCAGTGCTTATCGCAGCTTATCACGTCCTTCATCGCCTCTGAGAGCCAAGGCATCCCCTGTGTGCTCTTATTTACTTTCTTCTCTCCATAGCCTTTTGCGCCTATGGAAATGCTTTTTTGATTGTCGTTATCTCTTTAGTAAACCTCATGCAATTGCTTGCTTTTGGTATTCCTCAGGTCAAACAACGTCTCTATTGTTGTTTGCTCTTCTTTTTTAACTTCTTCCAATATGTCAAAGAACTTTTCTAGCCCGGGATACCCCTTAGGATATCCTATTTCCTTACCTTTTATAACAGGTAACGGTGATGGTGGAGAATAACGGAGTCGAACCGTTGACCTCCTGCGTGCAAGGCAGGCGCTCTAGCCAGCTGAGCTAATCCCCCTTAAGATTAATCTTGTAGTCCCGAGCAGATTTGAACTGCTGACCCCTACATTATCAGTGTAGTGCTCTAACCAAACTGAGCTACGGGACTTGATGTCTATACTGCAGTATGGAGCACTAAACGATGCTTCATCCTATGGGTTTTCTTTTTGAGATCTTCTGTCATTATATCATTTACGTAGCGAGTAGTCTGGCCTACTCCAGAAAGGAGGTATTCCAGCCGCACCTTCCGGTACGGCTACCTTGTTACGACTTAGCCCCAGTTATCGGTTTTACCCTAGGACGCTCCTTGCGGTTACATACTTTAGGTACCCCCAACTTCCATGGCTTGACGGGCGGTGTGTACAAGGCCCGGGAACGTATTCACCGCGTCATTGCTGATACGCGATTACTAGCGAATCCAACTTCAAGAGGTCGAGTTGCAGACCTCTATCCGAACTGTGAATGGCTTTTTGAGATTCGCTTGCTGTTGCCAGCTTGCTGCCCTCTGTACCATCCATTGTAGCACGTGTGTAGCCCCGGACGTAAGGGCCATGATGACTTGACGTCGTCCCCTCCTTCCTCTCTGTTTGCACAGGCAGTCTGTTTAGAGTCCCCACCTTAACGTGCTGGCAACTAAACATAGGGGTTGCGCTCGTTGCGGGACTTAACCCAACACCTCACGGCACGAGCTGACGACAGCCATGCAGCACCTAGTTTCGTGTGATTGCTCACTGACCTATCTCTAGATCATTCACTAACTTTCAAGCCCGGGTAAGGTTCCTCGCGTATCATCGAATTAAACCACATGCTCCTCCGCTTGTGCGGGCCCCCGTCAATTCCTTTGAGTTTCACCCTTGCGGGCGTACTCCCCAGGTGGAATACTTAACGCTTTCGCTTAGCCGCTAACTGTATATCGCTAACAGCGAGTATTCATCGTTTAGGGCGTGGACTACCAGGGTATCTAATCCTGTTTGATCCCCACGCTTTCGTGCCTCAGCGTCAATAAAACCATAGTAAGCTGCCTTCGCAATCGGTGTTCTGTGACATATCTATGCATTTCACCGCTACTTGTCACATTCCGCCTACCTCTAGTCCATTCAAGCTCATCAGTATCAAGGGCACTGCGATGGTTGAGCCACCGTCTTTCACCCCTGACTTAATAAGCCGCCTACGCACCCTTTAAACCCAATAAATCCGGATAACGCTTGGATCCTCCGTATTACCGCGGCTGCTGGCACGGAGTTAGCCGATCCTTATTCCTTCGGTACATTCAGCACATTACACGTAATGTGGTTTATTCCCGAATAAAAGCAGTTTACAACCCAGAGGGCCGTCTTCCTGCACGCGGCATGGCTGGTTCAGAGTTCCCTCCATTGACCAATATTCCTTACTGCTGCCTCCCGTAGGAGTCTGGTCCGTGTCTCAGTACCAGTGTGGGGGGTCATCCTCTCAGATCCCCTAGTCATCGTCGCCTTGGTGGGCCGTTACCCCGCCAACTAGCTAATGACACGCATGCCCATCTTAATCCTATAAATATTTGAACATTAGATAATGCTATCCTGTGTTTTTATGCGGTGTTAATCCGAATTTCTTCGGGCTATCCCCCTGATTAAGGTAGGTTGCATACGCGTTACGCACCCGTGCGCCACTTTCCCATCTGGCAAGCCAGATGGTATCGTTCGACTTGCATGTATTAGGCCTGCCGCTAGCGTTCATCCTGAGCCAGGATCAAACTCTCCATTGTAAAATGTTATAGTTTGAATCACTGACCATTCTTAACTTGTTAATAATAGTCTGTATTCTTGTTTTTGTATTGTCTGTCAGAACCTGACTCTAAAATAATAGCAACGGTTTCATGTACTTTGAAATCGTACTTTCTTACCTCGCTACGTTGATAAATGACATCTCTTTAATGAACTTCGCGGGTCACCTCACGGATCCCCTTTCTTATATCTAATCGCTAATGACTTATGTTGGCTGCAAGGTCGTATTGTTCCCCGCTTGCTGTTTAACCACTAACGCTTTTCAATCTTCTTTTTATCGTTAACAAACTCCGTTTGATAACTCCCGTTTTGTTTGGGACTGCAAAGGTAGAAATCTTTTTCTTCTTCGCAAATCTTTTTTCAAATTTCCTGCAGCTTTTTTCTCTCTCCTATACCTTCCCTCTCTCAATGCTGCCCTTCCTCCGAAGCGGGATGCAAAAGTAGAAAAATCCAGCCACTATCCAAACTTAAATCACCCATTTTTACCCCAATAATCCATAACACCCTTAAAAACAACAAGAAAAAATAACAGCAGCTTAAAACATGGGTAACATCGGGGTATATATTATATACTATAGCTAAGGTTTCGCCCTATCACACTAACGCCTTTCCATCAGCCAACATCACACCTTTAATGGCCTGAAAAATGACCAGGGGTCGTTCAAAGTCGTCTCAAACTCGTTCAGGAGTCGTAAATAAGTCGTCTCTTTAATACACCAAAATCCCAAAAAATCTAAGGAACTAACAAATAATCAAATGAAAAGCCCCAGAATCATCTAACCAAAAAATAAATTACCTTTATAAAAAGATACCATTGCCATACTTAACATGGATAACAATAAATCATTATCAGAATTTCTTCAGGGAAAATCAGCTATGTCAATTGAACTATTCGATCACTTTGTTTCCTGCTATCAACAATTAGGTGATGTAAAATTTCATGCTACTAAAACAATGATAGCTTTCTCATCGCGCATTAACTTCGCTTACATTATACAGTTTGGCAAAAACTTTATAGATGTTGTATTCCCATTTAAACAGCCATATGAAGACAATCTGTGCTTTCGAAAAATAAAGCCAGTTCCAGGAAGTGACGATTACAATCACCATATACGTATATATTATAAAGAAGACATAAATGATGAGGTATTAAAGTATATGTATATGGCTTATGAAAATGGAAACGTTAAATTATGTTAAGCACTTGACAGGATGAATGCCTTTACATAGCTTAGCGTCCTATTATTTTTAATTGACGGTATCGTATTATTAACTTATCTTTGCAGAATGTTTAAAATTAAACACGTATTATTATTAAGTTTCACCATTATAGCCCTTACTATTGCAGGTTGTAAAAGTCAGTTTGAGAAAATCAGACTGAGCAACGATGTAGGAAAAAAGTATCAAGAGGCTATGAGGCTATATAACAAGAAGAATTATTCTAAAGCATTGATATTATTTGAAGACTTGTCTCAAAAATACAGAGGAAGAGCTGAGGCGGAGGAATTAAACTACTATTACGCGTTAGCTCTCTTTAAAATAAGAGATTACACAACAGCAAGATATCAATTCAAATCATTCGCAGACAGCTATCCAACTAGTAAATACGCTGAGGAATGCAAATATATGAGTGCATATTGTTATTATCTGGATTCTCCAAGACCTAGTCTGGATCAGGAAAATACTTATAAAGCTATTGATGCTTTGCAGCTCTTTATCAACTTTTATCCAAAAAGTGAGCGTGCGGTTGAGGCAGCAAAATATATAGGCATTTTACGTACCAAGCTAGAAGATAAAGCTTTTGCAAATGCAAAAATGTATTATGAGATTGGTGGTAACGGAGGCGAAGCATCTAACTACAGAGCTGCTGTTATTGCACTAAAAAATGCCCAAATCGATTACCCTGATATTAAATATTCAGAGGAAATGGATTTGCTAATGATCAAATCGCAATATGCTTTTGCTAAAAATAGTATTGAAGATCGTCAGGAAGACCGTTTTACAGAGGCCATCACTTATGCTGATGAATTTGCTGAAGCTCACCCTGAAAGCAAGCTTTTGAAAGAAGCAAATGCATTAAAAAAAGACAGTCAGGATGGAATAGAAAGTGCTAAACGCTTTATAGCTGAACGCCTTGCTAATTATGAAAAATATAAATCTCAATTAACAAAAGAAGCTAAAAGAGATAGTGCTATTAATACAATTAAAACACCCAACAGATAATGAGTACGAATAAACCCGCAATACCAAATACTACGGTTACTAGAAATGTTAATGATCTGGATCAAAAAACCGGAAACATCTATGAGTCTTTAGTAATTATTTCTAAAAGGGCTAATCAAATTTCTAATAACATGAAAGAAGAGCTTCATGGCAAATTAGCCGAGTTTGCATCTTCTAATGATAATCTTGAAGAGATTTTTGAGAACAGAGAGCAAATCGAGATCAGCAAGCATTATGAGCGTTTACCAAAACCGTCATTAATTGCTATCGATGAGTTTCTGAACGATAAAGTTTACCACAGAAATCCTACTAAAGAACAATAATAATATCGTGCATAGGTATTACCATGCTAAAAGATAAAAACATTATTCTAGGCGTTTGCGGCAGTATTGCAGCATACAAATCGGCAACACTGGTAAGACTATTGGTAAAGGCTGGCGCAAACGTCAAAGTAATTCTTACTGCAGGTGGGGCAAATTTCATTACCCCACTCACTCTTGCAACGCTATCAAAACATCCTGTTTACACCCAATATTTTGAAGAAGAAACAGGTGTTTGGAGCAATCATGTAGAGCTAGGCCTTTGGGCTGATTACATGCTCGTTGCCCCAACAAGTGCCAACACCTTGGCAAAAATGGCCACCGGCCTGTGCGACAATCTACTTACTGCGGTTTACCTTTCGGCAAAGTGTCCGGTACTATTTGCTCCAGCCATGGATCTGGACATGTGGAAACATGAATCTACTCAAGCCAATATAGAGAAATTGTTATCATATGGCAATCTTCTGATCGCTCCTGGTAAGGGAGAATTGGCGAGTGGTTTGTATGGCGAAGGCAGAATGGCTGAACCTGAAGACATTGTTCTATTTCTATTGGAAACAATAAGCAAAGGCCTTCCCCTATCCGGCAAAAAAGTATTGGTAACGGCCGGCCCCACTTACGAGGCCATAGATCCGGTACGTTTTATAGGAAATCATTCTTCTGGTAAAATGGGGTTTGCAATTGCAGAGCGCTTTGCTCGTTTAGGGGCTGAGGTAACTTTAGTTACAGGTCCAACTGCCGAGAAAAGCTCATTGCAACTCAACAGAATCGATGTTGTTAGTGCTGCTCAAATGCTGGCCGCCTGCGAAAAAGAATTCCGTAAAGCTGAGATTATGGTAATGAGTGCTGCCGTTGCCGATTATACACCTGTAACTACAGCCAGCCAGAAAATAAAGAAAAGCAGCTCAGAGTTTAACTTGGAATTAAAAAAAACTGAAGATATTTTAGCTACCCTAGGTAAACTAAAAACAGAAAATCAGATACTTGTTGGCTTTGCTTTAGAAACTGAAAACGAAGAAGAACACGCCAAAGATAAGCTGATCAGAAAAAATCTTGATCTGATTATCCTTAATTCTTTAAATGACAAAGGGGCCGGTTTTAAGATGGATACCAATAAAATAACTATCTTTAATAAAGCATTTGAAAAGACAGTTTTTGAGATGAAATCGAAAACAGAGGTCGCCAAAGACATTTGCGATGAAATCTTAAAGCTTGTTTAAGCATGAAAAAACGCTACTTAGTTCTTCTATTTTTCCTTTTTATTTGTACACCTTTTGTTAATGCACAGGAATTAAATGCCCGGGTTCAGGTTCAGGCTCCTACAGTTCCAAATATGGATAAAAGAAATCTGGAGGTACTTGAAACCACAATAAGGGAGTTCTTAAATAACAATAAGTGGACTAATGATACTTACAGCCCTCAAGAGCGTATTGAATGTAATTTTGTAATCACTATTACCGACTGGGATGGCAGTGCTGCGTACAAAGCCGAAGCACAGCTTCAATCGAGCAGGCCTGTTTATGCATCAGCATACAATAGCACACTTCTCAATCTAAGTGATAAAGACTTTGATTTCAATTATGCTGAAGGCCAGTCATTAGATTTTTCTGATCAAACCTATATTTCCAATCTTAGTTCTTTACTAAGCTACTATGCTTATACTATTATTGGCTTAGATAAAGACAGCTTTAGCCACCTTGGTGGTACTCCTTTCTATAAAAAAGCATCTACCATTCTAAATAACGCTCAGGTTTCTGGAAATAAAGGCTGGAAAGCATTTGATGGGTTGCGCAACCGTTACTGGCTAAATGAGAATTTACTTAATAAAACTTTTGAGGACTTGAGGGTATTTATTTATGATTACCATTTTAATGGACTTGATCGTTTACAAGATAATACAGGGCGTGGAGTAAAAAAAATGATCACCCTGCTTTCCGGATTAAAGCAAATGGACAAACAGAAATTAGGTTCAATTTTCCCTAACTTCTACTTTTCTACTAAAGCAGATGAGGTTGTAAATGTATTTTCTATTCCAACCGGAGATCCATCAGACCGTATAAAAGCATACAATCTGCTTGTCCAGATTGACCCAGCCAACATCAATAAATACGAAACGCTTAACCAGGCAATTCCCACTCTTAATCAAGGCCTTAAAAAGAATTAATAAAAAAATGTTAAAAATATTTTGTTTATACGAATACATTCGTACATTTGAATACGAAACAATTCGTACAAATAAAATATGGGAATATCATCAGACCTTAAACCTACAGAAAGCGAACTAGAGATCTTACAGATATTGTGGGAAAAGGGTAACTGTACGGTTAGAGACGTTCACGAAATTTTAGAGAAAAGCAAAGATTCTGGTTATACTACTACACTTAAACTAATGCAGATTATGCACGAAAAGGGGCTTGTTGCGCGGGATACTTCTTCTAAAACACACATTTATACTGCCCTTTTAAATCAGCAAAAAACGGAACAACATCTGGTAAACAAAATGATCGATAATGTTTTTAACGGGTCAACAGCAAGATTGGTAATGCAGGCACTTGGAAACCACAATGCAAGCAAGGATGAAATTGATTCAATAAAAAAATATTTAGATGAATTAAGCAAATAACAAACCTAAAGAACCAACTATAAACACATGGAAGCAATAGTAAACAATCTGATTAAAGCTACCGGATGGAGTAT
Organism: Pedobacter ginsengisoli; assembly: GCF_002736205.1. Lineage (NCBI taxonomy): Bacteria > Pseudomonadati > Bacteroidota > Sphingobacteriia > Sphingobacteriales > Sphingobacteriaceae > Pedobacter > Pedobacter ginsengisoli. Next base: position 40,771 of record NZ_CP024091.1, on the reverse strand, counting down.
CTTCCACTCTTTATGGCAAGGCGCCATTATCTATGGAGTATTGGTGGCAGCTATAAGTGCGTTTCCTAAAATGGATGCAAAAATAAAGCACAATATGGCCTACGGAGCATTATGTCTTATATTTTTAGGATTTTGCATTACCTTCTTTTCATTATTTAAGCTCCCGCTAAATAGCATTGAAGTTGCTGCAGGTCAGGTTTCTCCGGTTAAGCAATCAGAATACCTTATCCATTTACCGCAGGATATGAGCAGCATAACAGAAAACTTTTTCCCATATCTGGTAAGCATCTATAGTATAGGTATATTATTTCAGCTATTTGTTCTGGGTATTGGATATAAAAAATTACTGGATTTAAAATGGGCTGACCGAACTTCTGTACCTACCCAATGGGTTCCGGTTTTTGAAGCTATGGTGGCCAAATTGCACCTACGCCAGAATATTGAATTTTACTTATCATCAAGGGTAAATGTGCCTCTGGTTATCGGGTACATAAAACCTGTGGTATTGTTTCCAATCGCATTGGCATCTCAGTTGGATATTAAGCAAGTAGAAGCAATATTAATTCATGAGCTTTCGCACATTCGGAGAAACGATTATCTATTAAACCTAATAAAAACCGGTATAGAGACTATACTTTTCTTTAACCCATTTGTATGGCTGGGTGGCCGACTTATAAATATTGAACGTGAGCATGCATGCGATGATCTGGTTTTAAAATTTACCGGCAGCCCCCTAACCTATGCACACGCTCTTTTAAAACTCGAAATACTGAAAAACAAAACCACTCCTGTACTTTCTATGGCCGCTACAGGAAATGAACAACATTTATATCAACGCATTAAAAGAATAACAGATATGAAAACGAATTATATGAATGCCAAACAACAGATTTTGGCTATAACATTAACAATAGCAACAATAATATCCTTAGCATGGATTAGCCCTGCAAAGAAAGCTCCGACTGTAAATAAGGAAGATCAACACAGTAAAAAGATTGATGTTGAAGGGATCGCGATTAAATCAAAAATACAGACCTTGCTGGCTCCGATTGTTGGCGAAGATTGTGATAACGACCATATAAAAACAGATACTACAAAGAAAAAAAACAAGTTCAAAATTGTAACTGTTGATGCTAAAGGAAATAAAAAGGAATACAATTCTATTAAAGAAATGCCTGATAGTTTAAGACAGGAGGTAGTTAGCGAATCATTTATTAATGACTTTAAGTTTGATTACAAATTCAATTTCGATTCGGCAACCAATGCAAGTATGGCCTTTATTAAATCGCCTGAATTCCAGCAACAAATAAAAGACGTACAAAAAAATGCTGCTGAAATGGCTAAACATTTCAACTCTGCAGAATGGAAGAAACAACAAGCTGAGATTCGGAAAAACGTGGATGAGATGAGAGAAAAAATGAATTCGAAAGAGTTCAAGGCAAACCAGGAAATGGTTATGAAGATTGCTATGGATATGCGTAAGCAGTTTAATTCTCCGGAGTGGAAAAAACAACAGGCTGAAATTCAAAAAAGCGCTTTAGAGATGAGCAAAAAGTTTAATTCTGAGGAATGGAAAAAGCAACAAGCAGAGATCCGGAAAAACGTGGATGAAATGCGGGAAAAAATGAATTCTCCAGAATTTAAAAAACATATAGAGGAAATTAAAGAGCTGCAAAACTCACCTGAATATAAAGAACTAAAAAAGAATTTTGACAAAGGAATTGATAGTATTAAAAAGAAAAAAGGCATTAAATCAGATTCTGATTGGATTTAAGCATACCAAAAACTGAATACTACAAAGCATTAAACCACACAATAAAATTAGATTGAGGGCAGAAGAGAAATCTTCTGCTTTTTTTGTTTCTAAGAATAAACATCCATTGCCTAAGTTTTTATAATTTAGCAAAGTAATATGCTACAAAAACTTTCAATTCGGAACTATGCCTTAATTGATAGTGTTGATCTTGAACTTGATAAAGGTTTAAATATCATCACTGGCGAAACAGGTGCAGGTAAATCTATCATGCTTGGCGCGCTCTCTCTTATTTTGGGTCAGCGTGCAGAAACTAAATATTTCTTTAATCAGGCTAAAAAATGCATTATCGAAGGTCAATTTCTGCTTAATGATACTACATTACAATCCTTTTTTGAGGAAAATGATATTGATTTTTATAACGAAAGTATATTAAGAAGAGAAATATCTACAGATGGAAAGTCAAGAGCTTTCATAAATGATACCCCTGTTACCTTAACCGTAATGAAACAAGTTGGCGAGAGGCTTATTGATATCCACTCGCAACATGCTACTTTGGAGGTAAATGATCCGGGGTTTCAGCTATTTGTTGTTGATACCCTTGCCAATCATCACACATTGCTTGCTCAATACCGCGAAGAATATAAAGTTTATAAAAAAGCTCAGCAGCAGCTGTCAACATTACAGGGAGCCATGACTGATGCGCGTAGTCGCCAGGATTATGAGCAATTTCTTTTCAATGAATTAGAAGCAGCATCTTTAAAATCTGATGAGCAGGAACAGCTTGAGGCTGAGCTACAGATGCTCAACAATGCCGAAAACATTAAAAGAAGTCTGGTAAATAGTAACAATATATTGAGCGAACAGGAAATTTCTGTTCTCCCTTTGCTTAAAGAGGCCATTAACCAGATTCAGGGTATTGAGAAGTTTAACGCTGACTATGGCGCATTAAATGAACGTTTGCGTTCGTCTCTTATCGAAATTAAGGATATAGCCCAGGAAGTTATTGCATTTGAAGAAGGAATAATTTTTAATCCTTCGAGAATTGAAGAGATCAACTCTCGTTTAGATATTATTTACAACCTTCAGCAAAAACACAGGGTAAATTCTATTGAAGAATTACTGGCTATTGAAACACAATTATCTAAAAACCTAAGTGAGTTATTAAGTGGGGATGAAGAGATTGAACGACTTGAAAAAGAAATAGCCGAAATGAAGGAATTGCTTACTGGCAAAGCCACCGAGCTTTCGGCAAATAGAAGTAAATCTATAACCAGCACTGAAAATGAGGTAGCTAAAGTACTTAAGCAGGTTGGCATGCCTAATGCTAAAATTAAAATTGAACAGGGCGCACTTGCAGAATTAAATGTTGATGGGAAAGACACCATCACCTTATTATTTGCTGCCAATAGCGGACAAGCACCTGCTCCTGTTGGTAAAGTTGCATCGGGAGGAGAGTTATCAAGACTCATGCTGGCAATTAAGTCCATAATGGCAAAACATACCTCATTGCCTACTTTAATATTTGATGAAATTGATACCGGGATCTCGGGCGAGACGGCTGTTCGCGTAGGTAATGTAATTGGCGAACTGGAACATAACATGCAGGTAATATGCATTACGCACTTACCGCAAATTGCAGCCAAAGGTGATGCACATTATTTTGTTTATAAAAATGAAGAAAGTGAACGTACTACCACCGGCATCAGAAAATTAAAATCGGAAGACAGGATTAAAGCAATTGCCGAAATGCTTAGTGGCAAAGACCCAGGCGCCTCGGCTATAAAAAATGCCCAGGAATTACTTGGCATAAACTAAATCTTAAGAAAAAACAAAACTAAAAAGATATGTATAACTTACTAAAAGGTAAACGTGGTATTATTACCGGTGCATTAGACCAAAATTCAATAGCCTGGAAAGTTGCAGAAAAGGCACATGAAGAAGGCGCTCAATTTGTTTTAACCAATGCCCCTATTGCTATGAGAATGGGCGAAATTAATACATTGGCAGAAAAAACAGGCTCTCAGATCGTTCCTGCCGACGCTACCAATGTAGATGAACTTACCAATCTGTTTACACAATCGCAAGAAATTTTAGGTGGTAAAATCGACTTTGTACTTCACTCAATTGGTATGAGTGTAAACATTCGCAAAAAAATTCCTTATACAGAACTCAATTACGACTACTATCAAAAGGGTATAGATGTGTCTGCTCTTTCATTTCACAAGATGCTGGCTGTAGCTAAAAAACTTGATGCAATAAACGAAGGTGGCAGTGTTGTTGCCTTAACTTATATGGCTGCTCAACGAACATATCCATTTTATACAGATATGGCAGATATTAAAGCGATGCTTGAATCAATTGCACGCAGCTTTGGTTATCATTATGGTTTGGAGAAAAAAGTACGTATCAATACTGTGTCTCAATCACCTACTAAAACAACTGCCGGTTCAGGTATTAAAGGTTTTGGCGATTTCTATGACTACGCAGACGCTATAGCACCATTAGGCAATGCTGATGCTGAATCGTGCGCAGACTATTGCATCACTCTTTTCTCTGACCTGACGCGTATGGTAACCATGCAAAATCTTTTCCATGATGGAGGATATTCATCAACCGGAGTTAGTGATATTGTTATGCAGAAAATGGGATTAGAAGAATAATCCTTTAGCCTGACAACTATGATCCGCCAATTATTATTAGCCGTTTCACTAATTTGTTTTTCTATTGCTACTTATGCACAAAATTCATTTTCAATTAGTGGTGTTGTCAGAGACCAGAAAGAAACTTTACCTGGTGCAGGTGTTTACATTAGCGGCTACAAAATAGCTACCGCAGCCGATAATAATGGCCGCTTTAAAATAAATAACCTGCAACCAGGAAATTACGACATCCTTGTCCAAATGGTTGGCTACCTGCCCTATTCAAAAAATGTTGTCATTTCCGACAAATCAGTAGAGGTAGAACTAATCTTAAAAGAGAATACCGTTCAGTTAAACGAGGTAGTGATTAGGGCAGACCCTAACAGAGCGAAATATATAGAGCAGTTTAAAGAGTTCTTTATAGGCAAGTCTCCAAATGCCGCTCAATGTAAAATATTAAATCCCCAGGTTCTTAATATTGATTATGATGGCAGCAAAAGCCTGCTCACCGTAAAAACAGATGAGTTCCTAATAGTGGAAAATAAGGCCCTTGGCTATCGATTAAAATACATGCTCGATTATTTTGAGTACAATTCAAGAACACGCATTATTTATTACTCCGGGCATCCATTTTTTGAAGAGCTAAAGGCCTCATCAGCGCGAAGGAAAAAATACACAATCAATCGCGAAATTGCGTACTATGGTTCTTCGCAACATTTCTTTAAATCCCTTTATCAGAATAAAACCAAAGGGGAAGGTTTCATTATTAATAAAATGGTAAAAGTTCTTAATCCTAACCGTTATCCGGATAAGGTGATAAACGAAAAATTAACCAAACTAAGAACCATCCCTCCAAAAACCGGCCTCTTTAAAACTGCTGCCAAAATAGATACAGCTCAGGTTAACTTTTGGGAAAAGCAGCAGGATATGCCTAAATATATAGATAAACTTGACCGTGCCGAGGTTCTTCCAGACACATTGGTTCACTACTACAATCAAAACTTAAGGCTTCTTAATTATACCGATGCACTCTGTGTGATCTATACGAAGGAAAGAGAGTCTTTAGCTTATTCAAAAACCGGATTCTGGATTTTCAGGCCGTTAGATTTGCCAAATTACGAAATCTCTGTAGCCAATTTAACAAATGGCCCAATCCGATTCTATGAAAACGGGGGCATTCATGATTCCAGATCTTTTTTATATGAAGGTTATTGGGCTTATGAAAAGGTGGCCGACATGGTTCCTATGGATTACATTCCACTACAAAAAAAGTGAAAAACTTTTATTTAATAATACTAATATTTTTAGTAATTTCAACTAATGATATTAGACAAAGAAACACCGGATAATTACCACAAAGGAAGAGGAGCTCAATTTAACCCTCATAATCGTTTTGCAAAAAACGACTATGTAAAGGAACATGATGAAGGCATTGATGAATGGCAGGAAGAGGATCAAAAAACTACATTCATTTTTGGCAAATCAAAATCTATTGTAAACAAAGTAGATAGTCCAGACGTGGGTATGCTTTACTCTCTAAATCCCTATCAGGGGTGTGAACATGGCTGTACATATTGTTATGCCAGAAATGCGCACGAATATTGGGGCTTTAGTGCAGGATTAGATTTTGAGCGTAAAATCATAGTAAAAACAGATGCGCCTGTGTTATTTAAAAAATTCCTGGAACGTAAAGGTTGGAATGCATCTGTTATTTCATTGTCTGGCAATACAGATTGCTACCAACCTGCCGAAAGAAGGTTCAAAATTACACGGCAGTTATTGGAAATTGCGCTTACCTACAAACAGCCCATTGGTATGATTACTAAAAATGCGCTCATACTTCGTGACCTGGATATATTACAGGAAATGGCTAAACTTAATTTATGTATGGTATATGTTTCTATAAATAGCCTAAACGAAAAACTCCGCTCCAAAATGGAACCAAGAACAACTACTGCCAAACAACGCTTAAAAATTGTTGAAGAGCTTAGCAAAGCAGGAATTCCGATGGGTGTTATGGTTGCGCCATTGGTACCAGGCTTAAGTGATCACGAAATTCCCATGATCTTAAAAACAATTGCCAACTGCGGGGCAATAGCTGCTGGCTACACCGTTGTAAGGCTTAATGGAGCTATAGGCGGGATATTTGAAGACTGGTTACGTAAGAACTACCCAGACCGTTTTGAAAAAGTATGGCACATGATTCAATCTTGTCATGGTGGAAATGTAAACGACAGCAGATTCGGCAATAGAATGAGGGGCGATGGTAATATAGCCCAGTTAATAAGAGATAGTTTTAAACTTCATTGCCGCTTGAATCACCTAAATGAGAAAAAAATCGAGTTGAACTCCGGTTTGTTTAAAATCCCGCAAGCTCAACTCGGTCTATTTTAAATTAAGCTAAAAAGTTATCTACCTCTCTGTATGCCTGTATTACTCTAAGCTCACCTTCTTTTCCTGGTTTAGAATTGCCATGCTCCATACCCATAACGCCTTTATATCCTTTTTCATGAAGGTGTTTGAATAAGTTTTTATAGTTAATCTCACCAGTTGTCGGTTCATTTCTTCCAGGGTTATCGCCTATTTGAATGTAAGCAATCTCATCCCAGCATCTGTCAATATTAACCATTAGTTGGCCTTCTGTTTTCTGCATATGGTAAATATCATATAGAATTTTACACGAAGGGCTCTGTACAGCTTTACAAACCGCATAGGTTTCGTGCGTTTGCTGTAAGAATAACTCAGGAGTATCACTTAAAGTTTCAAGTACCATAATTAAACCATGCGGTTCAAAGATCTCAGCTCCGGCACGCATTGCATCAATAACATTAGCAAATTGATTTCCATAAGGGAGTCTGCGTTCGTAAAATCCGGGAACAACCGTCATCCATTTTGCATTACATCTTTTTGCGGCCTCTACAGATTTCTTGCAGGTTTCAACAAATTTATCTTTAAACTCTTTCTTTCCTGTTGTTAATGATGTTTTCCAGTTATCGCCACCGTCAACCACAAAAACCCCCATTCTCATGCCCAATTTGGCAAGCAAGTCACCTATTTTTGTTTGCTCTTCAGTAGATCTTCCTAAAAAGCCATTGTCTTCAATAGAACGAAAGCCCTGATCATGCATAAATCTAATCTGATCCAGAAAGCTATCACCAGCATTATTTTTAAACATACCCTGATGAGGAGCATAATCAAGATTAAAAGTTTTACCGGCCAAAGCCGGGCCCTGCCCTGTAGTAGCTTTATCGGCAGCTAGTCCATTTATTGATGACCCGGCTACAAGTGCACCCGTGGCAACAAAGCTGTTTCTTAAAAATTCTATTCTGTTCATATTTTTGGTTTTTGGTTAGGTTCTTACTTTAATAATTGGTTAATCTGTTATCATTTTTTTAAATCCTGCTGTAAGGGTATCTGTAACACTCCCATCTTTACGATGATAAATAATATAAGCTTCCATACTCTTTTTTGATGCAATAAAATCGAGTGCTTCTTTAACATTCATTGCCATTATGGGGCTATCGTATCCATCGGCAGTAATAGCATCCTTAGCATAAATTGTTACACTAATTAATGAGTTATCTAAAGGATATCCGGTTTTAGGATCTATGAGATGAGTTATTTTTTTGGATCCTTTTTGCAAATATTTTCTATAATTACCTGCAGTTGTAATTGCCCCTTCCTTAATACTGATAACATGTCTCACAACCGGTTCGGCATTTGGTGAATCGGCAGGTCCTTCAATCCCAATGTGCATTGATGTGCCATCGGGTTTTGGCCCTTTAATCCTAAGCTCACCACCAATTTCAACTACAAAAGACGTTATTCCTTTTTTAATTAAGTAATCAGCAACAACATCAACACTATATCCCTGAGCAATTCCATTAAGGTCTACATTTATGCATTCCTTTTTTTTCTTAAGAAAATTACCTTTTAAGCTCAGGTTATTCATACCAACGCACTTAAGCAGCTCTTTTACCTGAGCACTGTCAGGAAATTTATCTATTGGCTTTGCACCAAAACCCCATGCTTGTACCAAGGGCTCAACTGTAACATCAAATTTTCCCTTTGTAGCTTTATAAACCTCAAATGATTTTGTAATTACTTTGGTAAAATGCGGATCCAAAATAATACCATCCTTAGATGCATTAAACTTATTTATTAAGGAATAGGATTTATACAGCGACATAGACGAATCTATAACTACAAGAATACTATCTATATTCTTTTTGGTTACAATACTATCTTTTGCAAAATACTTAATGGAATAATCAGTTCCCTGAGCATATCCGTGTATAGCATACTGTCGCAAATCATCCTTCTTAAAAAGAAGGAAAATTTGCGACAGTAGCAATAAAATGAAAACTTTGTTTATAGAAAACATTACGTTAGTAACGTTTAGATCACCTTAGTTTGGCCTGGTGTAGGAATTGGATACAATCCGTTAGCATCAGGTAATAACTTAGGCTTTGCAGTCCAGCTTAATTCATCAGGGAACAAACTATTATCTGCTTTTAAGGCATCAAGCCACTTAATTGTTTTTCCTGAGTAGGTTGCATAGCGGCCAATAATAGCTGTCATACAGCTTTTAGCGCCACGCTCTGCATCCTGGAATTTATATTCGCCTTTAGCAATTGCTGCAAAAAGTTCATCATGCTCAGTTTGATAAGGATTAGGGTTTACTTTTGAGCTATAGTTATAAATTAGCTTATTTTTGCTATCGTATAATCTTCCTTCGTTACCTGCAGATAAGAAAACACGGCCTTTAGTACCATGGAAACTTTCGTCAACACGGTTATCAATACCCTCAAAGTGACGGCACTGACTATTAATTACTGATCCATCTGCATAAGTTAATTCTACAGAGTGGTTATCATAAATCTCGCCATAATCTTTTCCTGTTCTCCAGGCACGGCTACCGGTACCCTGAACAGAAACCGGATAATCATTTTTAACCCAGTTTGCAATATCTATATTATGAACGTGTTGCTCAACTATATGATCTCCACATAACCAGTTAAAATAATACCAGTTACGCATTTGATATTCCATTTCGGTTTGGTTTGCTTCGCGCTGTTTTACCCAAACACCACCACTATTCCAATATACCTGTCCGCCCGTGATATCGCCGATTGCTCCATCCTGAATACGTTTAATAACATCTCTATAGTTATTTTGATACCTGCGTTGCAGCCCCACAACAACATTTAATTTTTTAGTTTTTGCAATTTCAGCAGCAGCTAAGACTTTACGGATACCCGGCGAATCAACAGCCACTGGTTTTTCCATAAATACGTGTTTGCTCTGGTTAACTGCTTCTTCAAAATGACTAGGTCTAAAGCCTGGAGGAGTTGCCAATAAAACAACATCAGCCAAAGCAATTGCTTTTTTGTAAGCATCAAAGCCAACAAATCTACGTTCTTTAGGAACATCAACTTTAGCACCAAATTTTTCAGAAATTTCTTTGTACGCACCTTCTAATCTATCGCTGAAGGCATCAGCCATAGCAACCAGTTTTAGGTTTTGTTTTGTACTCAATGCCTGAAAGGCAGCACCGGTACCACGACCTCCGCAACCAATTAAAGCAATTTTGATGGTGTCATCTACCGATGAATGTGCTCCGCCGCTAGCAAAAGCAACTCCATTTAACATAACACCTCCGGCAACAAGAGCCGAAGTTTTTAAAAATTCGCGGCGTTTGTCGCGCAGTTCTTCATTGTTCATTGTAATTTAGGTTTATATATGGTTCTTAGTATGTTTGGTTTCTTAGTAATCTTTTATAGGTGCTTTGCTGTAATAAGCTTCTATTTCTTCTTTAGATGGAGGGGTTACAGGTCTAACCAACCTCATTCCAACAAAGGGAGCTTCAGGGAACCACCAATTACTTTTTGGAATCTGGGGATCCAGTTGTTTCCAGCTTGGATCTGATGCCAGTCTGGATGCTGATCGGGCATCTTTAGCTTCGTCATTGTATGCTCCACCTCTAACTGCATTTGGATACAATTTTTCAGGAATAGCAACAGGATTATTTGCCTTATCACCTTTTACAGACGCATAAAACTCAGGAATGTATTGATCATAGGTCCACTCTGCCACATTTCCGTACATGTCGTATAGGCCCCATGCATTAGGTTTTTTCTGACCAACAACATGAGTTTTACCTTCACTATTCCCATTAAACCAAGCATAATCACCTAGTTTTGAGGCATCATTGCCAAATGAATATTCGGTAACTGAACCAGCGCGGCAAGCATATTCCCATTCCGCTTCTGTAGGTAGCCTGTAAAAAACTCCTGTTCTGGCATACAACCATTTACAGTATTGAATGGCATTATAATGAGTCATTGCAAGTGCAGGTTGTCCTTCTTTGCCCATTCCAAAAGTCATATCCAGGTATGGTTTTGTAGGTCTTGTAATGGCATCAACATTTTTCGGAATCGGTGCAGTACTATGCGCTGCTTCATAATCCTTATATAAAAATGGTTCATAATTATCCCAGATCACTTCATACGTGCTCATCCAAAATGGGGCAACTTTAACTTTATGAACTGGTTGTTCGTCTGCATTTCCTTTTTTACTCCCCATCATAAACTCTCCGCCAGGAACAGCAACCATATCGAACGACAACTTAGTGCCTTCCAACTGCTGCTTATAAGATTCGTGCTTTTCCTGTGCCAAAGAAGTTTGAACAGCAAGGAATACTAAAGGGACTAACAATGATAATTTCACTTTCATTTATAAAATTTGATCCAACAAATATTTTAATCTAACCTATTAATTCTCTAAAATAGAGGCAATAATTGATAAACCAAAATCTACACGCATATAATTTCATAAAATGTGTAATTTAAACACTAAGTTAAAGGTGGTTAACAAAAGTCATTACAAATCGAGTAGGAAGATAGGGATTATTTCCCTATCTGTCCTCTCACACCACACGTACGTGCCGTTCGGCATACGGCGGTTTGTTAGAATAACTTCGTTTGGTGTTCAGTTTTCCAATAGTAGTAGTTGGCAAATCCAATGTACTTCAGCTTTGCGAAATACTCAATACTCAGATTACCCTGAAGGATTGGACTACGTGCCAGTCGACAATAGGACTTCCTACTATTAGACCATTCGAATGCCTTCTGCTTTCCAACCCCCAGTTTGATCAGGTTTCGGCTTCGGCATCCTGCATTCTTCCACTGTTTCCAGATGATCATCCGCAGTCTGACCCGTGTCATTTCATCCAGCCTTATCATCACATGCTTAGCCCCTGCAATGGAAAAATAGTTGACCCAACCCCTAATGGTCATATCAAGCTTTCTGATCCGTTCGATGATAGTAATTGGATCATTGCGTTTAGTATGTCCAAGGAGTTTCTGTTTTATAATCTTAACAGACTTGGTTGCAATCCTCATTTTCCAATCTTTGCCCGTCTTGTAGAACGAGAAGCCCAGCAGGGTACTCTGTGATGGTCTGCTCACCTTACTCTTTTCACGGTTCACTTTCAGCTTTAGACCTCCTTCCAGATAGCTGGTAATGTTATCCATCACCCTATCTGCCGATTTTCTGCTGTGAACATATATACTGCAATCATCAGCGTATCGTACGAACTTGTGACCCCGCTCTTCGAGCTTAGCATCCAGTTCATGAAGAACAATATTGGATAAAAGCGGACTAAGTGGACTGCCCTGTGGTGTGCCCTCTTTTCTTGGGGAAACAAGCCCGTTCTCCATCATACCACTGCTCAGATATAAACGGATAAGCTTTAATGTACGCTTATCTTTTATCTTTCCTGATAGCAGGCACATGAGTTTGTCATGGTTTACCCGATCAAAGAATTTGTCCAGATCAAGCTCCACAATCCATGTGTAACCAGCATTAAGGTATTCCTGTGCCTTGAGCACTGCCTGATGAGCCTTGCGCTTTGGACGCAAACCATAACTACTGAAAGAAAAGTCGCCCTCATATTTCGGACTCAGCCATTGGGAAATAGACTGTTGAATCAACCGATCAATGACCGTTGGGATGCCAAGCATCCTTGCTCCCCCACCAGACTTGGGTATCTCTACCTTTCTTACCGCACTCGGGCGGTAACTGCCGTTCAAAATATCAGACCGTAATGTCTGCCAGTTGATATTCAGGTAGTCCCGAAGTTCATCGGTCTGCATACCATCAATACCACCAGCTCCCTTATTGGCGGTTACCTGCCTAAAGGCGCTTTGTACATTTCGGATGTCTAATATTTCTTCAAGCATACTACTAAAAAAAAACTCTTTCCCAGGCATTGTGCACATTGGTTGCACGGCTCGGCTCAGCTCCTCTTACAGTCTACTCTCGGATTCCGTCCTACCATCATGTAAGCAGTTCTCTAAAGTGGTTCCGCTGTAATCACTCTGCCATAAACTTTCTGTTTCCTTTGCCATCCCAACATTCAGTCCTTCCCTAAAAAAATATAGGTATTATGACCTCGGCTGACTTCTCCCTGTACCAGATGGGCATTACGATACTGTCCATTGTTTCTTCTACAGCAATCGCACTTGCTCTCGACAGATTATAGGGAGATCTCCCGGGGTAAGGCAACCCGCTTTCTATGGATGTGACCTCTGTATCTACGTAGTGATATTCTGTGCAGTATAGGGCTTTTGTTTGTCTTGCAACATCACCCATATCACCTCGCCTTATATACAGTTCCTGTTCGTAAGTCCCCATATTTGCCGCCAGCTTCCTTCGGATTCGCAGTCGCCTGCGACACCCTTGCTATTGGCTAACACTTCCTACTGCAAAGTGTGTTCGGGACTTGCACCCTAGAGCTGATTGCCATGCCCGGCACACAAGAAAACGCCTGTCAGATATTCATCTAACAGGCGTTTTAAAGTCACAGGCCTTACTTTACTCTACACTTCCCTCTTCTTTTTTCTTTTTCTTGCCCGGACTTCTATTTTCTACAACAATTACGTCTCCTTCTTTATCGTAATCAATTTCTAAAATGTCTCCATCATGAATTTCTCCTTTTAGAATTTCTTCGGCAATCGGATCTTCAAGATATTTTTGAATTGCACGTTTAAGCGGTCTTGCGCCAAAAGCTGAATCAAAACCTTTATCGGCAATAAAATCTTTTGCTTTGTCGGTCAACTTAACTTCGTAACCTAAATTATGTACGCGACCAAACAACGATTTTAATTCTATATCAATGATTTTGAATATTTCTTCTCTGCCTAATGAGTTGAACACAACTACATCATCAACACGGTTAAGAAACTCAGGAGCAAAAGCACGTTTTAAAGCACTTTCTATCACGCCTCTTGAATGCGCATCAACCTGATTAACTTTAGCTGAGGTAGAGAAACCAACACCTTGACCAAAATCTTTTAACTGACGGGCACCAATGTTAGAGGTCATGATCACAATCGTATTTCTAAAATCTACTTTACGACCTAAACTATCTGTAAGCTGTCCTTCATCTAGTACCTGCAATAAGATATTGAATACATCCGGGTGAGCTTTTTCAATCTCGTCTAATAGAATTACTGCATAAGGTTTACGCCTAACTTTTTCAGTTAACTGGCCACCTTCTTCATAACCCACATATCCCGGAGGCGCTCCCACTAAACGTGATACCGCAAATTTCTCCATATACTCACTCATGTCAATCTGAATTAGTGAATCATCACTATCAAACATAAAACGGGCAAGTTCTTTTGCTAATTCAGTTTTACCAACTCCGGTAGGTCCAAGGAAAATGAATGAACCAATTGGTTTTTTAGGATCTTTTAATCCTGCTCTGGTACGCTGAATTGCTTTAGTCAATTTTTTAATGGCATCATCCTGACCAATAATTTTCTGACCAACAGTTTCGTACATATTCAATAGCTTAACGCTATCAGTTTGTCCAACACGTTGTAACGGAATACCAGTCATCATAGAAACAACTTCAGCTACATTATCTTCAGTAACAGTATAGCGTTTGGTTTTTGTTTCATTCTCCCATTCAGCTTTAGCGCGATCCAGCTCTTCTAAAAGATTTTTTTCAGTATCTCTTAGTTTAGCGGCCTCTTCATATTTCTGACTTTTTACAACTTTATTTTTCTCAAGTTTGATCTCTTCAATCTTGTTTTCAATTTCGATGATGTTCTCAGGAACATGAATATTGGTTAAGTGAACTCTTGAACCAGCCTCATCTAAAGCATCAATAGCCTTATCTGGTAAAAACCTATCAGTAATGTATCTTGATGTTAACGCCACGCAAGCATTAATCGCGTCATCAGTATAAGTTACACCGTGGTGATCCTCATATTTTTCTTTAATACGATTTAATATCTCGATAGTCTCGTCTGGTGTAGCAGGCTCAATCATTACCTTTTGGAAACGACGATCTAATGCACCATCTTTTTCTATGTACTGACGGTATTCATCAAGGGTTGTAGCACCAATACATTGTATTTCGCCCCTTGCTAAAGCAGGTTTGAACATATTTGATGCATCCAGTGAGCCCGAAGCACCACCTGCACCTACAATTGTATGAATCTCATCAATAAACAGAATTACATCAGTAGATTTTTCAAGCTCGTTCATCACCGCTTTCATACGTTCTTCAAACTGTCCGCGGTATTTAGTACCTGCAACTAACGATGCAAGGTCTAAAGTAACTACACGTTTATTAAAAAGAACCCTTGAAACCTTGCGTTGAACAATCCTTAATGCAAGTCCTTCAGCAATAGCTGATTTACCAACACCTGGTTCACCTATTAATATTGGATTATTCTTTTTACGACGGGACAAGATCTGAGACACACGCTCAATTTCTTTTTCACGACCAACAATCGGATCTAGTCTTCCTTCCTCAGCAGCTTTTGTTAAATCTCTTCCAAAATTATCTAAAACCGGAGTTTTAGATTTTATATCAGAAACCTTTTTAGGGCTACTAAAGCTCTCTTCCTCACGGTAATCTTCATCACCACCAGTAGAGGCACTATTTTGAGTCTCGTCTTTGAATCCGTTTTTATTCACTTCAACCTCCTGCTTAAAGATTTCGTAGTTTACGTTGTACTGTAATAAAATCTGAGATGCAATATTATCATCATCGCGAAGGATAGACAACAACAAATGTTCAGTTCCTATCAAATCACTTTTAAAGATTTTTGCTTCCAGATATGTTATCTTTAAAACCTTTTCAGCCTGTTTGGTTAAAGGAATATTGCCCAGATTTACTGTTACACTTGAGGTCCCTCTTACAGAATCCTCAATTGAGCGGCGAAGTTTTGAAGTATCAACTCCTAATGATTTCAATATCTTAATAGCCATGCCATCGCCTTCGCGAATAAGGCCTAACAAAAGATGTTCAGCGCCTATGTAATCGTGACCTAATCTCAGGGCTTCTTCCCTGCTAAAAGAAATCACGTCTTTTACTTGTGGAGAAAATTTAGCTTCCATATATACCTTTCTAAAATCCGGAATGCTCTAAACTATAAAAATTGTTTAATAAAAAGCACCCCTGATTTTTTTATTTTATCAACAATTACGCCATTGACTATTTATTAGATGTTGGAACTGACGTTATTTCATAAATGTTACTATTTTTTGACTAATCCATTTATGTCCATCCATCTATTCCTCCCTGTACATCAATAGTTATTAAACGTCTATTTCGTTGTTTTAAACATATTAAGGTTGCTTTGTCGTATAAATGTAATGATTTTTATACAATTATTCAGGCTGTCAAAATTGGAAACTAAGCATAAAAAAACTACCAAAATGGCAGACTTTAAATAAAACATTATTTTTTTGCCAAATCTCCAGCTGCTTCATCAATCAAAGCGCCTATTTCTGCAGGCATTGAGACCAGCGAAGCATGGCTTGCAGCCAGATGAATGATCTTCTTTGCCACAAGTCTAGCCCCCTAAAAGCCATGTACCAGGATAATGCTTAAATCTGTTTTCATAATCTATTTTCTTTAAAATTAGTGTTAAAACTGATCTGTTTTTCTTATGGTTCTGTTTTTTAAACCGAATATCTGATACACCACTTTTTTACTGACTTACCTTTCTTATCTTTGCTCTGACTATGGGGCTCAGAATGCATACGCGTACTTTTTCTTCTTTTTAAGAATAAAATTATCCCTATTAAAATAATTACCTAAATATAGGAAATAACCAGCATGGATGAAAAAATAATATTTTCAATGGCCGGGGTAAATAAGATTTACCCCCCTCAGAAACAAGTTTTAAAGAACATATACCTATCCTTTTTTTATGGCGCTAAGATTGGCGTTATTGGTTTAAACGGTTCAGGAAAGTCTTCACTCTTAAAAATAATTGCAGGAATAGACAAGTCTATTCAGGGCGAAGTAGTTTTCTCGCCGGGATACACTGTAGGTTACCTTGCACAAGAGCCGGAACTGGATGAAAATAAAACGGTTAGAGAGGTTGTTGAAGAGGGTGTAGCTGAAATTACAGCGATCCTGAAAGAATACGAATCAATTAATGAGCAGTTTGGTTTACCTGAGGTTTATGAAGATGCAGATGCAATGGATAAACTAATGATTAAACAAGGTGAACTGCAGGATAAAATTGATGCTGTAAATGCCTGGGAACTGGATAATAAGCTTGAACGTGCAATGGATGCGCTTCGCTGTCCGGATCCTGAAACAAAAATCTCTGTATTATCCGGCGGAGAAAGAAGACGTGTGGCCATGTGCCGTTTACTACTTCAGGAACCAGATGTTTTATTGCTTGACGAGCCAACCAACCACCTTGATGCTGAAAGTATTGACTGGCTAGAGCAGTTCTTAAAAGATTACAAAGGAACTGTTATTGCAGTAACCCACGACAGGTATTTCCTTGATAATGTTGCCGGATGGATCCTGGAATTAGACAGAGGCGAAGGTATTCCATGGAAAGGAAACTATTCTTCATGGTTAGATCAGAAAGCTAAACGTTTAGCACAAGAAGAAAAAACTGAAAGCAAACGCCAGAAAACTCTTGAAAGAGAGCTTGAGTGGGTACGTATGGCACCAAAAGCGCGTCATGCTAAATCTAAAGCACGTTTATCAAACTATGACAAGCTGGCATCTGAAGATTCAAGAGAAAGGGAAGACAAACTGGAGTTGTTTATTCCGGCCGGTCCAAGGTTAGGAAATGTAGTTATTGAGGCTAACAATGTAACCAAAGCCTATGGCGATAAACTATTATTCGAAAACCTGAGCTTTTCATTGCCTCCCGCAGGTATAGTAGGTATTATTGGCCCCAATGGTGCAGGTAAAACCACATTATTCCGTTTAATTACTGAACAGGAAACTCCTGATACCGGAACATTCCGCGTTGGCGAAACTGTTTCGCTTGGCTATGTAGATCAAATGCACAATGACCTTGACCCTGCCAAAACGGTATATGAAAATATTACTGATGGTTTAGACAACATCCAATTGGGCAATAAAGCGGTAAATGGCCGTGCATATGTTTCTAAATTCAACTTTAACGGCGGCGATCAGCAAAAGAAAGTTGGTGTATTATCCGGAGGAGAGCGTAACCGGGTACATCTGGCTATTACTTTAAAGAAGGGCGCAAACGTGTTGTTACTCGATGAGCCCACCAATGATATTGACGTAAATACCTTACGTGCATTAGAAGAAGCGCTGGAAAACTTTGGCGGTTGTGCAGTAGTAATCAGTCACGACCGCTGGTTCTTAGACCGTATCTGTACACATATTTTGGCCTTCGAAGGAAACTCTCAGGTTTACTTCTTTGAAGGTAACTACAGTGATTACGAAGAAAACCGTAAAAAACGCTTAGGAGATGTAACTCCTCATCGCATTAAGTACAAAAAATTAGTATAATACTTTTTAATGAAAAAGAGCCTGTATCATAATTCAATTTAGCTTCGAAGCTGCCAAATAATATTTCATAGCAGTCTTCATTTCAATAAAAAACGGCAATTTTCAAATAGAAACTTGCTGTTTTTTATTGTCTTTTTATTCTTGTTAGAGGGTGTTCAGAATTAAATTCTGTTTAAGAACTGTGATTTTGATTAATGATACGGCCTCTTTTTTAGTTTATTTATATTGCTTCTGTATCCTAAGCAATAGATCTTTTGTTTTTTTGATTCCCTCATCTTCCGACAAACCATCACCTTCATATTCAATCCCTACAATACCGCTCCATTTTGCATCTTTAATAATTTTAAACATGCGATCGTAGTCGATATCTTTTTCATCACCCTTTTCATTAAAATTAAAGGTTTTTGCGCTAATTCCTTTTGCAAATGGAACCAGGTCGGTTACTCCCTGATACATATCATACACTCTGTCTGCACTTACTCTAAAGTTTCCAAAATCAGGCAGTGTACCACAATAAGGGCTGTTTACCTGCTTCATCACATCCGACAACCATTTTCCATCAGAAGAATACCCTCCATGATTTTCTACTATAATGTTGATCTTATTTTGTTTACCATATTCAGTAAGCCTGCCTAAGCCATCAACCACTGCCGTTTTTACATCTTGTTCAGATCCATTTCCTGCTGCATTTACACGAATTGTTTTGCAGCCAAGCACCTTAGCTGCATCTACCCATTTATAGTGATTTTCGATGGCTATTTTACGTGCTTTTTCATCAAGATTACCCAATTCGCCTTCGCCATCAATCATAATCAGGTGATTTTGAATTCCTTCGCCCTGGGTTATACCTTTCAGTTCTTTCAGGTACGCCGAATCAGTCTCTTTTTTATTAAAAAATGGGCTTACATACTCAACTATATCAATACCGAAATCTTTTTTAGCTTTTATAGGGAACTCTAGGTTTGTTAGCTTACCGCCAAACAATGATTTATGCAACGACCACTGAGCTAAAGATATACTGAAAAATTCTTTTTTAGAGAACGCCAGTGTGTCGAACGGAATTAAAGAAGAAAGTCCTGCTGCTGCAGATAACATTCCTAAATCTTTGAGAAAACTTCTGCGATCTTTAGTATCCATAGTTAATTTGTTTATAGTGGTTCTAGTTTATGTTTGTTATCGTCTAAAATAGAAAATAATTTCTTTTTTTCGAGAAAAATAAAATGCCCAATGGGGCTTTCTGGCTAAGATTTTGGGTCATATTACATCAAGGGTGTTACACCCCCTACCACTGCCAAAAGTAAATAAATATTCCTTACTTTATTTTCTAAAACCAAAAGGCATCAAATGGTAATTAATGAGATCTTGTTGAAGTAAATAAACCCTAAGAGTCAACTCAGACTCAGGTCAGACTCTCCTAGACCCAGGCCTGAAAACACGCTCTTTTGATACTTTTCAAAAACAGTATAGAAGCTGATAAATTATATGACCCAAAAATAGAAACGAAAATTATAAATATTATGGCAAAGATTAAGAGAGGAATTTTAGGGTCATTTTCCGGAAAAATAGGACCTATAGTTGGGGGAAGCTGGAAGGGTATAGCCTACATCCGTGAGGTATCGCAAAAGAAACCAAAAGAACGCAGTAAGGCGCAGATTGCCATCCAACAAAAAATGAAATTTATTAATAGCCAATTGATTCCTTTTCACCCTTATATCAATGTTGGTTTTGCTAACAATGCAGTACAGAAAACTGAGATCAGTGCGGCATTTTCTTTAAATTACCACTCAGCGTTTTTGGGAAGCTACCCTAATTTAACTATAGATTACAGTAAGCTCATTTTAAGCGTGGGTGCATTGCCAATGATCAAAAACATTACAATGGAGCTACCTGATAACCAAACTCTAAAGCTGACCTGGTTACAGAACAATATTAAACCTGCCTCTTTTGATGATCAGCTAATGCTGATCTTATATAATCAGGAACTACATAAAGCAGATGGTTTAATTGGAGGTTTTAAGCGCACCGATGAGAAATGTATATTCAATTTTAACCCACAATTTGCAGGTAAAACCTTGCAGGTTTATGTTAGTATGGTTTCAATTGACAGAAAAAGAATAGCAAATAGCATTTACTTAGGCACACTTTAACGGCGGATGCATACTTATTTTAGCTTTTCCTTAGGGAAAAGGTTATTTTTTTGTGAATTGATTATTAAAAAACATCAGTTGAAATCCGATCGCGTTTTTCCAGTAATCCCAGTTATGAGATCCCGGTCTGATGGTAAAATCATGCGGAATGTTATTGTATTGCAGTTTTTCGTGCAATTTGATGTTCACATTGTAAAAGAAATCTTCGGAACCACAATCGATAGTTAAGGCAAGTTTGTTAGGGACTAGCAGATAGGTTAAATCGATAACAGAATTTGCTTTCCAACGTTCAGGATATTTATCTTCAGGCCCAAGGCGCTTGGCAATGTCCCAATTCAATGGGAAAGGTTTAATATCTACACCACCACTCATACTACCTGCAGCACCAAATATGTCCTGATGTTTAAAGGCTAAATATAGCGCACCATGGCCTCCCATACTTAAACCTGTGATTGCGCGACCTTTTCTATCTTTTATGGTCTTGTATTTTTGATCTACCCAATTAACCAGTTCAGTAGCTACATAAGTTTCATATTTCCAGGCTGGGTCTTCCGGGCTATCAAAATACCAACTGGTAACATTTCCATCCGGACATACGATGATCATCTGATAATGATCTGCATATTCTTTAATTGACGGCACCTTATTTACCCAACCGGAATACGCGTCTCCAGCGCCGTGCAGTAAATAAACTGTTGGATATGTTTTGCCTTCACTGTAACCCTCGGGAGTAATTACAACAGCCTTAATATTTTTCTTCATTGCAGCGCTATAGTTCAATACTGTATCAACCTTAGCTGCAAAAACTGATTCAGCACTTAAAAATGCAAAGATGCCGATGAGAAAACCCCATTTTTTCATTTCCTAATTACTTATCCAGGTACATGCAGCACCAACAAGAGCTGCATCTTCCCACATCTCGCTTTGCTTTATTACCACGGTTTTATTAACTAATTTTTCCTGCAATTTAGTAATAAAATGATCCCATGTTTTGGCAATATTGCCACCAATTACTAAAACCTGTGGGTTTTCATTAGCAATAAAGTCATTTAAGAAAGCAGCCAGGTTTGTAGAAAACTCTTCAAACAATTGTTCAATTACAGAATCATCTGCTGTGGCAAGCAATTCTTCAACATTTTTTGCTTCTTTTCCGGTTAGCTCTTTATAATGTTTCAGGAACCATCTGGTTGATATGTATTCTTCTGCAATGCTGTCAAGAAAAGGGGCAAACGCAAGGTTCATATCCTTTACTCTTCCCTGTCCGTTACTTGTTGATCCAAGTCCTGTACCCAAAGTTATTCCTATGGCCCTTTCAAAATCTGAAGCTGCCCCTGAGGCAAGTTCACCTCTTAAAAATGCTTCGGCATCATTTATAAAAACGATATGCTCGCCCGGAATACCTAATTTTTCTGATAAAACAGTGCGAACGTTTAAGCCATATAAAGAATCGTATTTCTGCATCCCTTTCATCAACGAAATACCTTCCTCATAATCAAATGGTCCTGGCATGGCTATACCAATTCTGATAATTTCTTCAGGTGATTTTACTATTAGCGACGAAAGCGCATCTACCCACGATTGAATAATTACTTCTGCACTATCCATTGATGCTACGCGTAAACGTTGCATAGTGCTATGAATAACTTTATATGTTGAGCTATCTACGTGTGCTGCTGTAATGTGAGATCCGCCTATGTCAACCCCAATAAAGGGAAGTTTAGAGGTTTTAGTGTTCATTTATTTAGGTCTATTTGGTTAGCAATAGAATTGCTTTGATTCTATTACTCAAATAAAGTCATTTAAACCGTTTTAGCAAAATTTATTTATATTTTTTTCTTGGCAAAGAAAGAGCACTATATGGTGATTTATTTAACAGGCTTTGGTCCGCGCTTATAAATAACCAAGCCATTCAAAAAATTCCGAAGGATCTGATCGCCGCATGGCTTAAAATTTGGATGGTCGTCGCTTCTAAAAAACGAACCCAATTCACTTTTTGAGATCTTAAAGTTTACCAGTTCCAGGATTTTGATAATATCGTCGTTAGTTAGCTCAAGTGCTACACGTAGCTTTTTAAAAATATCGTTATTGCTCATATATCGAGTTTTTATATAATAAATTACATTGCAATTTCAATCTTAACCTTTCGCCCTTTAATCTTCTCATTTGACAAGGACTTAAGGATTCTGTTAACCATATTGCGTTTCACAGCAACATAAGATGACTGATCTTTAACTTCAATTAACCCTACATCTTCTTTTTGCAGGCCGCCTTTTTTAAGGAGTAAGCCCACAATATCAATTTTATTTACCTTATCCTTTTTGCCGGCGGCAATATATAAGGTTTGCCAGTCGCTATCAGCAGGTAATACAAAACTACCCTTCAGATTTTCGGTTTCTATTTCGGCCTTTAAAAACGGATATTTTTCATCATCCGCAATAATAAGATATGCGGTGCCCTTTGCGTTCATCCTTGCAGTACGACCATTGCGGTGCAAAAACGCATCTTCGGTATATGGTAATTGATAATGAATAATGCAGTGCACTTCGGGAATATCTAATCCCCTTGAAGCAAGATCAGTTGTGATAAGAATTTTTATGCTGCCGTTTCTGAACTTTAATAAGGCCCTCTCCCTTTCATCCTGTTCTATTCCTCCATGAAATATATCGTGGGCTAAATCTTTGTCAATCAACAAATCGCTAATACGATCAACAGTTTCTCTGTGATTACAAAAAATCAAAGTATTCTTATTGCCGATTTTACAGATCAGTTTTAACAGGGTATCTAGTTTATCTTCGGCAGTGGTAAGTACTTTTTTAAGCTTTAAATCAGGAGAAACTTTTACATCGTTTAAAAAATTAATCTCTTTCTGGCTACTCAGACCTGTAAATTCCGGAATTTCATCCATCGCCGAAGCCGACGTAAGTAAACGCTGCTTTAATGAAAGTAGCCTGCGTATGATATATGACATGTCGTCCTGAAAACCAAACTCAAGGGCTTTATCAAATTCATCCAATACCAAAGTGGTTACTGTTGATTCATCAAAGTTTTCGTGGCGAAGATGGTATGCTATCCGACCCGGGGTACCTATTAGTAGTGCAGGAGGTTGTTCCAGATTATTTCGCTCAGTTCTAACCGGGTGGCCACCATAGCAACAATTCACCTTAAAACCAGTTGCCATCTGCCTAAAAACATTCTCAATTTGTAATGCAAGCTCACGGGAAGGCACAAGTACTAAGGCCTGCACTCCTTTAATGTTGACATTTAAATTATTTAGAACGGGCAATAAAAATCCAATTGTTTTACCTGAACCTGTTGGAGCCAGTAAAACTACATCACCACCTTTTTCAGATGCAGCAACTGCTGCCTTCTGCATTTCATTTAGCGAAGCTATTTTTAGATTTTCCAGTACCTTTTCTACCATCATGGCGCAAAGATAGCTGAATTAAGGCATTAAAACTTCAGATACTTCTTTCTTAAGTGTTTCATTGAACTGTTTAGCCGAACCTCAAGATCCATAAGCATGTGCCCTCTTTCACAAATCCATGTTGTCATTTTCTTATTTACACGCCTTATGGGGGTATACACGCTATCATCAAGCATTTCATTATAATCTACAGATGCCCTGCTTCGTTGCATCAAATAAAACTCATTTATCAATTCTGTCTTCATAATGATTATAATCTGATTAATTTATTATTGGTACATTTATATTATATAATCACATATAGCGCTGTTTTGTTTTAACGAATATTCTATTTACTATATTATAACCAGCATATTTTAAAAACACTAAAACCTACAACAAAATCAAAAACTAAACTGTTGACAACTAGACAATTGTTAGCAATTAAACAATAAAAAATTAACCTCATTTTAATTTAATCCTCTTATTTTTAGGAAACCTGAATACGGGTTGTTAATAATAACACCAATTAGCGTATGATCTGGAAAAAATTTAGTGGTGAGGTAATCCATGCACCCATCTTAGAAGAAGTAGAAAAGGCCATTATCAGAGAAACTGAAAAAGGCTATCACCTTAAAGTCTGCATTGGTACAGATTCTCAGGTTAAAGGAGCTTTAACTGACTTTGCAACTGTAATAGTGTTATTAAGAGAGCATCATGGGGGTTTTATGTATATCCATCAGGAGAAAACCCCTCAAAGAATGAGCATAAAAGAAAGAATGCTTATTGAAGTTCAAAAATCTATTGAAACTGCCTACTCAATCTGTGATCTTTTGGATCTTTATGATGTAGACCTGGAAGTACATGCTGACATTAATACTAACCCGATGTTTAAATCAAACAAAGCCTTAAACGAGGCCATGGGCTATATATTAAGTATGGGCTTTATTTTTAAAGCAAAACCGGAAGCTTTTGCCAGTTCTACCTGTGCCGACAAAATGGTACATTAAGCTACCATTCTGTTCTTGAAACCGTAGCGGGTTGTTTCACTTCCTGCTTAGGTTCAGTCTGGGTATTGCTCATTATAACTTTGAGCTTAGCGGCAATTTTGTTTGACTCTGTTACGATAGCATTCATGTTATTTTCCCACTCGGAACGGTTAAGCTTACCTGGCGATTTCTCTAGTGCTGTTTTTACAGAAATGGGTACAAAATTACCGTACCTATCGCGCTCATAAGGAGTAACCACAAAATCACTTAAAATAAACCGGTACTTACCGTTTCGCAACTCAATAGCAATTGTATAAGCCGCTTCTCCGGAGGGATGTCCGATACCTGCTATTCCTTTTTGAATTATCAGTTTCCCTGTGCCATAAAAAGCAGTGTCCTTTAGCGCAGACTTTAGTTTTATAATTTTTGAATTTGTTTTAAAGAAACGTTTTGCATTGGCCGACATGATATCTTTTGGCACAGATTTAAGCTCTGTTATCTCCAAAAAAGTGTATTTACCGTGCTCATCCATTGGCAAAACCTTGTTTTGAGAAAATGAGTTGAGCGTGAGCAACAATAAAGAAAACAGAAAAGATAGTTTCATAAGTTATGTTGTAAAAAGGGCTGTCGGAAGCATTTTCCGACAGCCCTAAATTAAAAAATAAGTTAGTATTTTTTAGAATGCATAAACAGCAGCCAGAGAAACCTGAGTTGCTGATTTTGTAAGTGCGCCACTTTCTTTAAGGAATTTAGCAGTAGAACCATTATCAAGTCTTACTTCAGGTATAAAAGTTAAACCTCCGGCTTTTAAATTTCCAGATAAAGTTACACCAACAACACTCTCTCCCGCATCAGGGCCAGCAGCTACGCCACCATTCTTTTTTGCTTTAAAATACTCTCCTCTTAAACCCAGCGCTACCGCTGGCGAGAATGCATATTGAGGATATAAAGCAGCACCTGTAAAACCTGTATCTTTAAGACCTTGTCCGGCAGACCAATCTGCCGCGTTTAACCCCAATTTAAATTTATCAGTAACCTGATAAGCAGTAGTTAAATCGATCTCAGTCCCTGAAACGTAACCAGTTGCAAGATTGATGTAAGCTGTCCATCCTTCAACAGGAGCAACCATTAATTGCGCGCCTAATGTTGAAACACCAAATTTAGGACTTGCAGCATAATTATTCCATGCGTCATTAAATGCACCTACCATTAAGCTAACTTTTGGCGAGAAAGCATAAGTGGCTTTAATACCAGCATTCTGGAACGGACCATTGGTAAATAAGTAAGATGTAGAGTAGTTAAAGTTGGCCGCAGGAGAAATCACCTCATATCCTATAAAAGTACCCATAAAACCTGCTGTCATGGTAAATTTATCAGTAAAAGCATAATTAACATACAAGTTTTGAATATGAAATGATTCCGTTCCTTCCGGCACTAATGAGCCTCCCTGACCTCTTGGACCAAAAGATAATTCCCCCACAAAAGAGGCCTTCCCTGTGGTTTTTTTCAAGGCCAAATCAATCATCCCAATTGAAACTGAGTTCTGGTCAGGAGCAAAGCTTGTTGGGATGTTCGACACTTTTGAAAAATCGTATTTATAATAAGTATCAACTGAACCCGAAATTTGTAAAGGAGCTTCAGTGGCTTCCTGAGCATAGGTAGCTGAAACAACAGATAATAGCGTGATGGTTAGTATTGATTTCAATTTCATAATTTTCGGTTTGAGGTTGATAATTCAGATAGTTTAGGTTAGTTAAAATGTATTTTCTATTTCGGCGCCGGTTGAAGCAACGATCAAAGTACCTTGAGAATATTTCTCGTTGTGCTGAGAAGCATCTAATCCTTCTTCTTCTTCTTCTGAAGTAACACGGATTGGCTGTACAACGTTGATAAGTTTAAAGATGATGAAAGACAATACAAAGCTGAAAATGATTACAATTACGGCTCCTTTAAGCTGAGTAAAGAAGAACTCAGGATTTCCATAAAATAAACCGTCGGCACCAGCACTGTTTACAGTTTTAGTAGCAAACACTCCGGTTAAAAGCATACCAACAATACCACCTACACCATGGCAAGGGAATACATCAAGAGTATCATCTAAACTTGTTTTCTGTTTCCATGAAACAACAAGATTAGAAATAACGGCTGCGATTGCACCAATAAAGATACTTGAAGGGATACTTACAAAACCAGCACCTGGTGTGATGGCAACCAAACCTACTACAGCACCTATACAGAAACCTAAAACTGAAGGTTTTTTACCTCTTGCAACATCAAAGAACATCCAGGCTAAACCAGCAGCACCAGCAGCAGTATTAGTAGTTAAGAAAGCCGAAACCGCTAAAGCATTAGCGCCCAAAGCAGAACCTGCATTAAAGCCAAACCAACCGAACCAAAGTAAACCTGTACCAATTAGTACATAAGGAATATTAGCAGGCGGAACTTCCTGATGCTCGATATGAGATTTTCTGCGTTTTAAAACCAATGCCCCTGCCAAAGCAGCCATACCTGCAGAGATATGTACAACAGTACCACCAGCAAAATCAAGCACACCCATTTTTAAAAGGAAACCATCAGGAGACCATGTCCAGTGTGCTAAAGGAGAATAAACAAACAGGGCGAATAATACAATAAATAAGATGTAAGATGTAAAACGAATACGCTCAGCAACAGCTCCAACAACTAACCCTGGAGTAATGATAGCGAACATCAATTGGAACACAGCAAATAATGAAAGCGGAATTGTCCCCCATGCCGGGCCTGAATTTACTCCCTGGAAGAATAAATAGGTGGTTGGATTACCAATAAATCCACCGATCGTATCTCCAAAAGCAAGACTAAAGCCAACGACTATCCAAAGTACAGTAATTACCCCTGCGGCAACCACACTTTTAATCATAGTAGATAGAACATTTTTACGATGCACCATACCTCCGTAAAAGAAAGCTAGTCCTGGAGTCATCAAAAATACAAGCGCGGCGGCTATTAATACAAATGCGATATCAGGTGCGCTGTATTTTCCCTCATCAAAGTTAGGAAGTAAGGGAATAAAAAGAGCCATAACTGCAATTATCATTAAAACTGCAAATGGACCCCACTGTTTAAATAAAACTTTTGCCATAATTGTTAGATTTTACTAGTTTATAATTATACTTTATCTGATTTTTTGCTAAAACTAGATATAATTTTCAATTATTCATACATTTTTTGAAATAAAAACTAATAAAAACTAAAAAATAACCAAAATAAACACCAAAAAACATTAAAACTTAATAAAATCACAGTCAATTTTTTAAATATTTATCACAACGTAGCAAAAAAGACCTTTATTTTTTAACAAAAACATAAAAATCAGCAAAAAACAAGAATTACACAGAAAAAAGCAACAGACAAACCAAACAGAAACAATATTTAAGAAAAAAGATATCGCTGTTAAAAGAAACTAAGAAAGAAGGTGCCGTAGTGGTGAGCAGTAGTTTGCCCATATTAAGTTCTGGCATGGCCAGTATCACTTCAAAGAGACTGAAGGAGAAAAGAACTTATCCGAAGATTTAAAAATAACCTTCGGATAAGCAATAATATTATATTAATGAAAGAACACGGATGCATCTACATCCTTAAGCTTACCCGATGGGGTTTTGTATTGCAGTTTTAACGTATAGCCCCCCCGCCTTCAAGAAACATAAGCTCAAATGGATGATATCCCTTTTCGAGAGCAATTTCTGCAGATTTTTCAATAGAAGTATGCATTCCATCGCTATCTATAAATACTTTATCTCCTAATTTCAATACACTTCCATCATCTGAACGCAATGCAAACGAATATATCCCGGTTTCTTCCGCATAAAAATAACCTTTATGACGGGTAGCAAAGCTTCCAGCAGTTTTTTCGACCGGAATTTCTATTGCAGCAGCGATACTTTCACTGGCAAGGTCTTTTTCATCAATTGCATTTACTGTTTTATAGAAGCGTGGATAGTAAGAAAACTTTAAGCCCTTTGCAGGTGATGATAATTCCACAGATTTCATATAATCCTGATGCTCATAATTGATGGTATAGATATCTCCTCTGTTTCCATTTGGTCTAAAACCAGCTATCTTAAATTGAACAGGCTTAGTTATAGTTAAATCTCCGGTAAAGATTTTCGACTGAATAGTAGGCAAGGTTCCATCTGTAGTATACCTTATTGTTAAACCTGCAAGCGGTTTATTTATATGTAATCTACCTTTATCAACAAATACACTTTGAGTAGTGAATCCGTCGAGATCCGGAAGCCTGTAATTTACATTCATTGCATCGAGCAATGAATAGTGCTTTTGTACACGTTGCTCAAAATTATTCCAATCAACCCCTCCCTTATACCATGCTACTTCAGCCATTGCCAGCATTCTTGGGAACACCATATATTCTAATCTTCTTTCAGAAGGGATATATTCTGTCCATATATTGGCTTGCACACCTATTATAAATTTTCGCTCATTTTCTGAGATGTTAAATTTATACGGATCAAAAGAATATACCTTTTGCAATGAACCACCATCTTGCTGAGCATCAAAATAACAAAACTCACCAGGAGTCATTATCACTTCATTTCCTTTTTCAGCAGCATGTTTAGGTGCAGTAGGCACCCAGGTTCTCCAATACATCATGGTAGCAGTTGGGGATACACCACCATCAAGAATCTCATCCCAACCAATTAGCTTTTTACCTTTACTATTAAAAAACCTTTCCATTCTACGCACAAAATAACTTTGTAGCTCATCCACACTTTTCAATCCTTCCTTCTTCATCACCTCATCACATTCGGGTACATTTTTCCAGCTGCTCTTTTCAACTTCATCTGCTCCCAGATGTATGTATTTGCTCGGAAATAATGCTGCTATCTCAGTAAATACATTTTCCGCAAATTCAAAAGTTGTTTCTTTACATGGGCACAAGGGTTCAGAGAAATCTTTTGCCTGCCCACCCTTGCCATGCGAAGTTAACCAAGGCATAAGGTTGGTTGCAGCCATCATATGGCCCGGCATATCAATTTCGGGAATAATTTCTATCCCTTTTGAATCTGCATATGCAATTAACCCACGCATCTCTTCCTGAGTATAAAAGCCTCCGTACATTCTTTTACCGTTGATCATTTTGAAATGCTTTTCAGGAATAGCATAATCAGGATTTGTTTTAGAAAGCGCAATACAGCTTGAATCCTGTCCATTCATCTCTCTCCATGCACCTTTAGATGTTAGTTCAGGATATTTTTTGATCTCAATTCTCCAACCCTGATCATCTGTTAAATGCAAATGAAACTTATTAAATTTATAATAAGACATTCTGTTGATCATTGTTTTAAGGTAAGCCAGGTCAAAGAAATGACGTGATACATCAAGATGAATACCTCGCCATGAAAAACGGGGAGCATCTTCTATATCAACGCATGGAACAAATGTGTTTGTCCCCAATAGTTGTTTTAATGTTGCAATTGCCCAGAATGCACCCTCTTTGGAGGCGGACTTAATTGTAATGGCATTCTTTTTCACAGAGAGTTTATAGCCTTCGGCTGCAGATATTGAAGCATCAATAGTTAAGGTTACTGTATTTGCAACCTGTTTTTTTGACTTCACTGATTTAGATATAGATTTTAATTCACTTAAGGCCGGTGCCAGACTTTTATCACTACCAGTTAAAACAACCTTAGTTAAATTGCTCCATTGGAAATTACCGGCAGCAGGAATAAGCTTTACCGGCTGAGGTATAATAACATATACCGGATCTTTCTGCTGCGCAAACGCTGAGAGTACAGAAATAAATAAAACTAAGGTGACCTTAAGTTTCAAAGTAATAAAATTGTTCATAAAATTTTGTGGTAATCTATTTAGGTATGTATTCTGATCCTTGTACTACACCTCTGCGCTCAATTTCCTTATCTATGTAGGTTTGAATGGCAGATTTATTTAAGCCCCAGTTAGGCGCAATCAACAAATCCCAATCTGATATTCCGAATAGGCGTTGAATAATGATATCAGGTCTTAATAATGGAATTAATTTACAAAGCAGGTCGGTATATTCTTCTAATGAGAATAACTTAAATGGGTTCTTTTTATATTTTGCGCCCATAATTGATCCTTCGACTATATGAAGGTGATGAAATTTCACAAATTTTATTTGAGGAAAACGGTTAATTTCATGAATGTATCCCAGCATCATTTCCTCAGTTTCCCATGGAAATCCAAAAATGGTATGTACACATAGATCAAGCTTACTATTTTCGAGCAGTTTAACTGCCTCAACAAATTCTCCATGACTGCATCCTCTATTGATCTGGTTGAGTGTTTCGTCGTATATAGACTCCATACCCATCTCCAAGTCTACGTCAAAGCGATCAGCATAGCTTTCCAGTAAAGCAATCTTTTCTGCATCAATACAATCTGGTCTGGTACCTACCGAAAAGCCTACAACATCTTCTGGATTTATAGATAATGCTTCATCGTACATCATCTTTAAATAATGTACCGGGGCATAAGTATTGGTATTAGGCTGGAAATAAACAATAAACTTATCAGCTTTATAAAAGCTCTTGCCTCTTTCCATTCCCTGCTCTAACTGCTCCCTTATGGTTGGTAGCTTTCTTGAAAGCTCAGGAGTAAAAGAGTCTACATTGCAATAAGTACAGCCTCCATAGCCTTTACTGCCATCTCGATTAGGACAAGTAAAACCACCATCAACTATTACTTTAAACACACGTTGCCCCTTGTATTTCTCCTTAAGGTGTGTTCCGTAATTTTTATACCCTTTTATTCCCTGATCCAGTAAAGTTCCCAATTGCTTTTTTCTTGCAAAAATACAGCTTTTAATTTATTTCTGACAAAGAATGATTGTTAGCTGTTAAGCTGTTACAATGAAAGCTTATTAAATGCCTTTTAGCTCCTTAATCTTTTTAATAGGCCAGAGTGTAAAGACTATAGAGAATGTACCAGCTAAAAGCCCCAAAAGAACAGATAGCAATTCGCCATTAAAACTGTAATCTTTTGGAATACTAAATTGAAGCAGGATCATAAGTACTAAAATAACTGATGAAGTACCTATACCATTAATACCTGCCATCTTAAACATGAACTTATTTTTAGTAAAATTATGGGGCAGTACAAATCCTGTTTTTCCATCTTCAGAAAGTGCTATTGTTTTTTTTAAAATATCAAAAGTGATTATAAACGGCAACAATAGGGCCATGGGCAACAAAAACCTTGCAATACAATACTCACCTTTAAATAAATGAACTGCATTGAGATTTTTAAAGCTGAAATAAGGGATAATAGTATTAGCTATAACATTGGGAATAAAATAAAGGGGCAGATTTCTTTGAACAAGCTTCTTTAATACCGCATCATCACTTTTTAAATTTTCAAGCATAATTCATCATCAACTCTTGCTGTAATAGTTCCAGCACTTTATTTTTAATTTCTATTGCTTCACCTTCGGGTAAAAAAGAATCATTCGAACAAAATGTGAAGTCCATTTCTCCTTTAAAGGTACTTACAACAATGGTGTTGGGATTTCTCCAAGGGAAACCAACTGTTGGGCTATATATTGTCTCGACCTGAAAGGATTCATATGTTTCAGAAATCCCCAACCGACCCATATTGGAAAAGGTAACATCATGGGTACCCTGTGTGGTTTGTAAATACTTTACCATCTTTTTTACTGACCCATGAAAATATTCGCTCATAAGTAATAATTCATGAACATTCATTGCCGCAATCTTTGTATTCAGATCCTCTTTTACTTTTTTCGCTTTATCCCAAAAACCATCTGGCTTATCACTCACGGATAGTTCAGCAATGGGCGCAAAAGCAAACATATGATCTACCTTTATTTCAGCAACAAACTTTCTTACGTCTACCGGGCAGATAACCTTGCCATGTGCCTTGCTTCCTTTTATGGATTGAAATGCTTTTAATAAAACCACGCATAATGCAGCATACACACTTACCCCCGCAGCTTTGCATTCGGCAGTTAACATGGCAGTTTTTTCTGCATCTAATTTCCAATGCAACAAATAATTCTGGCCTGTAGGATTGCTACCTTTTGTAGATTTAAAAAGAAAAAACAGTTTAGCAACAACTGAAAAAAAACTCGCTTTTAAAGCTTTTGCTTTACTTACTTTAAATGATTGTGAAAGCAACCCTTCCATAGAATTAAATGGCAAATAACTGATCAGTTCCTTTTCCGGGTTATCCAATAACTCCAGTATTTCGCTCATCAAAGCTACAAAGGTAGCCCCATCACAAACACAATGCGGACAAATAAGCATTAAGTCAGAAACTTCGGCATCTTTTAACCAAACTACTCTTGCAAGGGGGCTACTTTTCCCGTTAAAGAGTTTATTCCATTCTAGTTTAGATTGTACTTTCCAATCTTCATCACTAACTCTTTCTCCAATCCTGATTGGAATTTCAGAAAGCTTATTACTTGAAACAAAATAAGGAACCCCCGCAGCATCTTCCTTTATACTCGCTCGTAATAAAGGGTGCTTTTGCTGTACTTTATGCAATGCATTTCGTAACCGTTCAAGCGAAAAGTTACCGCGAATAGTTACGGCAAACACACAGTTTAACGGAGTAGCGGAATCTACATACATGATTCTTTCTCCCATGATCAGACGCCTTCTCATAGTTTATTCAGTATTTCCATCATTTTTTCTTTAATAGCCTGCGCTTCAGCATAAGGAATAAATCCTTCGCTGGCGATAAATGTAAAGTCCATTTGCCCAAGATAAGTAGAGGTAACAAGTGTTGTTGTATTACCCAGCGGCCCTATTACTGAAGGACTAAAAATAGTTTCTACAGCAAATTTTTTGTACAGATAAGGAATATCCACTCTACCAAGATTAGAAAACATGCAATCGTTACTTGATTTACCATATTTCAAAAAATTAGTGAAGTTCTTTAATGATGAATGAGACTCCTCCATCATCATAATCGTTTCATACGGATCCAGCTTTGCGGTTTTGGCATCAATATCCTCCTGCATTCTTTTGGCATCAGCAAAAAAGTCAAGGTTCTTATCTGCAGAAACGACCAGCATTAAACCAAATGCGAAGATGTTATCGCGCTTTATTTTTGGTGCAAACCTGCGGATATCGACAGGAAGCGAAATTTTATTATGAAAGTTTTCCTTACGAACTTCTTTAAAAGCATTTAACACTGCTACACATAAGGCAGTGTTAACAGTAACACCCTCTGATTTGCATTTCCGAATTAACCGATCACTCAATTCCTTTTCGAGCTTCCAGTGAATCATATAATCACGTTTCCGGTCAATCAGTTTTTTCTTAACCGGAACTAGCCATAAAAACAAATTTGCTACACCACCAATTAATTTAGCTTTAATGATCTTTTTTCTGTTATTAAGAATTGAACCTGGTATAATATCCTCGATTCTTAAAATGGGATCTTCCTTACCTATCTCAACAGAACCATCATCAATAAGGAGCAATAGTTCAGCTAAAATTGCCATAGCTGATCCTCCATCACAAAGACAGTGATGAATAACCATTATAAACTCAGAAAATTCTTCGCCTTTTATCCATACTAATCTCATTAAGGGACCAGATCTCGTATCAAATACTATAGACCACTCCTTCATTGACTCTGTTTTCCAGTCATCATCGGTGGTTCGGGTAACAATTCTTAGTGGAATTTTAAGTTTAATTCTGTCATTAACTACAAACCAGGGCATTGATTGCTCATCATCCTTAACAAAAGCATTTAAAAAAGGGTGTTTTGCCTGAAGCTGCTGTAATGCATGGCACAGGTTACTCTCTTCAAAACTACCCCTTAACTTTATAGGGATTACGGCATTAAAGGGTGCGTCTCCATTTCCATGAAGCATTCTTTCGGCAAATAGAAGTTTCCTTTTCATACAAATTCTTCTAATAGCTGCACTGCTCTGTCATTCCCCCCGGCAGCAATAAATGTCTCTTTAATTCTCAATGAGGCGTTTCTGTATACCGGATTTTCCAACAACTCAAATACTGCCTTTTTCATGTCCTCAATACGCAACCTCTTATAACGGATTTTGATGCCGCAGCCGGCATTTTCAATGAGTTTAGCTGTATGGAAATGATCATAGGCAATTGGAGTAATTAACATCGGCAGGCCATTAATGAAAGTGTCATTAACGGTATTAAAACCTCCATGACAGATCACAGCATCCATTTTTGGCATCAGCTCGGCCTGTGGTACAAAGCTGTTAACAATAAAATTTTCGGGCCACTGTTCAAAAATATTGGGATTGGTAGCCGCCACAATAGTTAATGGTGCGTTGGCAAAGGCCGTTATCAACTTACCAAAAAACTCTTTTCTAATGTCGACCAATAATGTTCCTAGCGAGACAAACACTTTAGGGGTAATAGCTTTTTCCAATCGCTCCCAATCAAAATCTGCATGATTTGGCCTTCCTTTAACAGGCCCAACAAATTTCATATGAGGCATTGGGTCCTGAGCTCCGGCAAACTCTTCAGAAGTAAAAACGAGGTTCATTTTATGTGAGTGAATTACAATCTCATCACCATGCACCCCAAATTCCCGCTGCAATCCTTTAATCAGGTTTTCCTGCCATTCAAATATTTTAGGGGCGCTGTTTGCAGTATCGCCCATCACATCAGGCGGAACAGGTGTAGTGGTAACACAAGGAATTCCTTTAATGTAAGCGCATAATGCACCTGCAAAAGTGATACAATCATTTATAATTACATCCGGCTTCCATATATCTGCAAATTTACCCAGGCCTTTCATCATAATGCGGGCAATAGGCACATACGTTTCTTCAAGCGCCAGTTTCATTACTTCGGGACCAGAACAGGCCGGGCCATCATCCTGACGTTTTAATATTTTTTTAAGCTCTTCGTGATGTTCAACCAAATCATCCTCAGGGTAGATATACTCGCCACCTGCGGGAATATGAGAATCTGAAAGTGGTGCAACACCAAACCATTTCACTTCATGCCCCTTAGCAATTAAACTGGCACCTATACTTAATGTTGGGCTTATATGACCGAAAAAAGGTGGCACAACGAACAAAAACTTTGACATAATTCTCTTTAATTATTTAATACTTCAACATATTTTACTGCGCTTAACTGTACAAGCAAATCGGCTGCAGTTTCCGTTCCTCCGGCCTCTTTAAATGACAAAGCCATTTGTTGTGCAGCCTTTCTAAAAGAATCAGTTATTAAAATTTCCCGGACAGCATCTTTAAGATGTTTTGATTTGAACCGGTTGAAATTTAGTCTCAAACCAGCTCCTACTCTGACTACCCTTCCTGCAACATGTGATTGATCATACGCGATTGGCACAACCACCATTGGCAAGCCATTGTTTAAAGTTTCGCAAACCGTATTATGACCACCATGACAAACAACAGCATCCAGATAAGGTAACAGATCCAATTGC
The DNA here is from genome assembly GCF_002736205.1 of Pedobacter ginsengisoli. Lineage (NCBI taxonomy): Bacteria > Pseudomonadati > Bacteroidota > Sphingobacteriia > Sphingobacteriales > Sphingobacteriaceae > Pedobacter > Pedobacter ginsengisoli. Next base: position 4,573 of record NZ_CP024091.1, on the reverse strand, counting down.
GGAACATTGCGCTGAACAATAAAATTCTGTGGCCAGTCATCAAACAAAGAGGGTTCTGAAACGACAACCACAGTTAAAGGTTCATCAGCAAAAGCCTCAATTACCTTAGTAAAAAAGTTCTTTTTATGTTCATGATCAAAAGTAGTTCCTATGCTTACCAGTATTTTCGGTTCTCCAGCTCTTTTATTTATCGCTTCCCAATCAAAAGCCGTTTGTCCTTCTCTTTTATGAATAACAGGGCCAACAAACTGATAACTAGAAGGCAATTCCATTTCGCCAAAAAATGCTTTAGAGGTCAACACCATAGTCAACAGATCAGAACAGGCAATTGAGCGCTCATTTTCAATACCCAACTCTTTCTGAAGTGCCACAATCTGATTTACTTCCCATTCATGGATCTTAGGCAGTTCGTCCATTACTTTAATGGCAGCAGGTGCGGTAACTGAGGTAGTATAAGGGATATTTTTATTAACTGCTGCAATAGCACCGGCAAACATCTGATGGTCGGTAATTATAAGATCAGGCTTAAACGTATCCAGCAAAGCCACAATACCTTCATAACTATGCCTGTTCAAAGGAATTAAAACTTCCTCGTAAAGGAATTTGATACTATCGATACCGTAAACGATCTTTTTGGTAATGATGTCCAAATATTTCTCACTGTCTTGTTTTTGCCGGTCATTTTCATCATACTCGATCAGCAATAATTGCCCTCCCTTAGGCAGATGTAAAGCCAGCGATTTATCCAGGCTAATCCAGCCAACTTCATGACCCCGATGCAATAAAACAGCACCAATGCTTAATGTAGGATTAATATGCCCTGTTAAAGGTGGAACTATGAATACGAACTTAGCCATTGTTAAAAAAAGTTTCTATGATATTTCCAATACTTACCGGCTCCTGAATAGGAATGTTATGATCGCCATTAACCTCAAGCAGCGATGCTCCTCTTATTTTATTTTTCAATTTCTTACCCGCTTTCAGGCAATTTGAATTTGCACCATATAGCAGTAAAGTGTCTTGCTGTATATCCGAAATCTCGGCAGCGCTAAAAAACTCCTTCTCAAGAATCATATCACTCTTTATACTGGTTTCGTGAAAAAGATACTCATACATACGATGGTTGCGCTCCATCTGCCGCTTACCCATTTTTACCTTTGTGGTATCTGTAAAATTGGCAACATAGTGCTCCAGAAACTCTCTGCTATAATCATCAATAATATCCCTTGTTTTATCGTCATTAGGATCTGGAGCCTCTATAACGGTAAGTTTTTTTATCTTTTCGGGAAAGCGAACAGCCATTTTTAATGCAATAAGCCCCCCAAAGCTGTAACCGGCCAGGTATACCTGACCAAGGTTTAAACTATCCAGCAAGTTTACCAGATCGTTAGTCATACTATTAAGATCATAACCACTTTCTGTTCTTTCGCTTAAGCCATGGCTTTTAAGATCGTACATAACTACGTGAAAGTGCTTCGCTAAAATGGGAGCAATATTGAAATAGTAAATAGAAAGATTGCTGAACATTCCGTGAACAAGCAGGACCGTTTCCGTGGCCCCTTTATTCAGTTCCTGTACGTGTACCCCTCTGTTATTTACCTCTATTATTGGCATTCCTCTATATAATTAACAATGGTTCCTAAATTCAGATTGATAAGCTGATCGAGATCCATGTTAGACAACCACCCGGTAAAATCTATCTGTTCACCAAAATGTGCCTTAATTTTCTCAGAAAAGGATACAATTTCAATGCTATCCATTTCAAGATCTTTAGTGAAAGAGCTTTCCATTGTGATATCCATTTCTTCCACAAACTCTTCCCCAATCACTTCTGTAATAAATTGTTTCATAAGATCAAAGATCTCGTTGCTGTTCAGTTTTGCTGTCGATACTACTGCGTCCATCCGATTATATAATTTTTATGTTTTATTGTTTTTATGAATATGTCGTTAATTCTTAATTCTTCTCCTCTGATTTCCTGTATGGTATACGCTTTAGGATTTCCCTGCAGACCTTTGCTAAGGCATTTTCCGTAGGCTTCCTTTGCTACCCAAAAACGGGTTGCCCATTCTGCCATATCTTTATCTGCTAACAGCAACCGCTCTTCTTCAGAGAAAACCAGCTCACTAAACCCTTCACTTCGCGGTTCTATCTTTTCTATATCGATACCCACCGGACGATCGTATTGTGCAATTCCAACTGCATCAGTTCCTTTGTGGGCAATAGAGATATGTACTCCATCTGTCATGTCGCCATGCGGGTAAGGTTTTCTGAATTCGTCGGATCTGATTTCGAAAGCAATTGGAAAATATGCTTCTTTTTTAGTCCTGTTCAACAAATTGCGTACTGCATCTTTTACGGCCACCCTACTGATCATCCATTCTTTTCGTTTATTTGGCAGTAAAGAGTTATGGTGCTTTTTCTCATCCTGATTGAAATAGCGTTTTAAAATAAAATCCCATGAAACGACCCTGTTGTAAGCATTATGAAACATGAACACGCCAGGAGCAATCTCTTCTGAAAGCCTGTTATTTAGCGGCGACATTGACACACTCCACAACGCATCATCAATTTCCAGTCTTCTGTTTTGCCAGCCTGATATTATTGCCCAGATCTTATTATTCCGTTTCATCACAAAGTCTGCAGTAGCAAACTCATCGTTCAATTCGGTAAGTACACAAGTACACTCAAAGCTTCCTTTCTGATCTCTGAAGTCCTCATAAAACGTTATTTCCTGTATTTTAACGGGAAAGGCAATTCGGTCTTTTATAAGTGTAAGTTGAAGCCATAAGCCAAACAACTGTCCGGCATTATCTAAAAGAGACCCCTTACCTGTATCACCTTCAATGATACCAGTGATACCCTTTTCGCCAACAGCAATTAATTTTTTGATGCCCTGATAGCCAGGCCCATGGAACATATGTCCATTATATATCTGTTCAGTTGTCCTGTCAATATTTAAAATCCTTCCTATATCAAAATCCCTTGAGGGGGCTTCCTGAAGTTTATCAGTAAGCAATACCTCTGCATTTGCAAAACGTTCCAGGTTCAGGTATACCAATTGCTGATCCTTCCATTCACCTGTAACTGTCTCTACAAATGGTTTTGCAACATTCATCCATTGAAACACCTTTATATTCATAATCTTTTGCACCTGTTCTTTGGGCGACTGCTCAACTGCTATTTCAGCAAACAATTCAAAGATCATGGTCATAGGGATTACGGGATCCATATCATCAACACAATGCCATCCCTTAGGTTGCCTCAGGAGCGAATGATCTACCAGGTATGGAGAGTTATCCAAACTAACATCCAGTTTTTTAGAAAACGGAATTCTTACGCCAGAATTTTGTACCACGGGGTCCGGGGCATTTACAATTTGATCAGCTGAAACCCCATTCTTAAATAAATGAAGTAATTCGGATTGAATATCGATCATCTCTTCAACATTTTCATTAAATGCTTTCATTAAAGGATGTGTAGCTAAATCCTGCAGAACTGTTTCTCTGTGATAAGCTGGTCTGTTTTGCTTTAATGCCAGGTCTTTAATCCCTTCAATATTATTAATTATAGGCAGGCCAAGCTGCAATACAATACCTTTTCCTGTTTCAATCTTTTTGTTATCATAACCCATAAACTGCATTCCGGCCTCTTTCCCCTCAATAAATAAAGCCGCCAGCACTCGCTGCAATTGCCCTATACCAGAACGTATTGGTACGTTTGATGATACAGCACTATAATTTTTACCCCGTAAAGTATCGTCAATAAAACCGATCAAACCACCCGATCCAATCTGTACAAATACCCTTGCACCTTCATTATAAAGACGCTCAGTAAGTTCACGAAAACGCACAGGTTTTATCAGATGCTCTACACTTAACGCTCTGATTGCTTCAAAACCTTCCGGATATAGCTCTAAAGTAGTTGCCGACCATAAAGGGAACTTCGTTTTTCTAAACTGCATATCCTTCATACCTTCCAGCATAACATCCAGCTTATCTGCCACAAAAGGAGAATGAAAGCCAGACTGAAAAGGTAATATCTGATGAAAAATTTGCTTAGTCCTTAATAGCGGCACCAACTCATCAAGAGCTGTATTAGTTCCGCAAAGAATAACCTGTTGCGGACAATTATCATTTGAAAGATATAGTTGTTCTATATTTCCAATAATAGGTTGCAACTTATCAATTCCACATCCAACAGCAATGAATCTGGAATCCTTTAGCTCAAATGTTTCGGGATTGAGGTAATTCAGCAGCTGCATTACGGAGGATTCTTCAGCCAGTTCAGAAGATCTTGCCGCAAGCCATTCGCCTAAACTATGCCCTGCATTCATATCAGGCAGTACGCCTAACTTTTTCAGGGCTGTATCAAGAATACTGCTTTTCTCGAGAATTTTCAAAGCCTCGTCTAATAAGCCACCGGATCCGGACGACTCCTGATGGGTTATTTTGAAATGTTCAGCAACGCTATGCACCTCGCCCCCGGCCAAGCCATCCAGACCAGGAAACACAAAAGCTACCTTCCCTCCATTGCTTAAAATAGGCTCATTAGTATACCATAATTCTTGTTT